>JAFQUA010000057.1 GCA_017408725.1 Oscillospiraceae bacterium
ATCGTGGGCACCGGTAGGCTGGCTCCAGACGGGATAACCCTTTTCGTCTAGACCGATTGCCGTAAACAGAGAAACTGCGGTATCGGGCGTCCAGTCAGCCTGTGAAGTGTGCGCCTGCACCACCTTGTAAAGCTGAGGGTCACCCACGCTGTTCTCGCCATAGGTCACGAACTCGCCCACGGAGTAGGACTTACCAACCGCCCAAGGGTCGTAGATCGTGGCGATCTCCATCGCCTGTTCGTCAGTTAGGCTTGCGGCGAATAACTGTACAGCCTTGCGGAACTGTTCTGCTGCCTGTAACTTGTTCATCACATCACCCCCAGCATAGCGTTAAGGATTTCGTCTGTGGTAGGCTCTGCCACAGGCTCCGGCTGTCCATCGTCCTCAATGGTGTACTCACCGTTGTAGGCTTCACGCTTGGCGATTTCCTCGTTGGCTTCGTTCCAATCCATAGACTTTTCAAGGAAAATCTGCTCAATAATTGGTTCTTCCTCTGTGCCACGCTTGATTTCAGCAGACAGGTATTTGTATTTAATAACTTTCATTGTTTTGCCCCCTTAGTCCTTTGTATACCACAATTGGCAATATATGGTGGCTGCTGAGCTATAAGAGGAACCACGATACGCAGTCAATTCCACTGTGCCGTTATTGGATGTATCTGTACCGATCCATTGTCCCCAGGAATCTATCGTATCTAAAGTATAAAGGGAAGGAAGAGAGACTTTGCTCCAACTGCCTGTTGCGGTTCCACTGTGCTGGATAAGGTTTGTTACTTTGATGCCTGTGTCTACTTTAAGTTTGCCGGTTGTCAGCTGTCCAAGGTTAATTAAAGCAGTCCAAACAGCCTTGCCGTTCCACCTCTCCGTTGTGCGGTATTCCACGCCTGGAACCATGGGCGGGTTAACCCACTCCCATTCCTCTGTGCAGTAACGTGTCATGCACTGCCCTGCGTTATCTATGTGATAGTTCCAAACAGTTTGAACAAATACGCCGTCCCCCAATCCATCTACGCGCATGAAGGAAAACATACCATTATTCCACTTATCAAAAATAGGAACATTTGCAGGCAAATGCGAATCCCACCAATAGTTTCCGCTTTGCCATACATTGTTCAAATCGTCTGCGCTTGTCAGCTTTTTTGCTTCACCGCCCAAACCATACCCAGCCGGGGCTTTAAGCGCCAAAGCCGCACCAACAGCCGCCGCATCCGCCGCCCGCCCCGCGACAGATAGGGTGGTGTCCATTACTGCATCCGCACCCGGTGCGCCTTGAGGACCTTGCGGACCTTGTATTCCCTGTGGGCCCTGCGGACCTTGTATTCCCTGTGGGCCCTGCGGGCCCACCACTTTTCCTAAATCAACTCTAGGCATATTCGCCCTCCTTACAATTCAAGAATCAGATGTCCATCCGCATTGATGGACAGATCAGGCGCTTCATCGCCGCTGTAAATGCACTGCAGTATTCCGTCCTCCGTCACATTGAACGAAATAAAACCGGTTGCCTCCACCGCCACACCGTTGATACCCCGTTCACCCTGCGGCCCCTGCACACCCTGCGGGCCTTGCGGTCCGGCCTCGCCTTGCGGACCAACCGCGCCCTGCGGGATCCTGAAGTGAAGCTCCAGCGCTCCGCCGGTTTCCGTCTTCTGAACATTCGCATTGCTGCCCGGCGCCAGAGTCTCGGCACTGACCTTCATATCCTGAATCGCACTGCGCGCATTCACTGCATCCCTTGCCGCCGCAGTGGCTGTCTCCATCGTCTGTGCGATCACAGCACCCTGAATGTCGGCCATATCCAGCAGGTCGATCCACTGGGCATCGTCCTCCTGCCGCCACTGGATCACATTGCCTTCGTAGCGCAGTACCAGACTTGCGCCATCCTCGCCAATCAGCGACCGCACATACTCTTCTTCCGTTCCGGTAAAACCGTGCTTCACTGCAAGGCCGTACGCGCTTATGAAGTACCGGTTGCTGCTGATCGTACATCCTGTTCCCTGGGACGGCTCATAGGTATCGGCAAGCCAGCGCACAAAATCGTTATAATGGGAGTTGAACATCTCCATCGTGTTCTGATATTTGTTGTACTCGCCGTTTTCAAAATCGATCTTGGCTCCCAGCCACAGGTCATATAGATCATCATAGGGAAACTCGATCAGCGGTTCCTTTTCCAAATCGCCCGGATATGCATACGCCTGCTTCTGCGCTTCCGCAATGTCCAGAAGGTACACGCTTGCCGCCACCTTGCCGTCCAGCAGGGATATCCATCGCAGCTTTATCTTTTCCGAAAAATCGTTGGGCTTCGTCTCATCCACCCGTTCGATAATTTCCTTGATCGTTGCCATATTTGCCCCCTTCCACGCAGAAAGGGCACGGGCATTACGCCCATGCCCCATCGCGTTTATGCAGTTGCGCCCTTACAGATCCAGCGTGGCCAGATCCACGCCGCCTTCCATACCGCCACAGGCGGCAAAGCGCCAGTTGTTGAAGCAGGCATTGAAGCGGCTGCGGCCCTTCCAGCGGTTGGCGTCGGTACCATCATCGATGATGGACTTGATCTTCAGCTTCACGCGGTCATTCCAAACCGCACCGCCGTAGTTCTCATTGAACTGGCTGTCCAGCATGATCCAAGGCTTCTTGCCCTTGGCAAGGAACTGGTTCAGGTAGGGCCACATGATCACATTCCAGCGGCCGTACTGGAAGTTGAACGCATGAGTGTTGGAAACGCTGTCCTGATCAGAACCAACAGCCTCGAACACCTTGCGTTTCAGAGATGCGTACTCAGGGATCAGAATGGTGTCAGGAGACACATCCAGGATCTCATCGTTCTCGCCCTTGAAAAGGTGCATAGCTGCTTCCATTCTGTCCAGCGCGTCCAGACTGAACTCGTTGGAGAACAGATTGCACTGCTTGGCACCCTTCTTGATGGGTGCGTGCTGGGTGTGGAACACGGGCAGCTTATCCGCGCCGGTGACATCAAACACCTTGCCGCGGTAGGTGATGGTCTTCTGGCCGGAGATCGCGCCGGCAAAGAGAGCAGCGCCGAACTTCTCACGGGTCCGGTTGTAGGCGGTGACGAACTTGCGGGGCTGCTGCGTCAGATCCAGCATCTTGGAGTCCTCGACCATCTCCTCGGAAATGGAGAAGGAATTCTTCCAGGTCTCATAGACCAGCAGCTTCTGGTTGCCCTCCTGCATGCTGTCCTCGGGATAGTGGCCGTTTTCGCCGACGGGATCAAAGCCATCCATGCCGGTCAGCTCGGTCAGCAGATCGCCGTAGTTGTCAGAGGTGCCCATTTTGAACAGATATTTCAGTGCGCTGTTCTTTTCGCACTCCTCGGTGTAGCTCTCTACAAACATCCGGATCGGTGCCTGGCAGTTGCCGTAGATGGAATTGTTGACACCGGAACCTTCAGAAAAAATAATACCTGCCATGATTTACTGTCTCCTTTCGTCTTACTTAAAGCGGCCACGGACAGTGGAGCCTGCGGCAGTGCCTTCGATCTCAACGATCTCAAAGGTACCGGCTGCACCGGCATCTGCCTGCAGACCGCCTGCGCTTACCCGCAGCTTGCCGCCGATCGCAGCACCCTCTGCCGCAGCGCTGAGCTGGGTTTCGTAGATATAAGAACCAGTCACCCGCTGAACCGGTACGGTTTTGCCGCCGTCAACGGTAACATCCGCCTGACACAGATATGCGGGTGTGGTTGCGCTGGCACCTTCCACAGGCACCAACTGGCCGCCGCTGACATTCAGCAGCTGACCGACCTTGTATGTACCGGCAGCCGCGGGAAGCCATTCCCAAGGCTGATGTGTGCCGGTGTCACTCTTGTGAGGGAGAAACATAACGATTAACCTCCTTGATTGGATAAATATTTGTTAAAGTGAGCCTGGATCTGCGCGTCCGTGGCTCTGGGATTCATCATGCGGTACAGCCGCATCTGATCAGATGGCACCGATACAGCCCCTGCGCCCCGGGAATTCCCGGTGGAGACCAGATGCTCTTTGCCGCGTTCATTGGTCTGCGCAGCCTGTCTTGCCCGCTGGGCCTTGCCCTCGGCAATGGCATCCATATTGGCAAGCCGGTACGCGTCCAGAAAGTCCATGCCCTTGCCAACATTGGCGCGGAATGCCGCAGCCGTCGGCATCTGAAGAATATCTTGCAGACCCTTGATGCTGGGATTCAGCTCCGCGATCTTTGCCAGCTGGTCATCGATCCGTGCCTTATCCGCTTCTGCCTTCTGCTGTTCCTGTACGGCAGTGAGCTGGCTTGCCACCTGCTCCGCCTGCTTTACCGCAGGATGATTGCTGATCAGCTGATCAAGTGTCTCCTTGCTCAGTTTGCCGCTCTTCAGATCCTGCTGTAGCTTTGCATCGGTAAATCCCTTGTGCCACTGCTCAAATTCCTGCAAATTCGTGATTGGCTTACCCGTTGCGCTGTCTACAAGACCGGCACGGGCAAAGACCTGATTCAGCTGGGCAGTATACTTTTCCTGCTCCTGCTGTCTGGCAGCCGCCACAGCGCTCTCCACTGCCGCCTGCTGCTCCTGCTGGCGCCGTCGTGCGGCGTTTGCGCGCCGCTCCTCCGGTGTCTGCACATTTTTGTGGCTTCCGGTGTCGCTGCCCGCTTCACTTTCCGGCTCTACCGGATCCGCTTCTCCCGCGGCAGGTTCGGTGCTCACACCGGACTCCACATTGGTTTCCTCCGCTGCAGGTTCGGCGACCTCCTGCACTTGTGCGCCTGATGCGGTATCTTCCACCTGAGGCTCGGCAGCAGGTTCGGCGAGCTCCTGCGCTTGTGCGCCTAAACCGAAGGCCTCATATAATTTTGCTTCTGTGATCTGGGACATATATCCTCCCCTTCGCTTTTCCCAAGCGTTTGGATTTTTCCCCTATTCCATGGGTAGTTGCCGCCACACTGGCGGATTGTTTGGCAAGTCCTTACTTCTTGCCGGTGCGGAGGTCATTGCCGGTCTTCACAACGCCCTTCTTCTGGTCCTTGACCTGATTGGGCGCCTTCACGACCTGTGTGCCGCCGTTCTTGATCCGGCCGATATAGCCGCTCTTGTTACTCATTGCGCTGCCTCCTTTCTCGCAAAATGGTTATATCCTCCGCCTACATGGCGGTAGATAACGGATTCATTGATGTCTGCTGTGCCGAAGCAGCAGGCGCTCCCATGCCGCCGGCCGGATTCATTCCCTGCATACCCATCTGCATACGCATCATCTGCATCTGCTGCGCCTGCTCTTCCTTCAGCCGCTCTTCCAGATACTTCTTGGTATCGCCGGCACCGGGGTAATGCAGCAGCTCCATCTTGCCCCAGAACAGGATCAGTGTCTTCGTGTCCTTAGGATCGCCGAAGGCGCCCGTCTGCAGGTTCATTCGCGTCTCCTGCCACATAGCTTCGCGGTTGCTTGCCAAAGGTCCTGCGGTATCGCAGCTGAACAGGAACTGATCATTCCAGTACCACTGACCGTTTTCGTCCTGCTCCAGGAAGTCGTAGCGGTTGAATTCCTTGTAGACCGCCTCGCCCTTGAAATCCTTGTAGATCACCGGCCGGGGTTCATCCGCATAAGCAAGCTGGAACTTGAACATCAGCTCAAACATCTGTGCATATGCCGCCTGCTTCATGACCCGCTGGCTCTCATGCCGTCCGGCAGCCTGCGCTGCCGCGTACTCCTTTGCCTTGCCGGAAGTCGCCGTAGGATCCTTTCTGCCCTGGAACGAATCCGTAATACCAAGGATCTGCCGTGCTTCCTCGTAAACCTGCGCCAGATACGCCAGTTCAAACTGCAGATTGCCCTTGAACTCGTATACGCCGATCATGTTCTTTGCCGCCTGATTCGTTACGTACCACTTTTCATAGTCCTTCTGATCGATCCGGAAATTAGTTCCAGACGGCAGGGTGACACGGGTACCGGCCTTCAGCAGCCGGTCAATGATCTTCTTCTCGATGCGGTTGGTGGTGTTCTGCTGATCCTCGATCACATCCACATCAGAGTTGCCAAGAAGCTGACCGTAGATGGAAACGCTTCGCTGCAGCACCAGTGGATAGACATCCGGCTTGTAGAATGGCACCAGTGTTGGCACCATCACAGGCATCCCCATATCGTCAAAGCCGGGATGCTCTCCCGGGATCTCACGTCCGGCAGCCGTGCGAACCGGCACGATCACCTGCTCGTACTCCATTTCCTGGGTCTCCCAGTCTTCACTGCCGCACCAGGGGCATGGGCCGCCGTCATAGCGCTTTTCCGGTTCTTCGCCCGGTGTCAGCTCCATGCCCTGCAAAAAGGCCTGTTCTTCCATGGGTGTGCCCATGGCCTGCGCCGCCAGTTGTGCCGCAAGCTGACGGCCTGCTGTCTTTTCACGCAGCATTTCTTCTTCCGCTACGGCATCCGCCACGTTGGGCATCTGCACGTTGTTAGAAAGCAGCTGGCCCGGCAAGGGTCTTACCCTGCCGCACTTCCTGCAAACCGGCTGCCGCCGTGCCTGATAATTTTTGTAGTCCTCCAACTCAATGTCATTGACCCAGGAATAGCGGTCAATGCCGCCTTCGTCGTTTCTCTCGAAGCCCACATACTGGGTCAGTGCGTCCTCATTGTTGTCCGCATGCTCCACACCGCGGATCTCCGGCTCCGATTCGCTTTCCGTGTAGACATCGATGCCATATGTACGCTTGATTGCCGCCTTGGTGGTTGGAACCTTAATGATCACCCAGTCCATATCCTCAACGGCTGTATACACGCCCGGCTGTGGTGCCAGCTGCTTCGGGTGAACCAGTCCCACATCAAGAGCGCCCACCGTGTGGTGCGTCCGCTTCCGGTTGTCCCATTCGATCATCCAAAGCACACCGCCCTGAATCGGCACCGTCCGCTCGCCCATGTCGTTGTGCTGCTCAAAAGGCATCCGGTTCAGTTCGTTTCGCAGAAAGTTCTCGATGATCTCCGCCAGCGGCTCGTCCTTCTGCCGTACCGCCGTCACCTTCGGCTGCGGAATGGTGGAGGATACCTTGCTTTCGATATTCTCAAAGATGATATTGCGTACATGAGTCGCCTTCTCGTTGGGCTTGTCCCCATCGATGATCGGCTGCAGGGTCTCATCTCCGTTATAGAGCTTCTCCCGGTGGTCCATCTTGACCACCATCGGCCCCCAGTCCGTATCGCTTCGGTTCAGCCGCTCCTGCCAGATCTCCAGCTTTCCGGACCGTTTTGCCTTCTCCACCGGCTTCGGCTTTCCGTGCTTCTTCCACTTGTTCTTTTTGCTCATAGCTTCTTACCTCCCGGGCTCTCCCCACAGCCGGATCAGCATCTCCTGATCCTTGGGGCTTGCCCTGTAATAGTCCTCCCACATATCTTCTGTCCACTGTACCGTCTTTCCGTCGGACACTGCCGCCACAGACACAGCCTGCTGACTTCGGATAAAGTGGGCAATGGCAAGAGACATTACAAGGTCGTCATGCTCTCCCGCCTCTGCCTGAGGGCGCCAGTTTTCGTTGTAAACGAAGGTCAGCATTTCCCCCAGCGTATCGTAGTCGTATATGGTTTCCAGCGCCTGCTTGGCCACATCCTTCAGGCCGTCTATGATCAGCGGTCGGCTCTTGGTTGTGGTCTCAAAGCCGAATGCGTCCATCAGTCCGCCAGTAAAGGTATCCAGCCGCTTACGCACATAGAAATTGGTGTAGCCCAGCTCCTCCAGACACATCTGCGGGTATGTGGAGTAATTCACTTCGATACCTTCCAGCGCCTCGTTGTAGTAGTGGCCCAGGCAGTACATCTGCTCTGAGAACATCCGTTCGCCGTATTGGTGATGCACCACCGCCACCTGCTCGCCCGTGCGGTTGTCCAGCACATGAGAAGCAAAGAAGTCGCTGCCGGTACCGGCGGTATCGCCACCCAGCACATATGGCACTCCTTCTTCCGGATGCACCCGAATGCGGATCGGACCTTTTGTGTCCGGACTCCACCGGAAAGAGCTGATCTTTCCCGCTTCGTCATACTCGATCCGGAAGCACCCCCGCTCCCATTGCACTTCCCGCACCTGCTCACGGCGAAGCACCAGCGCATCCTTGTCAAATACACATTGACCGGTAGCAATGAATGCCTCGTCCGGTGTTGCGGGATACTCCTGACGGAACTTGTTCAAATCGCCGCCACAGTTGTTGTCGATGCACCAGCGGCGCCACGACAGCTGTTCATCATCCAGTCCGAAGGTTTTTGCCAGCTGCTCTTCCTCGTCCGTTCGCTTGAACCCTGCCGGCACTTTCCGCCGGTATTCCTTCATTTCGAACCATGCGAAAAACACGGGGATAAAGCCTTCCCGACCTTCCCTCTGGGCCTTGACCGCCGCGTCCCACTGCTTTTTGAATTCGTCGTAGCCGTTGGCGGTGGACTCGATCACGATCAGCGTTCCCGGCTCATCCGGTACCGCCTGCAGCAGGCCGATGAGTGTCGCAAGCTTGTCCCCGGGCCAGAACGCAAATTCCGAAAGATGCAGCGCCTTCAGGGTGTAGCTTCGACCGACGCCTTCGCCGCCTGCGGTAGCGCACCGGATGGAGCTGCCGAGCCCTTTTGCATTGCCACGGTACCGTGCCGGCTTGTCAAATACCAGCTCCTGTGCGTTGGATGCCTTCTGCATCGGCTTCAGCGGATCCGGCAGATACTCATAGAACCGCTTCATCATCTGGAACAGGTTCTTTGTCGCCTCGTCTTTGTGGGCTACCAGCATTGCTCTTACATTGCAGGCCGTGGCCGCCATCCAGAAGATGATCGCCGCCGTCAGTGTCGAGAAGCCCATCTGTCTGGCTTTCAGGATGATGATGCGCACCGGCTGCCGTTTCTCCCATCGCTCTTTGATCACCCGGTACAGCCGCAGCTGTGGCTCATTGAGGATCAGCGATATGATGCTGGATTTCTTGTCAATGATCTTCAGAAAGTGCTGGATGTAAAGCAGACAGTTCAGAAGCAGATTCAAAACTGCTGCACCCCTTCACCGCTCTGACTGAGCTTGCGCAGGTATTCTTCCACGCTGTCATTGCTGATTCCCAGCCGTTCCTTGTAGCCGAAGTTGTTCTCAAGGTTGAAAAGCACGCCCTTCAGGTCCTTGCCCTGCCGGGTCAGGCTCTCCCGCGCGAGATATGCGTGTATGCGCCCCATCGCGCGCTCTGTCGTGTCGAAAAACTCCGGGTGCTGCTCATGGTCGCAGTAGTTGTCCCATGTGCTGCGGTGGATATTGAGAAAAGCGCTTAAATCAAGCACCGTCGGCGGTACAAGATACTCCGTCACAACGACCTCTTCTCCCAACCGGTTCACCACCGGCACATCCTCGTAGATCGTGTGCCCCATTTCATCTTTCCGGTCTGTCGGCTTCTTTTCCGTGACCTTCACCTCTCTGGTGATGCTCTTGAAATACTTTTCCACAGCCCTGTGAAGGCTCTGCGGTGTGTATTTCTTCGGTGCTCCCATTGCGTTTTCCTCCTTCCCGGAAATTTCCTGTATATCTAGCCTAGCAGAAAAAAATGCATCCTAGGTGTCAACTTTCCCGCTCGCCCCCTGCGCATAAAAAAAGCAGGCCCTCCGGCCTGTTTTCTCATGCCAATGGCACCCATGCCGGCTGACATGGATGTGCCTTTGTGTTATTCCTGCGTTTTTTCCGGCGGATGATGCATTGCTGCCGCAGCTCCCGGTAAAACATAGCGTATGTACTGTGCCTGGCGGTTCCCGTACTCGGTCACGACGCCCAGTCTGTTCTGATACTCCTGACGGTATACAAGCACGCCACCCTTAGGCACCATCAGCTCATTGTCGGTGTACACCACCCGGTTCTTCGGCTTCGGCCGTACAAGATTGCGGGTGGAGCGGTACTTCTTGGCATCTGGGATCCTGCGCACCTGCTTGATGAAATACTCTGCAATTGGCGTCCGGTCTACTTGGTTTGCCCGCAACGGTGTCCAGGATACACCGCCAAGACCAAACTTCTCCCATGCTTCCACGAATGCATTCTCTACGCCCTTGTTAACCACCAGATGATGATGCACCCGGACGATCTCTCCGGTTTCTCCATCCATGTCCGATGTGCAGTAATATGCCTTTAGCTCCAATCCCTGTTTTTTCAGCCTGTTCTTGACTCTTCTCAGCGCGATCTCCAGTTCATGGGATGCTGCTTCCCAAATTGCGTCCTGCCGCTGCGTCTCGTCTGCAGAGTCCACCGGCAATCCATTGTCCCTTCCCCAGTCAATTACCCTCTGCAACCCCTTGTCGTTATAATCCAGACCCATCAGAAGATCTCCGGTTCTGAAATTGGCATTGATCCCCCGGGCAAGCGCCTTCTGTGCGGAGTATTCATTCTGCTCTGCTTTCCGGATCGCATTGGTCTGCCTGCGGCTGAGCTTTCCTTCCGGCTTTTTCCCGGGAACGAAAAACTTTGTCTTATCTCCGATGGGTCCTGCCTCATATGTACGGATCACATAGTATCCGTCCTCATTGCTGCGTGCCATAATATTCGCTCCTTCCCGCTCTTGGATCATGCTTCTATATAAAATGGTTGATTACTTAGGCCCTTACCGAGCCCCAATTCGCGCGGGCGCGCGCGAATGTTTTTTTGAGGTATTTGGTTTTCCAGGGGATGCACCGGAAAGCCGGTGCAGTCCATGCAAAATCAAATCCTATCCGCGAAGATCCGGTAATACCTTCGCACAATTCGTTTTAGTGTAGAGGCGCTTATGTAGTGTCTGGCGCAGATCATTTCCTCGTCGGCATCCGTCGTCACAAATTCAAGCAAAGCCTTGTGGTAGACGCCTGCGGCTTCTGAGCATACATTTCTGATCTGCCTTCTGTCCTCAATACTCAGTCTCCGGTACCGGCGAGACAGAAAGTAGATGTACCCCTGTGTGTCGTAATCGACCCCCAACGCCTTCTTATATCGGTATACCTGCGCCACTGCCGCACCTCCTCACCTATGGCTCCGGCCGGGGACTATTCCCCGGCCTTTTCCGTTTCGTCCTGTTCTTCCAGTGTCTTCTCCCGGACCTTCTTTAGATCCTCATTGTCATTGACTGGTATGTATCGCTCTGCGGTCCTGTCCTTCTTGCGGCCGGATCCCCTTCGGTATTCCTCCGCGATCTCCTGCCGCTGCGCAATCGTAGTATCCGCCACAAGTTGCCCGTAGCTGTAGGGCCGGCCCAGCACCTTGCTGCGCCGCTCCGCTTCCAGCGATAGGGCATCGATGGCGTAATCCTCAGGCAGTTTCCTGCTCAATCCGATCACCCCGCTCTCCGTCTGTCGCCGTAGTTTTCTTTTGGTGGTAAGCCAGACGGCAGCGCTCTGCATGGCGTTTTCTTCTGCATTCCTCGCTGCAGCAAATTGTCCGTGTATCTTCCGGCATCAGACAGCCGCACCATGCGCAGCGTTTCCCGGTCTGCGCCGCATGCGCGCCCTCATTTGCCTTGTTCACGCCCTGCAGCGCCTTCCATTTCCCGTAGGACATTCCTGCAGCACAAGCCGCCATCGCGTCCTGTGCAAGCTTGTCCGGTACTTTGCTGCTCATGTTCATTCCTCCAGTCTTATACCACTACCGTAAAATTCTCCCACTTCTTGTAGGCATCCACATACAGCTCCCGCTTGTTGCCGTTGTAGGTCAGCTCATAGTACATTCCGTCAAAAAGTGTCGTGCTCACCAGTGCCTTGTTGTTCTGCAGGGTCTTACACATCCATACGATGAACACATCATCCTCCGTGATCTGCTTTCCGTCGCTCTTGTCCAAGTGGGCGTTCGCGTACTCCGCCACGGTCTTTCTGCACAATGCAGCAAAATCTTTCTCATTCATAATACTACCCCCTCGATCTCCGCTCTAACTTCCAGGCAGCGCAGGTAGTTGCCCATGGCAGCCTTCTGCTCTTTCAGCAGGGACAGTTCGCAGGTGGGCGCGAAGTCCAGAGTACCGGCCTCATACTTGATGCACATATTGTGCAGTTTCTCATAGCGGATCTTGGTCTGATAATACTCAGCCTTGAAGCGCTCCTTGTAGTCTGCACTTTTCATCATTTCTGCGGTGTCCCGCAGTTCCATTGTTCTCATGTTCTGCATATTGTTTTCCTCCTTATTCAGCAATCAGTACTATCTGAGAAGAATGTACCAGATATGTGACCCCATCAATTTTAACTTGAATCTGGTCTCCATCATCATAATCCTTCCACGACTGCACTTCACCGGATACCACACTTCCATCCGGAAGAGCGATAATTGCCCGGTCGAAGGTGTATGTGGTGTCAAGGATCTGCCGGTTGCCACATCCAGCCAGCAATCCGATCACCATCACCAGAACGAAGAGAATTGCGAGTAACTTTTTCATATTGATTTCCTCCTAAGTTTTATTTGCATCCCTATTCGGGAATTGCTTACATATCCATCTGGATTCGCTTTGGCCCTTTCCGCATTTCCCAACAGATAGTCCACGCAGCTCTTGACCTTTACCAGATCTGCATGCTCATCCGCCATAATTTCAACGGTGCTGAACCGGGTACCGCAGTCGTTATACGCCCGCCGTCTTCTCACAACGCCCTCCTGTGGCCGTGATTCCACTACAAACACATTCAGGCCCTTACACGCTGGGCACTTCATTTTTCATTCTCTTTCGGCGGCTCTGGCAGTGGCATCCAATGAGTAACCCCATCTTCTTCCCAAACCGCTGGCCACATTCTTTTCCCTATTTGGAAAAAGTGGAATTCATATTCTTTCTTCTTGTTGCAAGTCAAATATATACCGTCCTTCTCCGGCAACCTCTCCGTCACAGGAATCCACTTCTGGATCGTGACACCGTTGGCAATCAGGTGGTCGGCGATAAAGCCACATCGGCAGGCGTTCGGTGCGTTGTATTGGCATTTATCGCATTCCTCTTGCTTATCGCACATTGCATCTGCAAGTACCTGCCCCACGAACATCAACTCAATCAGCTTTTCTCTCATTGTCAGTCACCTTCTCATTCCCCCATGTACAACCATCCACTTCTGGGTTGTCGATTTCGTGGATATGCTCATCGCAAAAATACCCAAACGAATTCTTGGAGCAATTTTCGCATTCTTTACATTGAACGAAATACATTGTATTAACCATTGTCTTTCCTTTCTCCGTAGGAACAGAAATTGCTTTCTTGTGTATCTAACATCGTACTTTCCGAATGGTTACAATAAGGATTGTTCCAGTGCTTGCAATCCTTACACCGCACCACTTCCACGGCATCCACTGTTTTCTGTTTGCCGATTACTTCTGCGGCATACCCAACAGCGCCACCCATTTCAGGGTTTCCCGCTTCCAACAGATGTGCAGCCATATTCAAAAGTACCGCTTGCGCTTTATTAGCATCAATCAGCCGCTTTTCATTTGACACCTGCTTCCCTCCCATTTTTCATGATTTCATTCAACATCTCATCCATGGCCACGCCCAGCTTGTGGCAGTTTCCATGGGAGATATGGTTCTTCCAAGCACCGTAGGATGCCTGGAATTTCTCTGCCAGCAGCTTCCCTTCCGCCACCAGCTTTGCCATGCGGCGGAACTTCCGCTGCGCATTTCGCTTATTCTGATTCTTCAGCTTCCGGATGGGCCTACCCTCCGGTGTGATGTATGTATGGAATCCCAGATAACTGACGCCGTTTTTGAACGGGAATATCTGCGTCTTGCCGTTGAGTTCCAGTTCCAGTGTTTGCAGGTATTCCGTTATGACCTGCAGGCAGTATTGCAGATACTCCTTGCTTGGATGGATCAGATAGAAGTCGTCCATATACCTGCCGTAGTACTCGATCCCCAGCTCGTGGCAGATCAGCTTGTCTATGCTGTCCAGGTACATAAGGCCGAATGCCTGACTGATCTGATTGCCCAGCGGCACGCCCTTGCCCTCCGTGCTGTCGATGAACAGATCACAGAGCCAGCAGATATCCGGATCGTAGCCGAAATGGTAATGCACGATATCCTTCAGCTGCTCGTGGGATATGCTGTAGAAGAACTTCCGGATATCGCACTTGAGGATATACCCTCCCACGCCGTACCGGCTGTGGAACTTTTGCATCTGCTCGCTCAGCCGGTCAAGGCCGAATAAGGTGCCTTTCCCCTTCTGGCCGGCGCAGTTGTCGTAGAGAAATACCCGCTCCAGCCGGGGCAAAAGCACGTTGTCGCACAGACTGTGCTGTATGACCTTATCCTTGAAAGAAGAGGTTTGTATGATCCGCTCCTTCGGCTCGTATACCTTGAATTCCGAATAACCGGAGACCCGGTACGTCTTATCCCGCAGCTGCGTGATCAGCGTGTTTACACCGTCCAGCGCTGCCAGATCGAACCGTGCAGCGCTTTTCTTGAAGCCTTTCCCGCATTTTGCCTTACGGAAGGCACGGTACATATTGTGAAAATCCACTACTTTCTCGAAATCGGTCATACAGCAAGTCCTTATATTGTTTATCCACAGTGTGGAAAGGTTGTGCGTTCTTTTGATGTGGCGTATGGATTTCGGCTGAAGCCTACTCTGTCGAACATTCCACCAGTACGGGCGAACGCCGTTGTTGTTGTAGTTATAGTCGTTGTTGTTGATGTAGCCGGACGGCGAAACGCAAAGGAAAAATACAACGCACAGCCTGCATATCTTACTGCCGCTCCTTTGTCCTCCACGCGATGGACATGTATTTCACATCCTGCACCATCTTTGACCAGTATTCCGCCGACTTGTCATTCAGCAGCTCCAGCATCATGGACAGCTCTATGTAAAAAAGAAGCTCATCGCAGTAAGTGATTGCCTTGGTGATGGTCTCGCACCGTTCCCGCTTGTGGGTCACATTGTTGATCCGGTTTGCTTCCAGCAGTGTGTCGTAGATATCCAAACTCTTGATCTGGATCCGGTCCACCAGCGAGTGCCGGTACTTCTTGGGATACCGATTGCAGTTTGACGTCAATTTGAACGAATGGACCGCCAGTTCCTTTGCCTTGACGATCACCTTCAGGTCATTCTCCGCCATGAATTACTCCTCGGAGGATTCAAAGATAGAAGAATTTAAGAATAAAAACGGGCGCACGGCGCCGTAGTTGCAGTCGTAGTCGCGGCTGTCGAAGTAGCCGGACGGCGAAACGCAAAGGATCCACCACGGATCATCATGGGGCTTTGCGGATTCCGGTGTTGCCAACCACCACCATGCGTCAACAGGGTACTTATCGAAAATCTCAACATTTGCCCGGTAGAAGTCCATGGTCGGCAGGCTGATCTTGGATTCCATAACGCCGTAAGGCTTCAGGCCATCCTGGGTGGTAAGATCCGTCCGGAATGTGCAGACATTTTCCTCACCGATTGCCGCCACGATCTTGGGCAGGAATTCCGCCTTCATTCTTTCCAGTACCCGGCTCGACCGCAGATCGTTGTTGTCACCGAAGCGGGAGTAGAACTGCACGTTTCTTGTGATCACCGGCGTCATACCGTTCACATCCGGGAACTTGATGAATTCGATGCCGGCGAGCTGGAATGTCTCACCGTCGGTGACTCCCGGGAAGCCTGCCACCTTGGGGTATGCTGTCTTGGTCTCTGTGTTGCTCATTGGTTTTTCCTCCTTCAGTCAGATACAAAGATAGAAGATCTTAAAATACAAAACGGGCGAACGCCGCGGTTGCCGTAGTCATAGTCGCAGTTGCCGATGAAGCCGGACGGCGAAACGCATTTTACCCAGCGCTCATCGTCATGGGCGGGAGTGCTGAAGGACGTTGCCAGCCACCACCACGCATCGATCTTGTACTTGTCCAGAATGGCCACATACTCGCGGTACAGATCCGCCGTAAGCAGGGATGCATTCCGCTGGATCTTGCCGTAATCCTTCAGACCGTCGTCGGAGGTCAGATCCACCTCATGCGGCAGAATGTTATCCTCTCCCACAATACCGGCGATCTCATCCGCGAACTCGTTACAAAACGCGTCCACATCGGAGCCGTTGTAGTTGTTGTTTTCGCCAAAGGCCATCTCCCCCAGCGATTCCTTACGCAGTAGCAGAGTGGCCGCACCCACGTGCTCCAGCACGATCATTTCATTGCTGCCGATCTTAACGGTGTCCCCCGCCGCCGCATCGGCGAGCTTTTTGCTCTGCGCCGCTACAGCTTCTTCCCGCTTGACCAAATCATAGGTCACGCCGTTGATCACGATGTAGTCTTTCATTGTTTATCCTCCTTGATATGTGTTTTATAAAACGGACATTTGCAATGCTCTTTTGAGCAAACTTCATACCATACGATTCCCGGCAGCAGTTCACCTGCGGCGGCACATTCCACACTTCCGGTGC
This sequence comes from Oscillospiraceae bacterium, assembly GCA_017408725.1. Next base: position 16,293 of record JAFQUA010000057.1, read on the forward strand.
CTCCGCAGAGCCAATACCCACCGTAATGCGGGCACTGGCTCTTATACAGGCTTGCCGTAACGGTTGCTTTCAGTGTTGCCGGGTCATTCAGATCCACTACCTTTTCCGGCCATTCACAGGGCAGTCCCTTAGCCTTCAGGCTGTCGATCGCTTTCTGGATCCCCAGTTCTTCCATATACTGCCGCCATACGAGTTTGCTTTCCTCCTCATAAAAGAAGAAGTACACTTCCTTATTCCTCCGGTGTGATATCGCCCTGGAACTTACTGATCGCGGCATTCAGTGCCCGCAGGCAGCCGGCAGCGGAATTCTCATCCGCAATGCACACCTTCTGATAGGCGTCAAACGTGCGGTTCCATGTATCCTGCAGCTGAACATACAGTGACTGAAATGCCGCCACATCGGGGTTTGCCATCTGCACCGCCTTCTGGGCGGCCTTCAGCTTCTCCTCCGCAGCCTTCACCTGCGCCGTGGCCGTTTCCGCCTTCTGCAGGGCAGCTTCCAGCTGCTTCTGAAGATCTTCCGTCGCCTGTTTGGCCGCATCCGCCGCCACCTGCTGTCGCATTTCCTCCATGACCGATTCCGGGATCTCCGGATGATCCTTCACCTTCTGCAGCTCCTCTTTCGCAGCGCTCTCAGCCTTCTTGGCATTCTCAAGCTTCTTTTTCAGCTTGTCCACCTGCTCCAGAGCGGTCTTTTCTCCCTTCTGGGCCTTGTCCCGGTCCTGCTCGGCGGCGGTGATCCGCTCCTGCTGGCTCTTGTTCTGCTGCTCCATTTTCAGCAGCTTGTCACCGGCACGGTCCAGATGCTCCTCCGCTTCGGCCTTTGCACTCAGTGCCTCGTTTCGCTCCTTGATGGCCTGCTCCAGCTGACGGGTAGACATATCCGCCACATCGTGGGTCTCAACAAATTCCTTCCGTTCTTCTGCAGGCAGAGCGATCAGCGCCAATGCCTGAGTATACGAAAGATTCCCAAACGCTTGGGAATTTTGCAGTGTTCCGAAGAAGCTCTCCTGATTATCGCCGTACTCCTGATACAGCTTCATCAGATTGTTGGCAGTAGACTGGGAACAATCCACCCGCTCCTCCAGATATCTGCCCCACTCACCATGGTTAACCATGCTCTTGGCTTCCACCAGCAGACGCCCGATCTCAATGAGATTGCTCAGCAGCTGCCGTGCACCCTGCCGCTGGGCATACTTGATATCACTGGTGACCATCTCAATATCCCGCGCGGTAATTATTTCGTTCATGCTGTTTTCTTTCCTTTCTCTTTGCTCTTTTTCAGGGCATTTACAAATCCTTCCGCAAACCTTTTAACATGCTTTTGGGCATTACAATCACCGTAGCCATAAAGCTGCAGGATCTTGAATGTTTTCATATCCACTTCCATGGTAAAGAATGGTTTTCCGCGGTTCTCCACGCGGCGCACAAAGAAGATCATCTTTGTGCCCGCTACATGGTTGTTGTAGTACTGAGCAAACCTTCCCACACAATGATTCAAAGATTGACCTTCCGCAATAAACTCACTTCGGCTTTGCGGAACGATAATGCAGAACATTTTGCTCTCATAAGAATACATGCCCATGTCCTCTACCACCGGATCCGTAACTCTAGCAAACGCCGCATCAACTTCCTCGTTACCTACTGAGTCGAACAGCTGTAGCAGCCTATCATGTGCCTCCGTAATATCCTTTGGGTACCGAACCGACTTGTGAGAAAGGTCCACGCCCAATACTGTAGACATTTCGATATAGTCCCTGTACTGGGTCACAAGGTGATCAACAGTATCCTTCGGATGTTGAATGTACTGTTTGTGAAAATAGTTATTGAACTTCTCAATAGACATATTCTTCATCACGCTGATTACCGCATCTGTTTGGTATCCTTTGATATTCAGCATGCGGAAATCCTCCACATTCTCTTCACTGACCCACTTTCCGTAAGCCTGAATAATCCGGTGTTCCTCCAAAGTGATATTCATGCTTCTGTATACAGGCAGCAATTGTTTATCAATTCCCAGTAAGCTTCTGAACGACGGCCTTTCCGGTCGGTCTTCTGTTACGAGTTCACTAACTCGATACGCCAGTGCCGTCAAACCAGCTTTCAGAAGGTATTCCATTTCCGGATACATAACCAGATTGTTCAGTAATCTGCCGAATCTCATGTTGCATCCGCTTTCGGCAATGACTGCTTGCAGGTCAACGCCGTAGTATTTTTCTCCGAAAGCTTCATTCAGGTTATCCGCGTATACAAAGGATGCATCCTCGCACACACTACCGTTATTTCTTCGGTACCAACCACCGCTTCTCAAGTAGTAGCTGTACAGGGTTGTGCCTTTTTCTGTTTTGATGTGCATGTTGTAGGCATTATCAAAGAAACTGTATTTTTTCTTAAAGTCGGGCCAATGGAAGTCTCTGTGAACACTTACCCACCGAAGCAACAAGTTTCCATCGGTTCGTTCAGCAATGCATATTTTACCTACATCTCCCTCGCCTCTCTTGATCCATTCCGCATGGTAAATGGAACGTCTTCCACAGGCTGGACAGTGCCCGTGCCGTCCATGCTTTACATCGTAACTGGGTTCAAAGCTGTGTCCGCATACACCGCATCTGGCTTTCCGCCGACCATCCTTGCCCTTCTTGGTGAAGAAAAGATATCCGTTTGAAAATACATTTTCGTCACAGTATTCAGGCAGCTTTTCCGGCATCTTTGAGTACATTCCAAACAGTTTCTTTTTCAAATCCGCTTCCGCCTGCCACCGTTTTTTCCTTTTCACCCAATTTAGGTCAGATATCCAATCATCCACTACGGAGCTAACATTTTGGTGCCAGCTTCTCGGCTGTCCAAGAATAGAAATCACCAATTCATCATCGGACGGATCCGAATAAAAATGGGAATACCAATCGAGCTTTGCAGGATTTCTGTTTCCCCATGCCTGGGCGGGCCATTCATTGCATGTCACAAATGTTTTTCCGTCTGAGAAAAACCGCATTTCCAGTTTATTGGTTCTCAGATTAAAAGCATCCACCACCAGCACCTTGCCGGTTCTGGGTAATTCAAAGACCTCCGCTGCAGCCGCATATCTGTATGTTCGATTCTTCTTGTCTTTTACTTCCGGAATCTTAAGCACAGCAATAGTAGCCAATTCTTTCTTGATTAGCATCTTCCCACCTCAGTTAAAGAAATCAGCCAGATCCAGTATCATATTCTGCTTTTGCGTCTCTGTCACCGGCTCGGCTGTTGGCTTATTTTCATCAGCGGAATTACCTGTCAATTCAATAGCAAGTTGCATCTTTACCTTTGCTTCCGGTAAATAGAACCGGACCGCCTTCTTGTAGGCGTCAATATCTGAAATGGATCTTCCAACATCCTTGGCAACCGCCTTCATGCAGTCAGCAAAGGTACCGCCTTGAACAACAGCCTGCGCAAACTTCTCATCCTGTACACAGAAGTCCTTGATTGCCGTAATTACTGCTTCAGCCATAATCTCTTCCCTCTGCCCGGATACCGACTTACGTTCACCCTTCAGCTTTTCTATCGCTTTGGTTGCCCAGTTATTCATCGTGATCATAAACATCCTCCATTTTTCGTACTTGCCGAAAAAGGAGCCGTGTGCTATAATGTAGTCACAGCTCCTTACGGCTGTATTTGTGAATTGTGCGGTGCCCTAACTTTGGTCGGTGGGGGCACCGCCCTTTTTATTCCAATGCGGTCTCGATATCCTGCAGGAAGGTGATCTCTTCCTCAACCGCGTCCCCGTACTTAAGCTGCAACGCATCCAGCAGTACCGCCATTCTCCCAATCTTCCGAACTAACATCTCAGCTTCGTACTTCGGGGCTTCGAATTCCTCAAACTCCAGACCGTGCCGCACATCGCCCAGAGCTGCCGCCAGCTTGATTGCCGCATCCTGCGCCAGATCCAGAAGATCCTTTTCCTCGCTCTCCTCGACCATTCGCTCCAAGACCTCGCCTTCCCAGGCTTCATCGGGCTTCCATGTTTCCTTTTCCATATGTACCTCCTGTTATTCGATCTAATTTACTCTGTGACCCAAGCTATCTGCTGCAGGTGTTCCACATAGACTTTGTCCTCCTTCTTGTTCACCCGCAGGATCCAAAGCTTGCTTGTCTCGCCCTCCGCATAGATGCCTTCGCCGACCTGCACTACATCCTTCGTGTTGGCGATCATTGCCGCATACCTTGGGTCGATCATATAGATATCCCCGACACAAGCGGCCTGCCACACTCTACAGCCATCATATGTAAGATTAGTCTTGCGCATCTGCACTGGCAGGATACCTTCATAGGCCTTCTCCCGCTGGCTGTACATACTCTTCACCGCGCCAAGAGCATCCTCCAAGATGCGCTTCTGCACGATAGGCCCGGTCTTATCTTTGATTACTTTATAGGCATCACCATTCTTAGGAATATCCCGTATGTGTTCACCGAACATGCCTAGGATCTCACCGGGTACATTATCCGTGTTGATCTCCGCCAGCCAAAAGCCGTTGCTCAGATACATCCGGTCCTCCTCCACCGCCACGGTATAACCGTAGGTTTTGTAAGCATCTTTCATCCTGCTTACCAGGGCCTTTTCATTGATTACCATATCAAGCCTCCAAAATTATTTATCTTCCTTCCACCGCTTCCAGCAGGCGGTCGGCATTTTCCAGTGTCCGTTCCTTCCGGTAGGCAGCTCTTGCTGCCTCCGTTTTGCGAAGGCTTCTTTCCCAGTGGCTGCTCAGCTCATCCCGGAAGCGGAAGTATTCGCATTTGTGAATCAGACTGTTTCTCTCTTTGTTGGACTGATCCTCGCTGATGATCTTCAGTCGGCAGCTTCCATGCAGCATCCGCAGTCCCAAAAACAAAACCTGATCTGCCATGCTTAAGCCCTCCGGCATTTTGCCTCCGATTCTGGCCGCCATCTCGTAGGGAATCACATAGCCAGCTTCATCCACCGCCTTGACAGCAGTTGCGGTTGTGCTCTCCATATTGGACCTCCATCCTTTCCTTGTCACTTGTCCGGGTATCTCCCGTTGCTCACAAGGTCCTCCGCCTTCTCCAGCACATCCTTGGCATAGTCGGTTATCACGCCTTTGTAGTGCCCCGCATTGTAGGCTGTTACCGCCTTCGCAATGTCACCGTCGTACCACTCCAGCTTCTCAGCAAGGATCGTAATACCCACCATCACATTCTGATAAGGGTCCAACAGATCCATGCAACCGAGCATCCACATCTCCTCCATGCACCATTTCGGCTGAACCTGCATCAATCCAAAGGATTTACCGTTGTCACCGATTACCGATGCCCTAAAGGATGATTCCCGCCAGATCATCGCCATCACAATCGCCGGATTAATGTCTTTCGACTCACACAGTTCTATGATGTACATTTGCAGATCTTCGCTGAGCGGTACATCGTAGAGCATCACCGGTGGTTCCGGTTCTTCCGTTGTCTCCGGCGGTATCGTGTGTGGTACTGTAGCCGGTTCTGTTGTCTCCGTTGGTATTTGCGCGGGTTCCGTGGTTGCTCCGGTCGCAGGCTCAGTGGTGGATGCGCAAACCGTTTCTCTCGTGTCCTCCGGCAGGATGTCCCCCGCCACATCTATTGACACGATTGCCGATATCACAATGGCAACCAGCATCACCACATCAAGGATCCTGTTCAGCATTTCAGCCACACATTCTCGCTGAAGTAGCGGTAACCCGCGCAGCAAATAACGAACAATACCATGCAAGCGATTCCTATAAATGTATCTAACTGCATATGTACCTCCAAATTCTTAACTGACTGGGAATTTGCTCTTTTCGAGGATCCGCACCTGCTTCGTCCGCTTGTCCCGGACCATCAGGGAATTCGGCAGATCCTGCACGATATCGTAATACCTACTGTCCAGACCGTACCGGGAGAATACCCGCTCCTGCGCCTTGGACGGCTTCTTATCCTTCTTCGCTGCCATATCCCTCTCCTTCCGGTATTTCATCCGGCGTAAGCAGTACAACTGCCAGCTTGCAAAGAACTTCCTCTATACTGCAGCCCACGATTTCAGCAAGCTTCACCGTCAGCAGGCTCAACCCCTTCAGTGCCGCCACAGCCGTGGTCGCCATTATGTTGCAGTCATAGCCTTTGGTGCCCGGCACCCGGTCCACCACCATTTTGCAGCCTTCCTCAAAATCAAAGGCCAGCTCGCGATCCGTTGCGGATATGTTCTTCTCCATGGCGGCCTCCGTTACTCAAAGCTAATGGTACTCACCGCATGACGGTATACCATCCGCTCCTTGCCGCCGCTGCGGCAGAGGATCACATTGCAGTCAAAGTCCAAAATCACAGCTTCCATCCGGTAGCCGTTGACAATGTGGATCTTGACCTCCTTGCCGTCCGCCACAGCCTCCTGCAGCTTCCTTGCTTCCAGTTCGTAGATTTCTTCCATAGTGATTTTCCTTTCTTATGTATTTACCGCCGCGCAGCAACGCGCGGAAGCTTCTTCCTCACGGATCTGCGCCGCCCTGGCCTTGATCATCGCCCGGTACTCCGGGTTCTGCATCATACTCCGAACAAACCGATATGTCTTGCGGCCGATCTCCGCGTACGCATACTGATCCATTGCCGCAATGGTCAGCTCTCCGCCACCACTCAGGGTGGTCTTCATTTCAACCGATGCACCATCCATGATTCCACCCTCCATACACTCACCTCAAACTTTCTTGCACAGCAGTGTCTTTTAGGACACTTTTTCCGCGAAAAAAATGCCCATTGGGGAATCAAGATGAAGAATATCAACGATGTTCTGGATTTCACTCTGCGTGAATTCAGAAATACCATTGCATTTTCTGTAGAATGCCGAGCGGCTCATGCTGAGCTTTTCGCACATTTCCTGACATCCGATTCCACATTGGGCCATGTGATAATACAGCTTGTTCTTATCCATATTTCGCACCTCCTTTTGCTTGTGTCTTTAAGGACACTTTAATTTTACACAGCCGTTTTCCATTTGTCAACCCCCTTTTTGTCTTTTGCGACACTTAATTTTCGTATTCGCTCATTTTGTTGTTGCAAATAAGACACATCTGTGATACAATCCAGTTAGATCACTATAAAGGAGTGAATAAATTGATTGAAAACAACATTTCAACCCGCATCCGCACCTTGCGTGCCAAGCATGGTTTGACCTTAGAGCAGATTGCTCAGCAAGTTGGTGTTGGCAGAAGCACCGTACGAAAGTGGGAAACCGGCTTAATTGCTAATATGCGCCGGGATAAAATCGCAAAACTCGCCGCGGCGTTGCACACTACGCCCGGGTACCTTATGGGATGGGACAATGATGAATCTATTTCTATCGCAGATTCCTCAATCCCCGACAACATCATCCCCCTCCCCACCTTGAACAAGATACCACTGATCGGCACTATCGCTTGCGGTGCACCGATTCTGGCGCAGGAGCATATCGAGGATTATGTGGACATGCCTGCCCACATCCATGCCGATTTTGCCCTCACCTGCAAGGGTGACAGTATGATCAACGCACGGATCTTCGACGGCGATGTGGTCTATATTCGCCAGCAGGACACTGTAGAGAACGGCGAGATCGCTGCCGTTCTGATCGACGGTGAGGCTACACTCAAGCGCATCCGGCTCTTTGACGATCACATTTCTCTGGAACCGGAAAACCCCCAGTACCGTCCCCTCGTTTTCTGGGGCGAAGAAATGAATGCCATCCGTATCCTTGGTAAGGCCGTCGCCTTCACCAGCACTGTTAGATAAATAAGGAGCATACTATGTCATATTCTCCTACGCAGCACAACGCAAAACTCGATCTAGCATCGCTGTTGTGCAAAAAGATATGGAAATCCACAATTGATTATATCGAGGCAACCGGCTCCCCTCAGAATTCTTATTACACCACTTTCTTTTGGACAGCTTTCTTGTACTCAGTCAGTGACATTCTCGACTTAAACGGTATCACCACCGATGTCCAGGAGCAATATGTTTTTACTGTGGCCCAGCTATACGATATTTCCATGTCTGATGTTGAGCGTCTTGCTGACTTGAAAAAGTACCAGCGATTGGCGTATCAGAATTTATCAGTGGAACAGGTCGATCCTTTCACCAAAGAAGGTGTTTCCGAGATTCTATGTATCGCAGACATTATCATTACTCCGGAAGATGAGGATATACCCAATGATCCCCCTGATCCTACGCGCATTATGGAATTTATGACTGCTGTCACAGAACTTACAAAGTACACAACATCACTATTTTCAAATATTCAAAAGCCACCTTCACAGACAGTTAGTCATTCCCCAGCTACACAACAAAACAGCACTCCAAAACCTACATCTAGCGCTCAGCATAACATACCTTCCAAAAAACCTTCCAAACTATCTTGGTATATAGTAATTCCCGTATTGGTTATCGCAGTCTACATCTGTATCGGTATTGTGGCACATGTCAGTACATTAATTGACTCTGCTGATTCGTCACAAACCAGCGATTCCGACTTAATCAAGATTCCCGAACCTATAAGCGGTCACGTTTTTGAAAATACATTGTCTCATGATTGTGTAGCCCCTCTCACAATTGAGACGTACGGGACTGTCGGCTATTACTTTATTCTGGATATGGTAAATTCCTCAGCCAAGCTTGAATTCTATGTATGCGGAGGAGATACTGTCAATTTTGATGTTCCCCTCGGAACCTATGAAATTTATTATGCCACAGGGGAAATATGGTATGGAAAAGATAATCTTTTTGGTTCTAAAACCATTTACCAAAAGTGTGATGATACCTTCTCATTTATCATGGATGCGGAAGGATATTCAGGTTGGACAATCCAGCTTGAGCCGGTATCAAACGGCAATCTTGATACTGACATAATCCGCAAAGAAGATTTTCCTAAATAATAACCGATCCGGCGCTGGCGCACCGAACCGGCAGACATACCCCCACGCATCACCATACTAAGAAAGGCAGCGATCACATGACCAATATTCCCTATAACACACTTTCGCAAAAAGGTTTAACTGAATATCAAGACGCTGTCATTTATGCCCGGTACTCCAGCCATGCACAGAGGGATGTATCTATCGAGCAGCAGACCCGAGCCTGTGAGAAATTTGCGGAGCGCAATGGACTGCGTGTCGTTCAGGTCTATGATGATCGGGCACTTACCGGCACCAGTGACAAGCGCCCCGGCTTTCAGCAGATGATTGCCGACGCAAAGAAATCCGACTGGAGCTATGTGATCGTCTATACTCTTGACCGCTTTGCCCGTGACCGCTACGACAGTGCCGTTTACAAGCGACAGCTTAAAAACTGCGGTGTTAAAGTGCTCTCTGCCATGGAGAACATTTCCGACGATCCCAGCGGCATCCTTATGGAATCCCTGCTGGAGGGTTTGGCTGAATATTACTCTATCGAGCTTTCCCGCAAGGTCCAGCGTGGTCACGAGGATAACGCACAAAAATGCATGGTCAACGGTGCCCTTCCCCTCGGTTATGTCAAGGGCAAGGACAGCAGATATGCGATCAACGAAGCAGAAGCAGAAATCGTTCGTGAGATATTCCGCCGTGTTTTGGAACACGAGAAACTGGCAGATATTATTTCGGATCTAAACCGCCGTGGTATCACCACAAAGAAAGGAAAGCAGTGGAATCGGTCCAGTTTCAACCGCCTGCTCAGCAATGAGCGCTATACCGGAGTCTATATTTACCGGGATATCCGCAAGCCCGGTGGTATTCCGCAGATTATTCCTCAGGATCTCTTCGATGCTGTTCAGGGCATTCTGCATATCAAGCCAAATGCCCGCCGGGATCCTACCGGCACCACACCGCAAAAAAGGCGTCGTGAAAGCGGCATGTATCTGCTTACTGGGAAACTCTTCTGCGGTCATTGCAAAAATCCCATGATCGGTGTCTCCGGTACCAGCCACACCGCAGCGCCCCACTTCTATTACACCTGCAAGGGTCGCCGGGCAGATCACAGCAGTTGTTCCAAAAAGAATATGCGCAGAGATACCATCGAGTGCTTCATCGCAACTACCCTGCGGGACACCATGCTCACCGACAAAGCAATCTCCGCTCTTGCCGATGCAGCAGTTGCATATCAATCCCAGTTTGTTAATAACAACGAACTGGAGTCCTTAAGAAACCGGCTTTCCGATGTCAACCGTTCCCTGAGTAATCTGATGAGTGCCATTGAAGCCGGCATTTTTTCCACCACCACACAAGGCCGGCTAACGGAGCTGGAAGCTCAAAAGCGAGAACTGACACACCTGATCGCAGCTGCAGAAGCCCAAGCCGAAGAACGGCTATCCCGGGAAGAAATTATCGCCACGCTTGAATTGTTCCAGCATGGCGATGTTAGCGACAAGAATTACCAAGAGGCCCTGATTGACACCTTCCTTGTCGCAGCATATGTCTATGATGATCATGTAAAATTTGTCTTCAACCTCGGTGGCAATAAAGAGCACTTGACAATCCCCTTCGATATTGAAGATATCGACCTCTCCGAGGTTCGTATTAGCTCCCCTAAGGGCGACCAAAATTCCGGAAACCGCTTTTGCAGTTTCCGGAATTTTCATTCTTTTAAATAATGATTCACCGATACAGGAGAACTTACAATGCACAAAATAAAGAGTTTTATCACAAAAGAAGCCGTCCTATGTGTTGGCGCAGCATGTGCCATAGTGACCATATTCATCAATCTCTTAACGCCTTTTTCTGGCGGGCTTGTGAAACAGGCCGTCCAGAATTTCCCTGGCCGCCTTGGCATAGGTAGTTACCGGAACAGTGTAGTCACAAATATCTGCATTCTTCTGCTCCGCCTCCAGGGCCATAATGCGATTGACCTTTTCATCAAGGCTCAAAGGCTTGTTCAGCAGGTTCCTTAAAAGATCTTCCTTTTCCTGCTGTACATATACCGTGGTCACATTGGGATAATGGGTCTTGAGTACCATTGCGCCACAGATATCCATAACCGTCAAAACATGGTTTCCTCTGCTGAGGATGTTCTCAATGTCACGCTTGCAGGAACCGTAGTTATGTCCGGCATACATGGTAGATTCAAAAATCTCTCCGCTGTCGCGCATATTGCGGAACGCTTCCAGAGAAATATAATGATACCATTCTCCCCCCTGCATACCCACAGTCGCATCAGTTGTATAGCTGATCAGCTTTTCAAACTTATCCGTTTTCTTTAGAATCTGCTTTGCCACTTCCGTTTTACCGCTGCCGGAAGGGCCAACCAGCACAACGATCCCCGGCTGTTCCGAAACATCTGTTCCCAATCGGGGTGTATACCCTTCCGCAATTACCTCTACCAGCTTCAAAAATTCATCATAGGTATTGACCGCCAGAACGCCGGTGGCATGCTGGTTCCACGGACGGCGCATCAAAATCGGGTAAGCCGCGTTGGACCGGGACACATTGTGCATACCGTCATCAAATAGAATGTCCACATCAATCTTATCTTTTCTGGAACCCATATAAATATGATCCTGAGGAATCTCCGGAAATTCCTCCATAATCCGCTTCGCGCGAATACTCATAAACTCCGGATAGATCGAGGTGGAAACAAACACTTCCGTCATCTGTGAAAGCTTGCGAACAAATTCCTTCGCGCCCTTAATCACCGGTTGTGTGCGAAAAAAATCCGGATCCTTAAAAAATTCAAAAATCACATCCGCACGGGTACCCAGTGTCCCCCATCGATCCACCTCATAAATGGTCAGAGGCGGGTCAAAATGGTACTTTTCATTGGCAAGGCGGATGGCGTAGGGTACACATTCCATCAGCAAATCGTCCACATCCAAAGCTGTAGACAACCGAAATCTTCTGTTCATTCGTTTTCTCTCACTTTCTCATTATCATTACAATTTTAGCCGATTTTCGCCAATAAAGCAACCACTATATCTTGTAAAGTATCGGCTTATTCCATCTATCACCTTTGGGAATATTATTTGCACTTTAACGCAAGCTATCGAAAACGCCAACGGAGGATAACGCATGTGTACAGCGATCACTTATAAAACAAAGAATTTTTACTTTGGAAGAACATTGGACTACGATTTTTCCTATGAAGAACAGATTACTGTCACGCCCCGCAACTTTTCCCTCCCCTTTCGGCATCTTCCGGAAATGAAACAGCATTACGCAATCATTGGCATGGCGTATACCGTTGAAGGATACCCCCTATATTATGATGCCGTAAATGAGAAAGGCCTTGCAATGGCGGGTCTGAATTTTGTAGGCAATGCGCACTACAATTCCACCACAGAGGGGATGGATAATGTGGCAAGCTTTGAATTTATCCCTTGGCTCCTTAGCAAATGTGAAAGTGTTTGTGACGCAAGAATACTGCTATCGAAAACAAATCTTGTGAATACCGCCTTTAACGAACAGCTGCCGCCAGCCTCCCTGCACTGGCTCCTCGCAGATAAAAGCGAAGCAATTACCATAGAATCTACCAAAACAGGACTCCACATATACGATAACCCTATCGGTGTTCTGACAAACAATCCACCGTTTCCCCAGCAGCTGTTCCATTTAAACAATTATATGCAGCTTTCGCCTAGTGACCCGAAAAACCGGTTTTCAAGTAAGATTAACCTGCAGCACTATAGCCGCGGCATGGGAGCCATAGGGTTACCGGGAGATCTTTCTTCCCAATCACGATTTGTTCGGGCTGCATTTACAAAACTGAATTCCGTTTCCGGAAATATGGAAGAAGAAAGTGTCAATCAGTTTTTCCACATTCTCAGCACAGTTTCTCAAACAAAAGGCTGCTGCCATTTGGAGGGCAATCGATACGAAATCACAATCTACTCTTCCTGCTGTAATGCAAATAAGGGGATTTATTATTATACTACCTACGGCAGCCACCGCATCTGCGCAGTGAATATGCACAAATCTGATTTAGATTCCAATCAACTAACGCAGTTTCCATTGATTAAGAATGAGCAAATCCTATTCCAGAATTAATCATAACCACCGGCCGTGCCGGTGGTATGCACTAGCCCCCTTGGGGCATGCCCTCGGCTGAGCCTATAGGCTCGTCGAATAGTCTGCCAACCGCACGACTTTCACGGGCTGCCCCTAAAGGGGCTTTTGTTTATTTGC
>JAFQUA010000058.1 GCA_017408725.1 Oscillospiraceae bacterium
CCTCTGTTATTGCCCACGTGGATGCAGAAGTCGATACCCTTGTAGGTACCGGAATAGATGGCGATATGCACATCGCCGGCAGCGCTGTTGCCGAACATAACGATGTCGCCGGGAGCCAGCTTACTGCGGTCTACATTGTCCTGACTAGTACCGATCTTCTCAAGGGCACCCTCGTTAACGAGATTGTTCATCGCCTTGCGCCAAGTGGCACAGGACTGGGAGTTCCAGCCGGTGGCATTGACGGCATCCATAATGAACTGTGCGTCAGCGCCTTCTACATTGATGATGTAATTGAAGTAGTAGGTAACGAAGGACGCACAGCACAGGCCCTTGTCAAGGAATTTGTCAATATCAGGGGCTCTGCCGGTAGGCGTGCTGCTGTCAGCAACAGTTTCCTTGCCGGAGGTGCTGGTGCCATAATTGATTCCGGAGAGAATATCACTAGGGATAGACGATCCGTAATGGCCGCTTTGGTATAGCGTGCCGTTGTCCTTTTGCTTTTGAACATCGTAGCCGGTGTACTCCAACGCCCGGAGAATGGGGCTGTCGATCATATTCTCAGGCAGGTCCGATGCGGGAGCTGCCATAGCACCCATCGGGAGCAGAGAAAGGAGCATTGCCATTACCAGGAGGAAGGAGAAAATCCGCTTGCTGATTTGTTTCATTTCAGTTTGGTCCTTTCTGTGATAAGAGTTGATAAGAAAAAGAAAACTCCCTTGCCGGGAGTTACCCGACAAGGGAGCTTACTTCTGCAGAGATTATTTCTGCCAGATTATTGGGCATCGGTATTTGTTTCGGTTACCGCAATATCGCAATACCAAATGCCATTTTTGTAAGTGATTCCTACACCGATGTAGGTATATCCGGCACCACCGACATAGCTCCAGTGGGAGGAGCTGTTTCGTGCCATTCGTGCCAATCGTGCGGCGACTGCATCTACTGAGCCGCCAAAATCAGTCTTTGCTATGGCTTCCCGGGCATTGGCCGTATAATACGGATCTCCGTTTATTCCGTAAACAGAAGGATCTATGTAGGTTCCGTATGCAAGGACAGTTGCAGCCGCACGCTCGTCGGAAGTGTCGTGAGCAAAGTTGGATACCAGCTGCCGGCTGCGGTACTCGGCATACTGGGTCAGACCGGGCAATACCGTAGCTGCGGGAGATCCCTGCTCGGTACGGTACGCGTTGAGAAGCTCCACCATTTGGGAGGCAATCGCATCCACATCTGCCGCGGTAGCCTTTGGCTCCTCCTGTTCAGTCGGAAAGGTCGCTGATGGCTTCGTTTCCTCCACAGGAGGATCTGTCGGCTTTACCGCTTCTGTGGGTTTCGTGGCTTCCTCGGTAGGAGGGCTTGTTTCCTCTTTGGGAGGTGCCGTGGTTGCGGGTGGCTCCGTTACGGTCGTTGCAGGCTCTTTGTTATCATTTTTAGCTGTGCCTTCCGTAGGAGGTGGGTTGGTTTCCGGGCTGACTGCCTGCGTTGGTGTGGTTGTATCACTCCTTTCTTCGGTTGCGGAAGTTTCATCCGCAGTTGTTGTTTCTGGTGGGTTGATATTATTCTGCCAAGTTGCATCCCAAAAGGGCGGCTCCGTGTTCAGGCTGTTATCTGTGAAAGGCTTGGACTGACAGCCGATCAGGAGCAGGATGCAAATGACGAGAATTACAAATAATAGTTGTTTCATAAGCATCACCATATTGTATCTATGCTGAACTTCGTGCACCGGGTGCACAAGGTTAAGCCTGTTTCAATGAGCAGCGGTAGTTCTGCAGAAACTCGATAAATAATTTCTCCACTTCATCACTGTTGGGGAGAATATCCGCATAGTCTGTCAGAATATCGCTGCGTATCGTAATCGGGGGAACCTTGGCTTTGACGGGTTTTCTGAACACTGCCTGCAGGCTTTCAGAGCTGACCGCGCCATAAGTTTCCAGCACCTTTAATTCTTGTATTTGAGATTGTTTTACTTTTTCTCCCGGCAAAATGATTTCTTCGTAAAGCTTTTCCTGTGTTTCTTGGGAAAGGTACGAAATTGCAACGGCTACCTTAAAGCCCAGGGTGCCTTCGTCCACCATCTCCAAGAGGGGGAGGGTAAGATATGTCAGCCGGATCAGATAAGCCACCGTTCTGCGGCTTTCTTTGTTTTCCTTACCAAGCTCACCTAAGGTATCTACCTTTTTGCCACCTTCCAAATCTGTTCGCCGGCCTCGGCTATGCTGCAGGTCCATACGCATTTTGTAGGCGTAGGCTTTTTCGCTGTAGCTTAGCTCCGCCCGGCGCTCCAGGTTGGTATCCAGCATAATCATTGCCGCTTGATAATCCGAAATATCGCTGCGGATAATCGCCGGGATCGTTTCAGCGCCGATACGGATAGAAGCCTTTCTGCGGTGTCTGCCTGCCAGCACCTGATAGGTGCCATCCGGAAGAGGCCTTACGGTAATCGGGTCGATAACACCGATATCTGCGATACTCTTGCAGAGGGATTCCATTCGATCCTCGGTATAGACCTTAAAGGGCTGCGGTCTGCCGGTGGCTCGTTCAAAATCCTCATCGGAATACTCAACCGTTTTGCTGATGGGCAGATGGACGACTTTTTCTTTATCCACACCGGGAGCAGAAGAAAGAATGATATCTTCAAAATCATCTGCTTCATCCGTGGGCACCGCACTTAGCATTTGCTGCCGTTTTAACAGTTCTGCTTTATTCATGCAAACATCACCTCTAAAGCAATCCGCCCATACGCCTTTGCAGGCTCACACCTGGGATCGTACTCGTGAAGGGACACACCGTATGCAGGAGCCATTGCCACCGTGATTGCCAGCTTGATCTCATCATCGAAGACTTTGATGCGGTCTGCAAACTCGTTGCGGATAAGAGTGCGTACTTCCTTGCAACAGTTGGTGTTGCCCTGGAGCTTGGTGAGAATTACACCTTCAATTTCCAGCCCGGGATTTAAGTGTCGCTTAACAGTGGTAATTAGCTTTTCCACCTGGTCGAGACCTTCCACACCGAGGGGTCTGGCTTCGACAGGAAGGATCACCGTGTTAGATGCGGTAAGAGCATTCACCGCAAACAGATCTCCGCCTGCGTGACAGTCAATGAATATGTAATCATACTCATCTTTTACATGCCGCAGGATCTCTTTGAGAATGTTCTCCCGGCAGGTTACTGCGGGGAGAATCTTATCGAGGGATGAGAGGAGTGCGGTTGAGGGAAGTACATCCACCGTTGTGGATTTCACGATGGCACTATGGACCAGCTCAGACATTTCTTCCGAGGAGCAGTCGTTCATACCTGCCATAAAGAGGTCGTACATTGTGGTTCGACCTTTGAGGTGTCCCGGGATGATACCAAAGTGCTTACATAAGTTATGCTGAGAATCTAAATCCACAGCCAAGACTCGCTTGCCTTGTCTGTGTATATAGGAGCTGATATTTACAGCGGAGGTGGTCTTTCCAACCCCACCTTTGCATGAGATAAAAGAAACAATTTTACACACAATTTAACCTCCAAAACATTCCAATTTTTAGAGCATAATTTTTCCTAAAAATCAGCTTCCTGAATTGGGTCTTTGAGAGGTAAAAGGACAAATTTGAGAGGCACGATGTACCATAAAGGAGAGATAAGTACTGTTTATTGACTGAAAAAACCGTTGATTTTCAAGGCTTTTTGCCCAAGTCCTATAAGAACAATCGTACCAAA
>JAFQUA010000059.1 GCA_017408725.1 Oscillospiraceae bacterium
CAATTTCTGATCAATTTGTCTAGCAAATTTACTCAAGAATTTTCGTTGGCTGTTATTCGATATACATCGCTTAAACAATCCATTATAATTGTCCAAGGTGTTTATAGTTCGTCTCACATTATTCAATTTACAAGGTACAGGTTTGTTCGCCCAGCGAACTTTTACATATTAGCACATCAATTCCAGTTTGTCAAGAACTTTTTATTCTTTTCTGAAATTTTTTATACCAATCTGTCCTCCCGGATATAAGCCGTTCATCGGACAGCTTGTACATAATACCACTGCCTGCGCTTTTTGTCAAGAATTATATATCATTTTTTCTTTTTTAATCGCACAAAAAACGGTTATTATCTGGAAGAAATATTGGTACAAATGTCACCCAGCGCGTCTGCCGCATCCGGATTACATTCTGCCCTGTTTGCCAGATCTCCCAGACTGACCATTCCGCACAATTTCCCGTTTTCTACCACCGGCAATCTGCGCACCTGCTGTCTGCCCATTAAGTGTGCGGCTGCGCCGGTATCCATATCCGGCTTTGCCAATACCACGCTGGCAGTCATCACATCTCTAACCCTGGTGTTTTCAGGCAGGCGACCGGATGCCAGACAACGGGTAACAAGATCGCGGTCTGTGACCACGCCACAAACGCTCCCATCATTCCCGCACACAGGAAGAACGCCGATATTGTGATGTGCCAGCGTTCTTGCCGCAACCGAAACCGTTTCATCCGGGTGGATTTTTACCACAGAGTCGGTCATTACATCCCGAATTTTCATTTTCATCACTCCCGAAGGGTAGTATTGTCAAATCCCTTTCATAATATACCTTTTTATACTGAATTTTCAAAACTCTTTTCCTGTCACCATGAAAGCCCCGGAGCCGAACTCCGGGGCTTCTATGGTTCATCCTCCAACGCATCTCGCAGTTTTCCCAGTGCGCGCTTTTCAATACGCGACACATAGCTTCTGCTGATCCCCAGCATTTGCGCAACCTCCCGCTGTCGGCTGGGTTTCAACCCGCCAAGTCCAT
Source organism: Oscillospiraceae bacterium (assembly GCA_017408725.1). Next base: position 1,030 of record JAFQUA010000059.1, read on the forward strand.
ACCGAAGCAGGATCACCTGTCGTTCCTGATCCGTAAGGCAATCGTTTACCGCTTTGCGCACTTGAACAAGCCGTTCCTTGGCACTGATCGTTTCCAGCAGATCGCTATCCTCACTGACAACATCCATCAGCGACAACGCCGCTCCGTCAGTGCCCGTTTCAATATAATCCGACAGGGATACATCCTGCGCCGTTTTCTTCTGACTTCTGAAATACATCAGAATTTCATTTTCCACACAACGGGCAGCATAGGTCGCCAAACGCGCACCCTTAGATGTGTCAAAAGTCGTGATTCCTTTGATCAGTCCGATGGTACCAATAGATATCAAATCCTCCTGGTCCGATGTCTGGGCGTAGTATTTCTTCATAATATGTGCCACCAGACGCAGATTTCGTTCAATCAGAATGTTTCTTGCTTCCAGATCTCCTTTTTCCGATTGTTCCAGATAGTACCGCTCCTCCTGAGCACTCAAAGGTTTTGGAAAACTGCCTGTCGACAACTGCAGTGAATACAGCAAGCTGCTGAGCATCAGCCACACGGCTGCGATCATACACTCCCACCTCCGCTCTACTCTATTCGCCACAGCTCGTCCTTATACGCAAAACTCCGGACGCGTTACACGTCCGGAATTTGTATATTTGTTTTTCATCAACCCAGCCGACGCAGCATCTGATCCGGATTGTCCGCATAGGCCAGGGCCGTCTGGCGGGTGATCCTACCTGATTGATACAGCTGCAAGATTGATTGATCCATGGAAAGCATCCCCTCCGCACTACCGGCGGCAATGGCACCGGGGATCAGATGACTCTTGCTGTCACGAATCATGCTGCGCACCGCGCCGGTCATTTGCAGTATTTCAAAAGCCGGAACCTGCTCACCACTTACACCCGGCAACAGCTGCTGGGAAACCACGGTGCAAAGCACTGCGCTGAGCTGAATGCGGATCTGCTGCTGTTGATCCGCGGGGAATGTATCGATGATCCGATCGATGGTGTTCACCGCGCCACGGGTATGCAGCGTCGCCAGCAAAAGATGGCCGGTCTCCGCAGCCGTCATGGCCGTGCGGATGGTTTCTAAATCCCGCATCTCTCCCAATTGGATCACATCCGGTGCCTGCCGCAGGCAGGCACGAAGCGCGGACAGATAGTCGCTGGTATCCACCGCGATCTCTCTCTGGCTGACGATGCTCTTGACATTGCGGTGCAGATACTCGATGGGATCCTCTAATGTAACGATATGGCAGGCTCTGTTTTGATTGATGCGATCCACCAAACAAGCAAGGGTAGTAGACTTACCGCAGCCTGCCGTACCCGTCACCAGCACCATGCCGCTGCTGCGGTCTGCCAGTTCCATGACCTGCTGCGGGATGCCCAGTTCCTTCCAATCGGGAATGGAGAACATGACCACACGGATCACAGCCGCCCAGGAACCCCGCTGCCGGTAGACATTGACACGAAACCGTGCCAGTCCCGGAACAGAAAAGGAAAAATCATCATCTCCGGAAGCCAGAAAACCGTCCATATCCCGCTTCGCCAGCGCATAGATCTGCTCAATGTAGGCCTTGCTCCGTTGGGGCGATACCCGCTCCTGCTCCAAAGGGGTCAACTGGCCGTCCAGCTTATAGCTGACCGGTCCGCCGGGTACGAAAAACACATCTGACGCGCCGTCTTTAGCTGCCCGTGTCAAGTGTTCCATCATTTTATCCATTCCCTTGCTCCTTTCACGGCATTTGCCCATCCCACACAGGAAGTCTGTCCTCTGAATTCCAATCAGCAACAGAAATTGCCTGCCACTGCAAAACCGAATACTCCGCGCCGCTGACCTCTACACGAACCGCCAACACCTGCGTTTCGGAAATTTTGCAGGCATAAGTATAAGTATCGCCGTCTTTTTCCACATTTTCCGGATGTTCTCCGGCCCGAAGCTGTGCAAGAATGTTTTCCGCACAGCAATCCGCGCTGTAATAACCGGTTACGGCACGGCGGGTGCTTTCCGCCAGCCGCAGCTGGGCCTGCACCGTAGAAACGGACAGAATGGCGAATACCGTAAGGCACAGCACCGCGAAAATTACCAGCAAGGAACTGATTCCCACTCCATTGATCTTCTTCATGGGACCACCTCCTGCCAGCAAACAGAAAATTCTGCCAGAATTGCGCCTTCTTTATCCCGCACCATCACTTTTGCCTGCCCCAGCAGATCCTGCTCCGTGTCAACCGGCTCGGCCTGTAAATAATACGCGGCTGCACCGTCTGTAATTTTCCATTGTGCATCATAGGAAACCGTCCAGATTCCGTCCCAGTTTCCCCCATGGGTTTGGGCCGCCAGTGCAAAATCACCATCGCAATGCTTTAGCACTTCTGCGGCACTTTGGGTATGAAGCAGCGCCATGTCTTCTTCCGCGCTTCGGCGGGAACGGCTGTCCGCCCAGACAAAGGCCTGGACACAAAGGGCAGCCGCCAGGGCAAACACCAGCAGCATAATGGTCAGTTCCATTAGAAGAGATGCACTTCTTTTCATGGCAATTCCTCCCATCCCCGCAGGGAGATCTTCATCTGCAGCACCTGATCATTTGCGTCCGTGATGCCGATCAGCAGCAGATCCTGCTGCCGGGTGATGGTAAGATCAGAAGCCGGCAATATCTTTTCCCCGTCCTCCGGAGAGAATTCTCCGTCCGCCACGCTGTAAAGCTCCATCAGCCAGCCCGCATGGCAGTAGATCCGGGTCACATAGTCCTCACCGTCCACCGTTTCGGGGATCAGCAGCGCGCTGCCATCTCCGAAAGGCACGACCTGAACGCCATTGCATTGCGGCGCTTGCCGAAGCTTGGTGACCAAATATTGGGTGCAGGTGCGGCTGTCATAGGCAGCGGCATCCCGCTGTGTCAGATAGCGGTAGCTTTGGGCACCGCCCAGCAGAACACCCAGAATGCCTACCGCGAATACCGCAAGCAGCAGCAATGCCGCCACCGTTGACACAGAACGCTCACTTTTGTAATCTTTCATGATTCCTTTTCCAAAACCGTTATTTCGGGCATCAAATTATCCGCGAATACCTCATAAAATACCGTGTACCGATCCTTATCGTTCTGCACGCCGTAATGCTGCTCCAAATAGGAAAGCGACGGAGGATAGATCCCCTCTGCCGCATAGCAGGCGACGCAGGAACGCCGCAGGGCATCCTCCAGCTGCTGCCGCCCTTCCCTTGCCTGCCCATCTTGAAGATGGAACACTGCTGAGAAAAACCAGACAAGCAACAGAGCAGCTGCCGCCACACTGACCAAAATCAAGGCTTTTTTCTTCATAGCATCACCCGATGGCACTCATAATGTGCATCAGCGGCAGCATAACGGACAGAAGAACTGTGCCGATCAGCACGCAGGCCACCGCCACGATAATCGGTTCCACACGCCCTGCCTGCCGCTCCAGAGCCTCTTCCGACTGCTCCTGCAGTCTTTCGGCAATCTGCTGCAGCACAGTCTCAACCTTTCCGCTGCGGACACCGGCGTCCAGAAGCCGCCGGTCGGCAGCTGACAAGAAGCCGTTTTCACAAAGCGCATGGGGCAGTGCCTTTCCATTATCCACATCTTCAAAACAGTTTTCACACCGCTTGCGGAAGGCAGGTGCTTCCTCCTGCGCCAAGGCACAGGACAGCTTCAGTGCGTCCTGGGTTTGCATTCCGCTGCTGATTGCCATGGAAAGAGCATGGACAAACCGGGCAGACAGCACCAGTTTTCTGGCACCCCGGTCGCCGAAAGACCGGTTCCAAAGCAAGAATATCCGATCCCGCAAAGGCTTCACGGCAAATACCGCCGCCACCAGAGCGATGATCCCACAGATCACCGGCATTCCATTGCGCAAAACCGTACCGATGTCCAGCAGTGCACCGGCAACACCGGTCAAGCTGCTGCCCAGACGGGCATATACATCATTAAACACCGGCAGCACCCAAACCAGCAGTACCACAGCCACCGCCAGCAAAACCACCAGCAGCGCCGCGGGATACACCAGCGCAGAGCGCAAATGCCGATCCATCCGCTCCCGGTTTTCGTAATAACGGGCAAGGGTATGGAGGGTCTGCTCGATCTTACCCGACCGCTCACCAACCTCCACCAGTGTGCCGACATAGGCAGGAAACCTTCCGGATTCCCGGATCACCGCGGATAATGTTGCGCCATCATCGGCGCTTTTTGCCATTGCCGTCAGCATCTGACGAAGCTTCGGATCTTGTTCATCCTCTTTCAGCAGGGTAACCGCATCCCCAAGGCCAATGCCGGCATGAATCAAATGCTCCAGCGCCATGCAAAAAGCGCGGATCTGTTCATTTGTAAGCAAAATCACATTCATAGGCATTCCTCAATAAAAATACTTGGGCGTATAGTTAGAACCGTTACCGATATAGTCCATAATATCGCTGCTTCCGCCACCGGAGGAAGCGAAGGTCGGATCCATTCTCTGCCAGCTGGTGCCGTCAAACCAGATCACGCCGTCGATCCAGCCATCGGCTTCCGACCAGACACTGATCCACGCATGGTAAACCTCGCCGGCATAGCCAACAACCAGCTTCGTGGGCACACCTTGGCTGCGCAGCATACCTGTCATCAAAGCGGCATAGTCAAAGCAGATGCCCTTCTTCTTTTCCAAAACCATGTCTAAATCCGGCAGATAGCCGCTTTTGACCGTGGCAGCCAGTTCCTTGTCGTAGGTCAGTGCGCCCACCACAAAATCATAGATCTTCTCCACTTTTTTCAGCGGTTCGAAAATTCCGGCAGTCAGCTCAGCCGCCTTGGCAACGGATTTGGGTGCGGCATCGAAATCCACATACTGGTTGGAGCGCAGGAAGGGGGCAAATTCATCCTCCATCTGCACCGTTACCGTCAGGGAAAGCACCGCAGCATATTTCGAGCCTTCCGTATTGCGGAAAACCGTGATCTTATATTCCCCGTTTTCATCCGAAAGTGGGAAAGCTGCCCATTTTTCGGGGGTCAGATTGTATGTATAGGTCGTAGATGGGCCTTTGACCTGTGCTTTCAGCTTTTTGTCGGTAGGTTTCAAATACTGAACCATCACATAGCCGTCTTTTGTGTTGGAATAATCGATTTTCGCGGTCTCACTTTCCTTTACCAAAACACCGGAGGCTTCCACCGTCACCTGATCGGGGATCGCAACCGGATACTCCTCCGGTTCTTTTGTGGGGGGTACTGTCGGCTGGATCTCAGGTACTGTGGTAGGCGGCTCTGTGGGCCTTGTTACAGGTACTGTAGTTGGTGGTTCCGTAGGCTGTGTTGTAGGAACTGTGGTCGGCGGTTCCGTAGGCTGTGTTGTAGGAACTGTGGTCAGCGGTTCTGTAGGCTGCGTTACGGGTGCAGTAACCGACGGGTCGGTGGGCTGTGTTGGGGACTTTGTCGTAGTCGGTACCGTCTCCACCGTTGTTGCCGTAGGCTGTTCACTGCCCGTCGGCAATGGATTCGGTTTCGTACAGCCGGTCAGACACTGTACCAGCACCGCCAGCAGAATTCCTGCTGCCAGCATTTTTCTGCTTCGCATCTGACCACTTCCTTCCCAAAAATATGCAATAAATAGCTATATTAAGTATAACAGACAGAAAAGAACCTGTAAAGTTTTTAATTTTTTGTTGCAATTTACCGGTTTTCTTTGATATAATAAAATGTACCAAATAAGCAAAGGAGATGAGCACGCATTGGCTGATCCTATTTATGTGTCCATGTTGGGCGAATTTTCCATCCAGCGTGCCGACAAACGAATTGACGACAGCACAAACCGTATGCGCAAGGTTTGGCTGCTTTTGGCTTACTTGATTTATACTCGCAAAAACCTCACCACGCAGGAGCAGTTGCTTTCCCTGACCCAAGGATCTTCCTCTTCAGAAGCGGAAGATCCTGCCGGCCGTTTGAAGGCACTGTTTTATCGGGTCCGTGCCATGCTGGATCCTCTGGGACCCCGGGCAGGCCACGATTTGATTCAGAACAAAAGCGGTATCTATTCCTGGAACACAGAGATCCCTCTCCAACTTGATGTGGAGGAATTTGACCGGCTGTATACATCTGCCATGGTGCACAGCGAGGACGACCGCCTTGTGCTGCTTATGGAAGCGCTTTCCTTGTATCAAGGAGACTTCCTTCCCAAGCTTTCCATGGAAGCTTGGGTCATGCCCATTACCGCCTACTATCACCAGCGGTATCTGGAAGCGGCGGATATGGCCCTTTCCCTGCTCTGTCAGCGCCAGCGCTGGCAGGAAGCGCTGGCGCTTTGCGGCAGCGCATTGAAGATCGAGCCCTACAGTGAGGAACTATATCAGTATCAAATGCGATGTCAGATCGCGTTGAACGATCGCTCCGGTGCCATCGCTACATACGAATCCATGAGTGAGCTGCTGTTTGATACCTTCGGTGTCATGCCCTCTGACGAAAGCCGCAGCCTTTACCGGGAGGCTTCCCGGGAAAGCAATGATCAGCACACCGTCCCTGCCGAAACTGTGCGGGAGAGCCTGCAGGAACCCGGCAGTGCCAAGGGTGCTGTTTTCTGTGAATATGACTTCTTCAAGCTTTTGTATCAGGTGCAGGCCCGTTCCATCATCCGCAGCGGCGATGTGATCCATATCGCGCTGCTTTCGGTGCACAGTGCCAACGGTCAGGCCCTTCCCCGGCGCAGTCTGGACCGGGCCATGGAAAACCTGCAGTCTCTGGTGGTAAGCAGCCTGCGGCAAGGCGATGTGATCACCCGCTGCAGCGCCTCCCAGCTGATCGTGATGCTTCCTCAAGCAAATTACGAAAACGGCCGCCTGGTCTGCCAGCGGATCATCAAGGCTTTCTCCCGGCAGTATCCCCACTCCCCGGCGGAGATCCGGTTCAGTGTGCATCCGTTGGAGCCTACCATTCCGGGTAGCCATCATACGAAAAAATAATTTTTGCGGTCTTTCGCATTTTGTACACTTACTATAACAATCACCGGTCACAAATACGGTTAGATTTTACTTATATTGCTTCATTTTTAAAATTTTTGCGCAACATATAGGAAAACAGCACCCCGATGGGGTGCTGTTTTTTTGGTGCTTTGCAATTATTCCTCAGTTTCTTCCTTCTTCTTTTTCAGCATCAAGCAAACAAGGCCTGCAGCGGATGCGGCAGTGGAGCCGATGTATACGAAGATGGGATCGCCGGTCTTGGGGATGTCTGCCATAGGAACATCTTCCTCAGGAATTTCGACCTCTTCCTCTACCTCGGGCTCAGTTGCCTCAGGTTCGGTTACAGGGGGCTCTTCCACAACAGGAGGTTCCTCAACGGGAGGCTCTTCAACGGGTGGCTCTTCTACGGGGGGCTCCTCTACAGGAGGCTCTTCAACGATGCAGGTGAAGTATACATTCACAACATTGCCTTCCTCAGCAACAGTGACGCCTTCAAATGCATTGAAGTCGTAGGTGTGCTCTGCGTCGGTCAGGGTTGCGGGCAGACCCTTGGCATCCAGATATGCCTTGTCGATGACGGTGCCGAAGGCAGCCTTTTCACCGACGGGAGCGCCATTGAGATTGCCTGCGAACAGAGTGTAAGCTTCGCCGTTGATTCTGACCCAGTAGTTGACAGTGTAGTCGTACTCGTTGATCTGCCACTGGGCGTACAGAGTAGCGGTGTTATTCTGAGCGGTCAGAGCGATGATGTCGCCTGCTGCGTAAGCAGTGCCGGTGCCGTCAGCCTTGGTATTCCAGCCGATGAAGGTGTAACCGCGGCGAACAAAACCGTTGGTGTCCACGCCCATGTTCAGAGCGGTGGCATAGGTGCCGGTGACATTCTCAGTGTCAGCCTTGGTCTCGTTTTCACCAAAGTTGGCATTGTAGATTACTGAATAGTCGTACTTGGGATTCTCGATCCACTGTGCGTACAGGGTAACAGTGTTGTCTTCAACGGTCAGGGCGATCACATCCGCTGCTGCGTAAGCAGTACCGGTGCCGTCGGCCTTGGTGTTCCAGCCGATGAAGGTGTAGTTCTCGCGGACGAAGGTGTTGGCATCTACGGTGATGTTCAGAGCGGTGGCGTAGGTGTCGGTCACATTCTCGCTGTCGCCGTAGGCCAGCTCGCCGCCTGCCAGGGCGCCGCCGTTACCGTTGTAGATCAGGTCGTAGTTGTACTTGGGATGCTCTTCCCACTTGGCGTACAGAACTTCCTGGCCGCCTTCCACAAAGTGGATGTTGTCGCCGGGCAGATAGACCACTTCGCCGTTGGGAGAAGTTGCCCAGCCGATAAAGGTGTAGTTGGGGCGGACAAAGGTGTTCTTATCCACGCGGATATCGTACTCTTCCGCATAGGAGCCGGTGACATTTTCAGCATCGGCCTTGGTCTCGTTTTCGCCAAAGTTGGCATTGTAGATCACGGAGTAATCGAACTTATCGTTCTCGATCCACTGGGCATACAGAACCTCAGTATTCTCTCTTGCGTTCAATGCAACCACATCGTTTGCGGTATATGCCTTGCCGGAGCCGTCACGCTCGGTGTTCCAGCCGATGAAGGTGTAGTTGGCACGGTCGAAGGTGTTGGCATCCACAGTGATGTTGTGGGCAGTTGCATAGATGCCGGAGATATTCTCGGCATCAGCCTTTGTCTCATTGTCGGCGAAGTTGGCGTTGTAGATCACAGAGTAGTTGAACTTGTCGTTCTCAAGCCACTGGGCATACAGAGTCTCGGTGTTATTCTGAGCAGTCAGGGCAGCCATATCGTTTGCAGCATAAGCCTTGCCGGAGCCATCACGCTGGGTGTTCCAGCCGATGAAGGTGTAGTTCTCACGGACAAAGGTATTCTTGTCAACGGTGATGTTGTGCTCAGTTGCGTAAATGTCGGAGATGTTCTCAGCATCCGCCTTGGTCTCGTTGTCGCCAAAGTTGGCATCATAGATCAGGGTGTAGCTGTACTTTGCATTCTCGCTCCAGGAACCGACGATGGTCACATCGGAAGCGGGCATTACGAAATCGGCCTTATCCCAACCGGAGAAGGTGTAGTTTGCCAGAGTGGGGGCTGCCGCGACCTGAACGGACTGGCCTGCCTTGTAGGTAGCGTCCACGGGAACCTCGGGAGCGTCTGCAGGAACTTCGCCTACATACTCATATCTTACAGTGAAGCTGCGGATGCCGCGGATGCTGGGCTCATTGAAATCGACCTTTACAGCGGTATCATTCTCGCCGTAGGTGTAGTTCAGGGTGGTTTCGCCGTTGGCGGGAGTCAGCACAGTGTATGCAGGGTTATTGGCATCTGCTGCCACGGCTTCGGGATCAATTGCGATCTGATAGGTAATGGTGTAGGTAGTAATGCCATTTGCAACGGTGGGGGTAAACTTGCTCAGATCCCAGTGCTTGGTAGCAGCACTGTAACCGGTGGTAACGGTAATCATAGAAACGCCGGTGCCCATGGGATCGGTAACGGTGGAAGCATTGGTCTTGTTGGTGATAACCTTGCCGGCCTCGCCCTGCAGGTCTACGCTCAGGCTACCGGAGCCGCTGTTGATCACGCGGGTGAAGGGGGGAACCTTCAGAATACCCAGATTGTCGTTGTAGTTGTAAGCCACGGCAATCTTGGCTGCGGAAATACCGGAGAGGATGGTAGCAATATCATCATAGTCGGCACTATCGGTTCTGGAACCGGTATCATTGCCGCCGTAGCCGATCTCGTCGGTAGCAGTGCTGTTTACATTGCTGACACGGGCAGTGGGAGCGCCATCACTAAACATAATCAAACTCTGGTTTGCAACGGGAATGGCAACCACTGCATCCTGCTTCAGCAGGTTACGGCCAAGAACCAGACCGCCTTCCATGTTGGTGCCGCCGTTGAACAGATAGGAGCTACCCAGATACGCACCGTTGCCGGTGGACAGGGAGTTGATCTTGCTCTTGAGGTTTGCCAGAGCGGTTGCATTGTTTACATCCACCCAGGTCTGGATGGTCTTGGCTCCGGTGCCGAAGACTACCACGGAGATCAACCGCTTTTCGCCGACCTTTGCGCCCTCAGCAAAAGCATCCAGGAAACCGGCCACAGCTTCCTTCAAGCTGTCCAGCTGGGTCTTCACAGTGTACTCGTGGTGGCTGGCATGCTGCGCCTCATTCTTGTCACAGTTCTCACAGGAATCTCTCCAGAAGTATTCACGATCGTAGTCCATGCAGTGAACTGCTGCGCTTTCTCTGGAGGTGCAGCCTTCATGGGTACAGCCGCCTTCTGCGGTGTCCATGGAGTTGGAAACGTCCAGTACCAGAACTGCAGCGCCATCAGTGGAGCCTGCAATCTGAGTGATGGTATCCTTGGTCTCGACCTTCAGGGTAATGTTGTAGATATTATCCTGTGCGGTAGGAGCCGCAGTCTTGGACAGGTGGATCTCCCAATCGTTGGCAGAGCCGGCAGCGCCGTTCTGCTTGTAGTAGGTATCGCTGAAGTTCTGCACCAGCTCGGGGGTATCGTTCTGTGCAGCGGATGCGCTGATCTGGAAGCCGTTGAACAGCATAATCATGGTCAGCAGGATTGCGATTACTCTCTTGTTGAAGATTCTGTTTGCCATTATTTTGTTCTCCTTTCATTGTGGGCGAAACAAAATATCGGCAGCCGCGCCGGCGTAGCTGATTGCCTTAGCCCGCTTGCTTTGCGTCCTGTCCTTTCGGGCAGTTTGCCATTTACAATACTTTCTTCCTATGGGTTGATATAATTTTGTTTTTTTACTTACTTTTTTAAGATGCTTGGGGATATTCCAGTGCGGTGCTCATCAGCAGGATCAGCTCCAGCACGCTTCGGAAGGATTGCTCCCGCTTGCCTTCCAGCCATGTAACGGAACCTTGCCAGCTGGCGTTCTGCCGAAACAGTATTCGCACCGCGAAGGTAGCCTGTGCTCCCGGCTGACACTGTCCATTTGGATCACCGGGCGTCACTTTGGGAAGCGGGGCAAAGGTTCGTGTTGCTGTGTACGCTTTGGGAAAGTCCATAGTTTCCAGAGTGGCTTCCATTCCTTGTAAAAACTGCGTTAAGCTTTGAAACGGCTGTTCAGCGGTCATATACGGATTGTAGAATCTTCCCGATATGACTCCGTTCTGATAAGAATCCACGCAAACCAATGTGGTGCGGTATTCTTCTCCAAACCCTTTTATTGCCATACGATTCCCCCTTTCGCAGCCCTTGGCTCTGTTTTATGGCTTATTTATACCACGGCTCAGTTACAGGATTGGTTATATTTTAAAAATTCTCCTTCATTTTTAAAAAATTTTTTCTAACCGCAACTGTTTCCATTTTCTGTAAATTGGAGCACAAAAGCATCTTGCAATCCTTTTGTCCCTCTGCTATCATAAAGTTAGGATATTATAGATTCGGAGGATGTGCCATGAAATCCAGAATGAAAGACACGCTGCTCCTTGTGGGCGATGCTTCCAGTGACCGTGCCGAACTCCACGCTATTTTTGAATCCAGCTACAATTTGCTGGAAGCGGACAACGCCGCCCAGGGCATTATGCTGGTAGAGCAAAACAGCCAGTGTATTGCCGCTGTACTGGCGGACATTTCCCTATCTGATGAAAATGGTTTGCGTGCACTGATTGCCGCCTGTCACCCCTCCGAAGAAAACGAAATTCCCGTAGTATGTCTGGTCACACCCATCGGCACCGGCCAGCGGGAGGAAACCGCATTCCTGCTTGGCGCAGCGGATGTGGTGCAAAAGCCCTACACCAGCATCTCCATCCAGCGCCGGGTGCAGGTTCTTGTGGATCTATACATGCATCAGTGGCATCTGGAAAAGCTGGTAGAAGAGCAAAGCCAGACCATTCGCAATACCAATCAGGTCATGGTGGATACCCTTTCTGCCATCATCGAGCACCGCAGTACCGAATCCGGCAATCATGTTTTGCGGATTCGCCGATTTACCCAGATTCTCTTGCAGGAAGTGGCTCGGTGCTGCCCCGAATATGAACTGGATGAATCCAGTATTGACCGGATCTCTACCGCCTCGGCTCTGCACGATATCGGAAAGATTTCCATTCCCGATGTGATCCTGAACAAAAACGGCAAGCTGACCCCGGAAGAATTCGAGATCATGAAAACCCACACCACCGTGGGCGGACAACTGACCGAGCAGATCGGTGACATCGGTGACCCCATGTATCTGCGCTACATTTATAATATTTGCCTCTATCACCACGAACGCTGGGACGGAAAAGGCTACCCAAAGGGACTGAAGGAAAACGAGATTCCCATCTGCGCCCAGGTAGTCGGCCTTGTGGATGCTTATGACGCATTAACCACCCCCCGGGTGTATAAACCGGCCTTCCCTCACGAAAAGGCAGTTAACATGATCCTTAACGGGGAATGCGGCACATTCTCCCCCAAGCTTCTGGAATGCTTCAAGCGGGTGCGCCAAGGCTTTGAGAATCTTTCCCATCTGTATGCCGACGGATATTCCCCCAAATCTGACCAGATTCGGATTCCCCTTCCCGGTCCTGTCCATAAAACCCATGCGCTGAACGCAATGCAGCTGTCTCAGCTTAAGTACCAGACCGTTCTGCACCATCTGAACGATACAGTAATCGAGCTGGATATCGATCACCGGAATTACCATGTGGTGTATAATCCGGATCCGGATTTTGTCTCCCTGTTCAACAACGCCAGCTTTGAAGAAATGTCCCTGCAACTGATGCGGGATGGTGCCCACCCGGAAGATACTGAAAGCATGGAGCAGATGCAGCAGCAGATCCGGGAAAAGCTATTCGTGCAAAATCATCGGAAAATAACCTTCCGCTGCCGGATCTTCAGCCACATTTACGGTGCCTATTTCCCTTATGAGGTCATCATTCTACGGGTCAACACCGGCGTTCCGGATCAGCGAATTCTGCTGGCGGTTTTCCACAATCTAGAGGACACTGCGCTGAAATCCACTTCCCCCACCCGGAATGTGCTTCCGGACTCTTTTGCGCTTTACGGTCTTTCCAGCGGCGCTCTATGCTGTTTCATGGATGAGTCATTGACCATTGACCACGGTGCAGGCACACTGTTCCCTTTGACTGGCTTCAGCGCAACGGATATACTCACACAATTTGACGGGTCCCTGCTGAAAATGATTGCTCCGGAAGACCGTAACAACATTCCCGATCTCACCGGCACAGAAAATCAAGCATGGGAATGCCGCATTGCCTGCAAAGACCGTCCTCCCGTTTGGGTGCTGGCGAAAAGCCGCAGCTCTATCGACTCCGAGGGCAGGGATGTCTGCTATCTGTTGTTTGTGGATATCACAGCCAGCAAAAACAGAGAAGCACAGTTGGAAGGTCAGGTGATTTTCCATCAAACGCTGGTGAATCTTTCAGAGGGCGTGATCCTTGAATACGATTTGCGCAGCAAGGCTTTGACCTGCTCAGGCCGTTGGCAGCAGCGCTTCGGCTACCCCCTCAGTGTGAACGATCTTTTCCCTCAGCCAGATAATGTGACCCACATTCATCCGGATGACATCCCCGTAATCCGCCGTGCTATTAAAAACATTCTGCACAGCAAACACTCCGATATGGCAGATGTCCGCATTGCCAACAGCGAAGGCCGCTACATATGGAATAGAATCCGGTGCGGCGCTATCTTCGACAGTGAGGATATTCCTGTCAGCATTACTGCCATCATCTATGATATTGACGAACTCAAGAGCGACGCGCTGGCCATGAAAAAGCAGGCAGAAAGGGACAGTTTGACCAAGCTTTTGAACAAAGCATCTGCCCAGCAGGCGGTTGTTGACTATCTGGACAGCCGCGGCTCGGAATCCACGGCTGCCCTTCTGATTCTGGATCTTGATAACTTCAAAACCGTTAATGATACTCTGGGCCACCTTTACGGTGATGCCGTGCTGACCCAAATCGGTGAAACCCTTCGTAACCTCTTCCGCTCCCAAGATATCGTGGGCCGTATCGGCGGCGATGAATTCTTGATTCTTCTCAAAGATATCCCCGGAAAAGAGATGGTTCTGGAACGCTGCCAGCTTCTGGTAAACACTTTCCGGGAGCTGCTGCACCGTCTGATGCCCAAGCTTCAGGTCTCCGTATCCGTAGGCGCGGCCCTTGTGCCCACTCATGGAACCAACTTCGCGGATCTTTTCCGCCACGCGGATGAAGCACTGTACACAGCTAAGCACAACGGCAAATGTCAGTTCCATTTGTATGACGCGCAGGATGCCTATACCGCTCTGTCCGATGCCGCACTGGCTATGACCCGCATTGATTCCGACGAGCAGCCGGGACAAGGTGACGATTCCATAATCCGTTTCGTTTTCCGGCGTCTTTACGAAAGCCGGGATATTGATGCCACCATCAATGAGCTGCTGGCCTTCATCGGCACCCACTTCAATGTCAGCCGTGTCTACATTTTTGAGAACAACGAGGATAACACCACCTGCAGCAACACCTTTGAGTGGTGCAACGAGGGTATTGAACCCCAGCTTGATTTCCTGCAGGATCTGAACTATGAAAATGACCTGCCCGGTTGGAAAGAGGTATACGAGCCCACCGGCGTGCTGTACTGCTCGGATGTCAGTGAACTGGCACCTCATATTCGGGAGATCGTAGAACCTCAGGGCATCAAGAGCATGCTCCACTGCGCCATCATGGACCGGGGCGTATTCCGCGGCTATGTGGGTTTTGACGAATGTACTGCCAACTACTTGTGGACACAGGGACAGATCTCTCTGCTGCAGTTCATGGCAGAAGTTCTGGCGGTATTTTTGATCAAGCAGCGCTCTATTGATCAAAAGATTCCCGAACAGAGAAATAATTAAGGAGAATCCTATGCAGTACGATTTTGCTTCATCATAAACCGCTAGGCAATAGATGCTTTTACTGCAAACACCCCCCGGGGATTCCCACGGAAGGCTTTGACCGGCTGCATCGCCAAAAACGAGCCCACAGCAATGCTGATGAAAAACGCCATGTTCCCAAAACAGCCCTGCCGGGATATTACCGCCTATTGGTTACACCGGCGGGATAATAAAAAGTCCTCGGTTGGCATAGTGTCAAATCTGGAACCTGCCAATGGGCCGGTCTACAAGCTGGATGTGTACTATCTGTTTGACTCTATTGAATCCAATCAGGAAATCCTGCACGAATTTGGTTTTCAGGTCTTCCAAATACCGCCAACTTGCAGGGGCTGGATATATCCTACTCCAAATTCCAGACTCAACAGGATGGGATCCTGTATAAGATCTACTTTGAATCCAACGGATATCTCTGCGCCGCGGACATTTACGCTACAGCAGATTCCACCCTTGCTGAGCTGCTGAATGCCATTTTTGCATAAAACACGGGCGTGCCTTACGGCACGCCCGCTCTGTTTTCATAATTAAACAATACCCTGTGCGCTCATGGCATCGGCGACCTTCAGGAAGCCGGCAATGTTGGCACCCACAACATAGTTGCCCTCGAAGCCATATTCCTTGGCAGCGGCATCCAGATTGTGGAAGATGTTGACCATGATGGTCTTGAGCTTTGCGTCCACTTCCTCGAAGCTCCAGCTCAGACGCTCGGAGTTCTGGCTCATTTCCAGAGCGGATGTAGCGACACCGCCGGCATTGGCAGCCTTGCCGGGGCAGAACAGCAGACCGCTATCCTGCAGATACTTGGTAGCATCCAGTGTGGTGGGCATGTTAGCGCCTTCGGCAACAGCCATACAGCCGTTAGCCACCAGCATCTTGGCATCCTCCAGCAACAGTTCGTTCTGAGTAGCGCAGGGCAGAGCCACATCGCACTTGGTGCTCCAAACGCCCTTGCCTTCGTGGTAGACAGCGTTGGGACGGCGGGCAGCATATTCGGTCAAACGGGCACGCATCTTCTGCTTGACTTCAATCAGGGTAGCCACATCGATGCCATCGGGATCGTAGATCCAGCCGGTGGAATCGGAGCAGGTAACGGGCTTGGCACCCAGCTGCCATGCCTTTTCAATGGCGTAGGTAGCAACGTTACCGGCGCCGGAAACAGCAATGATTTTGCCCTCCAGGCTATGGCCGTTGCACTTGAGCATCTCATCGGTCAGATACAGCAGGCCGTAGCCGGTTGCCTGGGTTCTTGCCAGGCTGCCGCCGTAGGACAGGCCCTTGCCGGTGAACACACCTTCGTAGACATCACGAATGCGCTTATACTGGCCGTACATAAAGCCGATCTCTCTTGCGCCGACACCGATATCACCTGCGGGTACGTCGGTATCCGCACCGATGTACTTATACAACTCGGTGATCAAGCTCTGGCAGAATGCCATAATTTCCCGGTCAGACTTGCCTTTGGGGTCAAAGTCGGAACCGCCCTTGCCGCCGCCGATGGGCAGACCGGTGAGGCTGTTCTTGAAGGTCTGCTCGAAAGCAAGGAACTTCATAATGGACAGATTCACACTGGGATGGAACCGCATGCCGCCCTTGTAAGGGCCGATGGCAGAGTTGAACTGAACGCGGTACGCATTGTTGACCTGCACCTGACCATTGTCATCCACCCAGGGAACACGGAACAGAATGCAGCGCTCGGGAGTGGTCAGCCGCTCCAGCAAGGCATCCTTGCGGAACTTCTCCTCGTTCTTCTCGATTGCAGGGCGCAAAGACTCCAGAACTTCACGGACAGCCTGATGGAATTCCGGCTGACCGGGGTTCTGAGCAATCACTCTCTGTAAGGTTTCGTCGATATAATTCATTTTGACATTACCTCCATGATAACTTAGGTTGAATGGGGGTATTTTACCACAATCGCCTGTAAAACGCAATAGAAAACCTACTCTAAAGAGACATCCTCTTTAATTTTCAGCAAAATATGGGCAGGTTGGGGTTTCCAACCTGCCCAGTTTTGTCTATATTGTACGGACATTTATTTGCCTGCAACGGACAAGCCTTCCACCAGCACACTGGGTGCGCCGAACCGTCCCATGCCGGGCATTTCCAGATTGGAAGCCACGGCGGTGATGTTCTTCAGCAGTTCATAGAAGTTACCTGCCACAGTGAAGGACTTGACATACTCTGCATTCTTGCCATCGCGGATCATAAAGCCGCTGCTCTGCAACGAGAAGTCACCGGAAATGGGATCGGCACCGGTGGAAACCGCTTTTTACAGAACCCGCAGACAGGTTTCTCTGGAAATCATAGTATAACACTTCTTTTGTGGATTTTCTTTTTGGTAATGATACCATTTTAGCATTTTACAGTTGCGTTTGCAACAGTTTTGTAAAACACGCCCAAATGATCCTTTTGTTGGCGCAGCATAACAGCCCCAAAAAATTACTTTACAATTGCCGGGAAATTTTGTATGATAAATGCACCCTTGAAAGGACGGATTTTTATGGAACAAGAAAAGAAAAAGGAAGGGAAGCTTGCGAACTTTTTATCCCTTAAGGTAGGTAGAATAAGTGTTGCTGGTCTTCTGTATTGTCTGGCTATAGCCATTTTAGGCGGTGTTTTTATATTTAGTTCTGCCTATCTAATAAATTACTGGGTGGATTCCCGGCAAGCCGGCAGTGATTATGATGATCTGGCAAGCCGCCTGGAAAGCCTGCGCGCTACCACTCCCACACAGCCGGAGACTACCGCGCCCCCGAATCCGGCAACAGATCCCAATACCGGCATTACAGATTCGAAGCCAACCGAACCCACAGAACCACAGATCCTTCCGGAGTACTTGCCCTTCTACGAACTGAATAATGACATGGTCGGCTGGATCACCATTGCGGATACCAAGGTCAATTACCCCGTTATGCAGACTCCCGACAATCCGGACTATTATCTGAAACGGAATTTCTACAAAATGAGTTCTGACTGGGGTGCGATCTACGCCCGGGAGTCCTGCGACATCAACCGCCCCTCCGACAATATTACACTCTACGGCCATCATATGAAAGACGGCTCCATGTTTGCCCAGCTGCACAAGTTCCAGTCCAAGGACTTCTGGCAGACACACCAGACATTCACCTTTGACACTCTTTATGAGCACCATACTTACACAATCTGGGCCGTATTTAAAACCTCTGCCAATATTACTGAAAACTATTACCCCTACCATCGCTTCAGCGATGCTGCTACGGAAGAGGAGTTCAACGAATTTGTACAAACCATAAAAAAAATGGATTACTATGATACCGGCATCACACCGGTATACGGAGACAAATTAGTAACCCTTTCCACCTGCGAATACACATTGGACAACGGCCGTTTTGTGGTTTGCGCTGTCCGCACATCCTAAACATAAAAAACCGGTGCTGCCTGCGGCTGCACCGGTTTTTCCATCATAGCTTTGATTGGGTTTCCGTGGGATTACCACTCTGGGCTTGGACAGCAACGAAGCAAGGTGCCGTTTCATGCAAGGCAGTGCCTGCTGCCACCAGCGTGCCTCCCGGTCTCCGCCAGTTCTCGATCATATTTCTATCCGAATCAATAGGAGAGATCTCCCACCCTACCGGAATTCCATTGAGATAGTAGCGCAAGAAACCGTCTACCATCTGCCATCCGGACAAACCGTCACTTTCGGCCAACCACTGGGCGTACAGCGTCACATCGGCAAGTATCTCATATTCATCCGTAACCATTTGATCGCCCCTAGGGTCCAACGCCCAGCCTGCAAAGGTATAGCCGGCTCGGCTGGCAATAGGAAGGGTTTTAATACCGCTTCCGTATGCATTCACCGTTTGGCTAATCTGAGGGGCTCCGCCGTTCCCGTCAAAGGTTACGGTAGCATACTGCTTCCAATCTGTCACCACACGAAACTCAGAATTCCACACCGTCACGGTATCGCTGTCCATCACCGCAGCACCATCCTTCAGCACATAGGTTTCTACATCTGCGGTTATAGCGATTCTGTAAGTTCCCGCCTGCAGCCGTCGGAAAGTCATATACCGGTCCAACTGCCAGGTGTTGAGACTGACACTCTTGCCGTCCACCTCCAGCTGTCCCTCCATGATCGGTTCGGTCATGCCTTTGGCTGGATCGTAGACCATAACTTTCACATTGCGGATTCGGCTGTCAACAGAGAATATGGTACCCCGTAAAACAAAGCCATTTCCTTTGCGTACAACCGTTGGTATTCGGTGATCGGCAAGACCCAGATCGTCAAAGCAATCTGCCACCCGTACCAGCTTTTCCGCAGAAATATACTCCGGCACGCCGTCCTGGTCAATGCGGTACCAATATTTTCCACCAGGAGTTTCCAGCAGTGCCGTAACCTTTACCATTTCACCGGCTATCGCAATATGGCCGCTCAAAGACCCGTTATAAATTCCCGGATCAGCAGGTTCAGAATAGGTTGTTGCATCGCTGATGACCATGGCATACATACTGGAAGGATATTCCCGGCAGGCATCGGCATAGGTTTTCAGCCCAAAATATGCCACACCGTCGAACACTGTCCATTGGGCGTAATAATCACAGAAGGTATCAATAGAGCAGTGAATTGGCTCTCCTTCTGCCCAGTATCTTCCATCCAACGAAGTCGAATAGCACTCCACAAAGTATACCGTACCGTCCACGATGCCATGTACAAACACGGCGTGTCCGTAAATACTGCCTTCACGGGTATTGGTTTTCTGGAAGCCCACAAGGATATTATAGGCATCTACCGTTCCGTTGCGGGTAATGGAATTGAGTGCTGTACGCAGATCGTACTGCGCTGCGGGGTAACACTTAACACGATAGCCGCCGGTGGTAGTGCCCAGATTGCTGTAATGGTCGTACTCATCCTTACCGTCGCAGCCGTACTTCTGGGTATCGATGCCTAACAGATAGGTCTGCCAGTTGACCAGGGAGCCGCAGTATCCGTTAAAGGACCATCTGCCGGAGTACCGGATAGCGGAACGATACGTATTCTTGATCTGCGTTTCCAGTTCTGCCGCCTTGGATGTAACGGCGGACGCAGGGGTTGGAATCAGCAGTATTATAATTGCGATTGCCAGAAACAGGGAAATCACGCGGAGTTTCACTGTATCGCCGTCCTTTCACCAGAATAAGCATTCAGGATAATATGTCGAATTTGTGTAACAATTATGGGAATTTTTCCCAGAGACTGTAACAAATTGTAACACATCGATTTTAAATAATCAAGAGCAATTCATCATATTTTGTTGTTTATTTTGCTCTTTTTGCGTCTTTTTTCTTAATTTTTTGATTTGGTTTACCATAATTCCCGGAAAAATGCCGCAGTTCACAGAACTGCGGCATTGTAACCTTTATGCAATTTTTTACATATTCGCCTTGATTGTAGAGATCAAAATATCACCTGCAACCACCCTGTCCTCGGCTGCAAAGCCCTCGGAGAAATTGTCAGAATACAGGATCTGGGCGTTGGGCGGAAACTCATCGTCCCCTTCCCAGACAAGAATCTGCATCTGGAAATCACCGATCAAATTGAACTCAAAGCCTGCATCTCCATGGCTCAGTGCTGCAGCACCCATCTTCTCGCAGGCAGCTTTGAAGGCCGCCAACCGGGTGCCAAAGGTAAAGGCGGCACGGGTCAGCACCCGGCCCGTATAGGGCTTGATGTACATTTCGCCCCAAGGCATTTCCCGGAAAGTCTTCCACTGACCTGCCCACGCAACGGTCTTACTTTCCAACAAGTATCGGAGCAAAAAAGTCTGAGTGGGCAGCGGCGGCAATTTGCCGCCGTCCAGCGCCCGCAAGGCATAGGACGGATGGGAAACAGCAAACTCTCTGTCAAGCAGGTTTACATAAATTTCTTCTCCGTCCCACTTTGCACCGGTACGCTCTGCCGCCTCTTGGGGATCCAAGGTACGGAACAGCTCCTCATAATGGGCAAAAGGGACTTCTTCCTTGTGATTTTCTACTTGCATATTACATCTCCTGTTTGGAATTCGGGAACAGTGACGCATCCGTATGGGGAATGAAGCAGGCCGCCACGAAGGAATCCATGTACCCCGGATAGGTGGAAAGCTCCAGATAAGTCATATTGGCGCCAACTTCGTGGCACTTTTCCACCGCCTCGTCGCTCATCACCATAGCGTAAGCGCCGGTGAGAGAGGAATTGCCGATGTAGTGGTACTTCTCCAGTTCTACATCAGGAAGCATGCCGATGTTGATGGCATTTTTCATATTGATACCGCTGCCGATACCGCCGGCAACACAAATCCGGTCGATGCAATCCGGTGTCATATCCACGCTTTGCAGCAATGTGTCGATACCGGAATAGATGGCACCCTTGGCGCGGATAAAATTATCAATGTCCACCTCATTGATGGAAACTTCCCGTCCGGTTTCCGATTCCTCGGGGAATGCGATCACATAACGGCCCATGCCGTGGTGATCCCGCAGAATCCGTCTGTTTTCCCGGGAGAGCAAGCCTCTTGCATTGATAGCCTTCACCCGGTACAGTTCAGAAATGATGTCAATAATGCCACTGCCGCAGAGGCCCACCGGTTTCTGTCCGGCTTCGCCAACAATCGTTAAGGTAGGTTCCAGTGTATCTTTATCAATGGTAATGGCCTCAATGGCGCCGTCGGTTGCACGCATACCGCAGGAAATGTCGCCGCCTTCAAAGGCAGGGCCGGCAGAGCAGGCACAGCTCATGAGGAAATCCCGGTTGCCGAATACGATCTCACCGTTGGTACCCAGATCGATGAACAGTGTCATCTCGTCGCTGTCCCACATCATGGTAGCCAGCGTACCGGCGGTGATATCACCGCCAACATAAGAACCGATGTTGGGAGCGATGACCACGGGAGCCAGAGGATTTGCCACCAGCTTCAGATCTCCGGCTTTCAGCCCATCCCACGCGAAGAAGCTGGGAATATAGGGGTCCATCCGCACAGGGTCTGCATCCACACCCACCAAAAGGTGGTTCATGGTGGTATTGGCACCGATACACAAATTCACGATGCTTTTTGCGCTGATGAGCGCGCTCTTGCACAAGTTGCCCAGAATGGGATTCAGCGTTTCCTTAACGATGGCATCCTGCAAAGCTTTCTTGCCGCCGGGCTTGGTGCTCTGGATGATCCGGTTGATAACATCCGCGCCAAAACGGATCTGCCCGTTGCCGGAAGAACCCTTGGCAAGCAATTTGCCACTTTGCAAATCTACTAGCACCATGGTAACGGTGGTAGTACCAATGTCGATAGCCGCGCCCGCGATGACGGTGTCATCATAACTGCTCAGATCCATGCAGGTAAATACGCCGTCCCGAAGCTTACCCTTGACCGAGATCCGGAAATCGTTCTCCCGCAAAGTAGCTGCCAGCTTCACCATGACGCTGTAGGGCACTTCTACCCGGGCGATCTCTTCCCCGGCAGCTTGAATTGCCCACTGGAGCCGCTCGATATCCGGCATGGTGTCATCCTCGCTGGGGGCGGACATTTCCAGCTGGAATGCACGGAAGCTGTTTGTCATAGCAATGCCGCTGGCGGAAATGGTCTCCTGCGCCTTGGTAAACATGGCCACCTCCTCAGGAGAAGAAAGGTCTGCCGTCTTCATGCGGGTCTGGTAGGCACTGGCGATGTCCGGCACCAGCACGGTGCAATCGGAAACCACCTTGCAGTTGCAGCTGAGGCGCCAGCCGGCCGTATATTCTTCGTCAGAGATATGGCGGGAGGGGATGGATTCCACCTCGCCCTCCAAAAGCCTTACGCGGCACTTGCCGCAGGAGCCGTTGCCGCTGCAGGGTGCGTCGATGGCAACATTGGCCCGGCGTGCCAGTTCCAGCAGATTATCACCGGCGTTACACTCAATTTGAACAGGGCTTCCGCCCTCGATTTGGAAGGTTACTTTCATTCTCGGAAATTCCTTTCGGGAATAGATAAAGCCTCCCCTGTGTAAGGGGAGGTGCCCCGCAGGGGCGGAGGGGTTGTAACAATCCCTCAGTCAGCTTCGCTGACAGCTCCCTTTGCACAAGGGAGCCTTCTACGGTGGTGCGGCGGTTTCCCGCCGCACCTCAAATGTCGCTTACATCAGAGGCTCCAGACCCAGAACGGGGTGACCCTTCTCAGTCAGCCATGCGATCAGTTCTTCTGCATCGCAGGTAACGGTCTCGTCGGCGACCATGTCGACAAAGTTTTCAATGCCGTACAGCTCGAAAGCAGTCTTGTTCAGGCGCTCTGCCACATCGTCCTTCAGTTCCTTGGGCATCCAAACGATACGCTCAATGCCGCCTTCGGCAGCCAGGAACTTCTTGGAAGCGATGAAGTGACGGCCATGGCCCATGAAGCCGGGAGTCTGGACACCACCGCCGGTGCAGGATGCCAGTTCGCCGAAGGTCATGCCGGCGGGAGTCATACCCTTATACTCACGGTTGACAACCACAACACCGTTGGAAACAGCTTCAATACCGCAAATGCACTCGAAGCAGCCGCATGAGGTCATGGGATCTTCCAGAATGGAGTACAGAGTAACATTCTCAACAGCGCCGTGGGTAGCTTCCGCGATCATGCGGTTGACTTCCTCATAACGGCCGGTGCGCTCGTCGATGAGGCCCTTCTTGAGGATGGGCTGGCAGGGGCCGTTGGGATCCAGTTCGTTGGTTGCCTTGGCATCCAGCCAGGAAACGGCGCCGCACAGGCCCAGACGCTCGGGAGTGACCACGCAGCAGTGGGCGGGAGCAAAGCTCTGGCACAGGATGCAGGTGTAGTAACGGTCAACGGACTCGTCGGTCATGGAAGCCAGACGGTCATCACGCTGTACGTAACGGGGCATTGCGATCTCATCACGGAACTTGGCGGCTTCTGCTGCATCGGTGATGATGGTGACCTGGCACTTATCAACAACTGCGTCAAACTCGTTCTTGACCATGACATACAGAACTTCCGCGAAGTCCTTCAGCCGCAGGCCGGCTTCAAATGCGGCATTGGAAACACGGACACGGACCTGATTGCGCTGACCGGTGTGCATAACGCCTTCCATGTAGTTGAACCATGCGTGGAACTTACGCTCGATGACGGACTCGAAGTCCAGCTGCATCTTCTTGCCAGCGACTTCCACATAAGTAACCAGAGCCAGATCCTTGGCTGCATCAAAGTCAGGGCCGACGATGGTGATCTTGTGATCTTCGACCTCAGAGAGTTCCTTCATGACAACCAGCTCTGCGGTGGGGTTCTTGGAGGACCACATCTCGTTGTGCATATCTGCCTTACGGATGATCTCGCCTTCGAAAGCAGCGGCAAAAGCCACGGGAATGGGCAGCTCGGTGACCTTGATCTTGATCTCACGCAGTTCCAGAGACTTGGCAACGGTCTTATCATGATCACAGACGGATTCCAGAGCACCAGGAACCTGATTTTCGCCCAGATCGATGTCCACAACTACGGGGAAGCCCAGAGCGATGGCACCGGCACCGGCGGAAACCACAACGGCATCAATAGCGCCGAAGGTATTGACGAATGCGGGAACGCGCTTCTTGGTGTAATCCAGCAGACCTGCCAGATCGCCGGGCTGCACATTACCGAAGATCAGAGCTGCACGGATAGCAACGGTAACAACATGGATAACGGAAGTCACATCGTGACCCAGAGGGATTACGCGGAACTCAAGACCCATCTTGACGCCGCCTTCGGCAACCTGCTCAATGACATCACCGACCATGAAGGTCATGATACCCTTGGACTGGTAATCCTTAACGACCTTGACAACATCCTCAGCATTCTCAGCCTTGCCCAGAACAACAGCAACACCGGGGATATCGCCGGTAACCAGCGGAACACCCAGAGAGCGGATGATGGGATCGGGCACGAAACCGATGCCGGATTCGTTTGCGTAAGGCTCGGCATTCTCAACCCACTTCAGGCCTTCCAGAATTTCAGCACCGACAGCGGTGGCCAGGCCGGCATTCAGCGCCTGGCCCAGATCTTCCTGATTGGTAATGAGGCTCTTCAGAACGCCGACACAGGGAACGAGATCGCCCAGCGTCTTGACCTTCACGCCGGTGGCGGCATAAATGGTGGGGAAATAATATGCGGTATCGGGGAAGGCAATTTCTTTGTCTGCGCCATATTTGGCAATGGCATCGTTGACCGCACCCTCGGTCAACCCGGCAACAGCATTGCTGCCACCGTAAATGAGATCGGTTAATACGCTCATGTAAATTCCTCCCAAAAATAATTCTGTTATTTATATAAAGCCCATAGGGGCTGAATATACGAAGTTAATTGATCCTCCGCAAGGGGATATTGAAAAGAACAAAGTGGCTGGGAGGGTTGTGCACGCGAGCGCTGCCGGCGGCAGATCCAGCGAGCGGACAAGCAAGTGCCGCGGTCGACAAGAAGCAAGCCTGCCTGTTAGGCGCCGCTTCTGTCGGGCACCGCAAACGGAAGCCTCCCAAAAACGCAAAATCCGGGAGGGAGGTATCTCCCTCCCGGATCGCAATACGGGAAATATACTATTTCTTACAGATCGAGGTAAGAGTCGGAGTACAGAACGTGGTTCTTGAAGATGTCGCAGGACTTGATGGTCTCCATCAGCCGCAGGTCGTTGGGGTTAACGATAGCGGAGGTCAGACCCTGCATCATACACATAGCGACCAGAGCGGAATCCATGATGGGACGGACGTTCTTGGGAGCGCCATTGGAGTTGTTGGACAGACCGCCGGTGGACTTCAGGCCCTTGTCGGAGAACATCTTGATGGCTTCCAGAACTTCCATCTGCTTGTCCTGCATACCCTTGACGACCAGGAACAGGGGGTCAAACCACAGATCGTCGGAAGTCATGCCCAGGGACAGGCCGCGCTCGAGCATGTTGTCGCAGTGCATTTCGCGCTCAGCGTTATCCTTAGCGATACCGTCAGCGGAGCACAGAGCGATACAGATCGCATCGTTGGCAGCAGCCAGGTCGATGTAGGAGATACGGGAGCCGGCGTCAGCGGAGTTGACGATGGGCTTGCCGTTGGTACGGTTGTAAACCTTGATACCGGCTTCGATAGCCTTTTTGTTGGCGGTGTCCAGTGCCAGAGGAACATTGTTGAAGTTCTCCTGCAGCAGCTTGACAGCCCACATCATACGCTCGGGACCGTCCTTCTCAGCA
>JAFQUA010000060.1 GCA_017408725.1 Oscillospiraceae bacterium
TCCGGAATTTCCAGTACGACAATATCTCCGTTGCTGATTCCATCAGAAGCAGGCGCAATGGTTGTAAACCGCTCAGCTGTTTGCCGCAGCTCATCCATTATTTCCTCATGGGTCACGGTTGCCTTCAGCAGTGCTTCTGGAATCGTGACGCTTTTAAAATCATACAGCTTATTGATCATATTTACGCTCCCATATCGCTCAGACACTGCTCGATGGCAGCTGCAAGCTGATCCGGGCAGGAAGTGCCGTTGTGACAGTTGATGCCCTTGATCCGCTTGACTGCAGCTCTGGCCTCCATGCCATCGATCAGGATCGCTACACCCTGGGTATTTCCGGCGCAGCCACCCGTAAACTTCACATTAAAAATGCGGTTGTCCACAATATCAAAGCTGATCTCATGGGCGCAAACGCCCTGGGGGGAAAATGTGACATGTTTATCCATGGTTTTCATATTTCCTTTCTGATTAAATCTTGCACTCAGGGGGGTTATATTGTATAATATTATAGTATTTTGGTTATTCTTCTGGATTTTGCGAGGTGATGGTCCTGTGCAGTTTGTTTATATATGCATTTGTGCTGCGGCTGCATGGGCGATAGTCTGCTTGTTCTTTCACTGTGAAAAATCAGCCGTCTTCCAGGGAATATTCCCCGCAGCTGTAATCTGCACCGGTGCTGCATACCTGCTCTCACGGTTGTCCGTTACCATCGATGCTACACCGTTGCTTCTGCTTCCGCTGGCGTTTCTTCTGCCGCTCACCAAGGAGCAGCCGCCGCAAAACCGTTTGCTTGCCTATTTTCTGTCCGTGGGAACCTATTGCCTGCTTTCCGGTAACTGTGGGCTTGCCAGCGCTACATGGAAACCTCTTGCCGCGATCACCATATCAACCGTCATGTGCGCTGCGCTTGTGCTCGCTGCGTTCTTCTGCCGCGGGTTCTTCCCGCCTGCTGACTGGGAGATGTTTTTCGAAAGCAAAAGCCCGGAGCGGTTTACTGTCCGCAAAGTTTATATTTGGGCAGTATTGGGCTTGATGGCAGTGTGTGAGTGCGTGTTCCACTACCTGATCGTGCCCGGACTTCAGGGTATTGCATCTGTTGGTGCCTTTATTTGCAGCTGCACACTTTACGGTTGCGGAGTTTACGCAGCATGTCTAATGGTGGCATACCGCCGGGAGCGGCTGGCAACCTTAGTAGAGCAGGACTACCGCAATGAAATGCAGGCGTATATGAGCGTCATTCGATCTCAACGCCATGACTATAATTTCCATGTGCAAGCGTTAGCCGGTCTTTTTCGCAAGGGCGATATGGACGAATGCCGCACTTATCTCGATAATCTGGTGCGGGACTCCACTGAAATGAATACCTATCTTCCGATCAAGGACCCTGCAATTGCCGCGTTGGTATTCAGTTTTCGAACCATGGCATTCGAATACGGCATCGAGTTACATATGGATATTCAGAATGATCTATCAAATGTAGTTACCAGCGTTTATGAAACCAATAAGGTTATCGGCAATCTCCTGCAAAATGCTATTGATGAAGTTCGCACGCATAAGGACAAATCCTTCGGCATCCATTTGTATATTTTGAAGCGTGGTGAGGATTGCATCATTCATGTTGCCAACAAGGTAATGCCAAAAGAGGATACCGCCAGTTTTCTGCAGGATATCTACAAGCCTGGGCATTCTACTAAAAACGGTCACGAAGGCATTGGTCTGAGCAGCATTCAGAATCTGCTGCACCGTTACCGGGGTGTTGTATACTCCCGGATGGATGACGACATTATTCACTTTGTTGCGAAAATTCCTATGAGCATCCAAGGAGGTGCGACATGAATCAGATATCTGTTCTCATCGTAGATGACGACAAGAACTCTCTGCATCTTTCCTACAGTGCCATGTCACAGCTGGTAGTGCCTGAAAATATCCATTGTGCCGAAAATGCGGCGCAGACGTTGGATATTCTAAAGGGCAAAAAAATCGATCTTGCTTTTTTGGACATTGACATGCCGGATACTAACGGTTTTTCCATTGCCGAGTACATCCGAGATAATCAACCCCATGTGAAATATGTTTTCCTGACCGGTTATGTGGATTTTGCTGTCAGAAGCTTTGACTATGAGCCTTTGGACTTTCTCACCAAGCCCATTGATCTGATGCGGTTAAAAAAGACCCTGGATCGCTTTGCGGCACACAACCAGCCAAGCACCAGCGACTATTCCCGGGAGAGGATCGCTGTGGATACCAGCATCGGCTTTGTGTTGCTCTCACCCGCGGAAATTTCCTATATCGGTAAGGACAAGCGGGTCATCAAGATCCATTGTACCAATGGTGTGGAATACATTGTACGACGCACTATGGATGAGATGGAATCCGTTTTTTCTGATTTTGGTTTCTTTCGGATTCATCAGTCCTACCTGGTTCCTCTGAATAACATTATCTCTGTAAGGTCTGCCATGTTTGGAAAGACCTACGAGGCAACTCTAAATGACCAGACCTGTCTCCCCGTAAGCCGGGACAAGTATCAGAAGCTACGCAGTTTTCTGATTAATCGCGGTATCCACTTCCTTTGATAAGGTAGATAAGCCCGGCGCACCGCACGGTGTGCCGGGCTTATTTTCGTTACTTTTCTTTGTAGTACAGCAGGCAGTGGCAGAAACCCTCAAAGTTCGGGTCGGCACACTGAGCTTTGAACTCCTGACACACGCACTTATATTCTTCCGTCCGCTCTGTACGGCATGGACAGTAGCCACCGGTCTTCTTCAGGCCTTCCCGTACAGTTCTCACGACTTCCGGGTTTTCATTTAGTCGGATTCTTCCCATAATACACCTCAATCGTAAAGCAGCTTCGCAAGCTCACTGTCCATGACCGACCGTTCACCATGATGCTTGCCCTCATAGAACAGCTTTCCGTTGCGAAAATATTTTAGCGTAGGCACTGCATAGATCTGAAACCGCTCCTTTAGCTTCGGACAATGATCTATATTCACCTTGATAAACCGGAGCATCGCATAGTCATTGCTCATCTCGTTATAGATCGGCTCCAGCATTTTGCAAGGGCCACAATGGGTACCGTAAAAATCTACAGCAGCGTAGTCTGTTTGCAGCAGCTCGTCAAAGGTCTGATCTGTTGCCTCATATACCATGGCTTAATCCTCCAAAAACTGTTCTGTATAAGTGGCAAGCAAAGCCAATGCCTTGTCCTGCAGAAGCTTGTCATAGCACGCATATTTGCCGCTTCTTTCCACCAGTTCCTCCACAGGCATATTGTTGTCTGTGGCAAGCTCTTCAATGGCTTCTTCGCAGAAAGTCTCCGCAGCCACACCTGTCAGTGTTTCTACCAAATGTCCGCAAACGACATAGATGCTGAATTGTGGTTCAAAACCAGCATACATCTTTGCTTTTGCCTGCTCCTCAGTGAGAAATACCGTTCCTTCCTGAGGGATCGTAGGATCTATGCCAGCCAAAACTAATGCGCGGTAGTACCGCTCCACACGGTCGTTAAGCCAGTCTCGTTTCTCGTTCTCATCGAAGCAGAATTCAGACTTTTCGACAATCTGCTTGATCATCTGGTATGCGATGCGCATGGCTGCGTTGGCCCGCCGCTCCGGCTCATTTTGATCCCGGTACCAGCGGTAGTAGCCTTCCACCGTCTCCACATCCTTGATGCCAACAGCCTTCACCAATTCGTCTCCTATCGGCAGATTGCGGCGGCGCACAATGCGGGTGACAGTCAGCTTGACATCACCGTCAGGCGTTGCTGCTGTGCGGCTTTCACCCACCTTTGCCCCGATCAGCGCAGTTTCAATTTCTCCGGCACACAGCTTGCGGCCTGGGTAGATCAACAGTACAGCCCGGTTCCAGCGGGAAGATTCACACTCTCCCCGACAGGCTACGCTGTCCAGCAGTTCCACTGTATCTGCATCCATCTCATAAGCATGATCGTGAGACAATCTTTCCAGCTGCTGTTCGATCTCTCCGTCTGCAATACGCCACAGGGTTATTTCAGCAGGGATTTCCCAGCTTTTGTAATCGTACATCTTTACAACTGTCGATTTCATACAGGACAGTTCCCCCTTTTACGCACTAGATTTACAGGCGAAAGCACGGTAATACTCGTTGGAAGCCAGCATTTCCTCGGGGCTTCCTTCCGCCTCCACCTTGCCATCCTTCATAACAACGATATGGGTGGCATCACGGGTAGCTGAGTAATTATGGGCGATCATCACGGTGGTACGGCCCTTCATAAGATTTGTCAATGCCTGGCTTACCATCTTTTCGCTCTTGGCATCCAAATTGGAGGTTGCCTCATCCAACAGCAGATAATCGGGATTACGCATCATGGCCCGGGCAATAGCAATGCACTGGCGCTGTCCGCCGGAGAAGTTGGAGCCACCCATTCCCACCGGCGCATCGAACCCGCCGGGAGTAGCCATAACAAAATCGTAGATATTTGCCAGCTTCGCCACCCGAATCAGTTCATCCTCTTCCACCTTTCTACGTACACCGTAGAGAATATTCTCCCGAACAGTTCCGGACAGCAAGGGCTTATCCTGAGAGACAATAGCGAAGGATCCGCGCCAGGAAGACAGATCATATTTTTTGATATCTTCCTCACCAAAACGCAGCATGCCGCTGTCCGGGTCATACATCCGCTCCAGCAGCTTGAACAGTGTGGACTTGCCTGCACCGTTAGGACCCACGATGGCAGTGATCTGCCCCTTGGGAATCCGGAAGTTTACACCGTTCAAAGTAGGCGTGTCGCTGTAAGAAAAGCTGACATTCTCCGCCACTAAATCCGCATCAGCCACATCAAATTCGATGCCTTCCTGTTTTTCATCCGGTGTCTCCAGCAGCTCTGCCACCTTATCCAGTCTTCCGTTTGCCTCTTTTAAAGAAGTGTAGAGCTGGAGGAAGGTCAGCATATGGGCGCTTAACAAACCGGAAAGGGTGTAGAAACCCACCAGCTTGCCAACGGTGATCACACCTTTCTGCACCAGTCTTCCGCCCATAACAAAGCTGACAACAATACCTACGCCGCCAAATATGGGAATCAGCGCAGCTGTCAGACTGTTAACTGTGGTGGAAAGCAGACTGACCTGAAACTGGCGGTCAAACCGCTTTTTACCTGCCTGCTGTTCCGCATGCTCCATGCGCGCAGCTTTGATCAGCCGCAGATTACGGGTTCTCTCAACCAGATAACCCAGAGCATCCGCAAAAGCTACCTGTGCTTTTTTGTTCGCTGTGAAACTCAGCTTTCCCACCAGGGCAGAGATTGCCAGCAGAATCGGCATAGCGATCAGCATATAGAATGTCAGCTGCGGGCTGTAGCGGTACATCTGTCTGACCGCAACCGCACTGGCATAGACCGTGCTGACAAATTTGATCGCAATGTTAAAATAGGTAGCGCTATGGTCACTGTCCGTAGTGACCCGGCTCACCAGGGTATCGCCGCTTTCCTGATCGTAGTAGCGGGTGGGTAGATGCATCAGCTTGTTCCAAAGCTTATTGCGAACACCGTGGCTTAACTTTTGATCAGTCCAGCCATTGATATAATTGATAGAGATCGACAGTGCTGAATTGACCAGCAGCACAACAATAAAACGAACCAACTGGTTGGCGTTGATGGCCTTTTGACTGGTATCGATGATATCCGCTGTCAGAGTGGTTTGCTCCAAAAAGACATGGGATTCAACAATGTTCAATATCAGCAGTACAGCAAGCATCACCCAGGGAATGCGGACTTCTCTGAAAATGTTTTGATAGCGCTTTATCCGTTTCATACCTGCTGCACCTCCTTTTGCTGGGCTTCTACCATTTCCCGGAACAGCGAGCAGTCCGCAAAAACCTGGTCATAGGTGCCCTGACCGACAACCTCACCGTCATGCAGGACTACGATCTGGTCCATATCGGAAACCAGTGTCATGTCATGGGTAACCATCAGCATTGTTTTGCCCCGGAACAGGCGGAATATGGTCTGTTTCACCGTCTGGGCCGTCTTGGCATCCAGTGCGGAGGTAGGTTCATCCAGAAGAAGCACATTCGCATTGCGTAGGAATTCCCGGGCAAGCACAAGTCTCTGCCGCTGACCGCCGGATAAAGAAGCGCCGTCGGCTGTGATCTTTGCGTCCAATCCTCCGGATAATTTCTGAATAAAGTCCCAGGCACCTGCATTTTGGGCTGCGGTGATGATCTCTTCGTCTGTCAGATCACGCCGGATACCGTAGGTCATTGCCTCCCGAACAGAGCCGCCGAACACCCCGGTATCCTGCTGTACATAAGAATACCGGCTGCGAAGCTGCCCAAGAGACAGCTCCTTTACATCCCGGTCACCGATCATAACGTTTCCCTCGCCGGCTTCATAAAACCGTTCAAGCAGGTTCAGCATGGTAGTCTTACCGCTGCCGGTCAGTCCCACAATGGCTACAGCAGAACCTTCCGGAACTGTAAAGGATACATTCTTAAGTGCCTGCTTTTCTCCATAGGAGAAAGAAACGTTCCGAAAGGATATCGCAGGCGCGGCACCGGAAGGAGAAACCACATTTGCAGTTTCTGATGCCTCGGCCTCTGTCTGCTCCTTGGGGGCTTCCACAATGTCCACCACCCGAGCAGCCTGTCCCTGAATTGTCTTGATCTTCTGCCAGGTAGAGATCAAATCTCCAAACCGGGCATTGATCGTGCTGGAAAAGAGGAAAAACGCCACCCAGTCAGCAGCGGTGATCCGTCCCTGCTGCAA
>JAFQUA010000061.1 GCA_017408725.1 Oscillospiraceae bacterium
CCTTGGTGATGTAGGAGGGGTTGTGGCAAGCCACGAAGTCGGCCTTGTTGATGTAGTAGGGGGACTTGATGGGCTTGTCGCCGAAACGCAGGTGGGAAACGGTAACGCCACCGGTCTTCTTGGAGTCGTACTGGAAGTAAGCCTGTACGTACTTGTCGGTGTGGTCGCCAATGATCTTGATGGAGTTCTTGTTAGCGCCGACAGTGCCGTCGCCGCCCAGGCCCCAGAACTTGCACTCGATGGTGCCTTCTGCAGCGGTGTTGGGGGAAGCGACCTCAGCCAGAGACAGGTTGGTCAGGTCGTCAACGATGCCCAGAGTGAACTCTTCCTTGGCATCGTCCTTAGCCAGCTCTTCGTAAACTGCGAAGAAGGAAGCGGGGTGGGTATCCTTGGAACCCAGACCGTAACGGCCGCCGATAACGGGAATGTTCTTGCCAGCCTTGGCCAGAGCCATGACCACATCTTGGTACAGAGGTTCGCCCTGAGAGCCGGGCTCCTTGGTACGGTCCAGAACAGCGATCTTCTTGCAGGTTGCGGGGATAGCAGCCAGCAGATGCTTGGAGGACCAGGGACGGAACAGGCGGACCTTGATCAGGCCGACCTTCTGACCGTTGGCGTTCAGGTAGTCGATGACTTCTTCGATAACGTCACAAACGCTGCCCATAGCAACGATAACGCGGTCAGCATCCTCAGCGCCGTAGTAGTTGAACAGCTGATAGTTGGTGCCCAACTTCTCGTTGACCTTGGCCATGTACTTCTCGACAACTGCGGGCAGAGCGGTGTAGTACTTGTTGCAGGCCTCACGATGCTGGAAGAAGATATCGTCGTTCTCGTGGGAGCCGCGCATTGCGGGGCGCTCGGGGTTCAGGGAGTGCTTGCGGAAAGCTTCAACAGCTTCCATGTTGCACATTTCCTTCAGATCCTCGTAGTCCCAGATAGCGATCTTCTGGATCTCGTGGGAGGTACGGAAACCGTCGAAGAAGTTAATGAAGGGAACGCGGCCTTCGATGGATGCCAGATGGGCAACAGCGCCCAGATCCATAACTTCCTGAACGTTGGTCTCAGCCAGCATAGCGAAACCGGTCTGACGGCAGGCGTAAACGTCGGAATGGTCACCGAAGATGTTCAGAGCCTGGGCAGCGACGGTACGGGCAGAGACATGGAAAACGGAGGGCAGCAGCTCGCCGGCGATCTTGTACATGTTGGGGATCATCAGCAGCAGACCCTGGGAAGCGGTGTAGGTGGTGGTCAGAGCACCGGCGGCCAGAGAGCCGTGGACGGTACCGGCAGCACCTGCTTCGGACTGCATCTCAACGACCTTGACAGTGTCGCCGAAGATGTTCTTCCGACCGGCAGCGGACCACTGGTCCACATTGTCGGCCATGGGGGAAGAGGGGGTAATGGGGTAAATGCCAGCTACTTCAGTGAAAGCGTAGCTAACGTGGGCGGCAGCGGTATTGCCGTCCATAGTCTTGAATTTTCTTGCCAAAATGAAATACCTCCTAAAGTATTCAAATTTCGTCCCATATATCATATCACTTTCATTTCGATTTGTAAAGCCGAAAAGCAATGTCTTTCGAGGAAAAAAGTGCATAAAAAACAAGCTGGATTGGGAGAAGAAATGAGAGACCGTTTGAAAAGGGGATTGTCTTTTTTGTGCAAATGCGCTACAATGTTCTAAAATGGGAGAAAAGGGGCGAAATACATGATCTGCAGTGTAAGGACTTTGGGTATCACCGGCATCCGCGGCTGTGCGGTGACGGCGGAGTGCTATATTTCCAACGGCCTGCCGGGTTTTGATATTGTAGGCTTGCCCGATGCGGCGGTGAAGGAAGCACGGGAACGTGTCCGTGCCGCGGCGAAGAACAGCGGCATGACCTTTCCTGCCAGCCGGATCACGGTGAACCTTGCCCCTGCTAATCTGAAAAAGACCGGCACCCACTATGATCTGCCCATTCTTTTGAGCATTCTGTGCGCTTCCGGCAGTGCTAGAAAGCCGAAATCCACCAGTGCGTTTATTGGTGAAGTCAGTCTGGACGGACAGCTTCGGCCGGTCAGTGGTGTGCTTCCCATGGCGCTGGCTGCCAAACGGGAAGGTGTGAAGGCGCTGTTCGTCCCCTATGAGAACGCGGCGGAGGCTACCTTGGCCAGAGGCCCTGCGGTTTACGGCATTCGCACTGTGAAAGAGCTGGCAGAAGCCCTCAACGGTGAACGAACTTTGGAACCGGAGCCCTTATGGGAACCGGCTCAGGCAGAGGGCGTTACAGCAGATTTTAAGGATGTGCTGGGGCAGGAAAATGTAAAGCGTGCCCTTGAGGTGGCGGCAGCCGGAAGCCACAATGTACTGCTCATCGGCCCTCCGGGTTCGGGTAAAAGTATGCTTTCCAAGCGGCTTCCGTCCATCCTGCCGGATATGACATGGGATGAATCACTGGAAGTGACCCAGATCTATTCCATTATGGGTCTGCTGACGGCAAAAGAACCGCTGCTGACGAGGCGTCCTTTCCGCAGCCCTCACCATACCATTTCCAATGCCGGCCTTGCCGGAGGCGGCAGCAATCCCAAACCCGGCGAGATCTCTATGGCCCACAAGGGCGTGCTGTTCTTGGATGAATTACCGGAGTTTCGGAAGGATACACTGGATATGATGCGTCAGCCGCTGGAGGATGGTGCGGTGACCATTTCCCGGGTGTCCGGTGCGGTGACTTATCCGGCGGAGTTTATGCTGGTTTGCGCCATGAATCCCTGCAAGTGCGGCTGGTACGGCGATCCTTCCGGAAAATGCACCTGCTCTGATCGTGCGGTGACGGAGTACCGCAGCCGTATTTCAGGTCCTTTGCTGGATAGAATCGACATCGTGGTGGAAGTACCTGCGGTGCATTTTGAGGATCTTCGTCAGCGAGCCGAGGCAGAGTCTTCGGAGAATGTGCGAAGCCGTGTCAATGCGGCAAGAGAGATTCAGCACAAGCGTTTCGGTAGTGACGGAAATCTGTGCAATGCCCGTATGGGCCCCGATGAGATGCGCGAATTCTGCGAGCTGGATGAAGTAGGCGCAGAACTGATGAAGCAGGCCTTTGATGCAATGAATCTGACGGCAAGATCCTATGACCGCATATTAAAGGTCGCCAGAACCGTTGCGGATCTGGATGGCTGCGAAAATATTGAACCCCAGCACATTGCCGAGGCGATCCAGTACCGTGCGGTAGATCTGGGAAAACGATAAAGTGAGGAAACGAAAGTGAAAGAAATTTTTCTGCTAAAATTGGGCGAGATCGTCCTGAAAGGCGCCAATAAGCGTCAGTTTGAAAGCAAGCTGCGTCAGAATGTCCGCCGCCGTATGAAGTCTTACGGTAATTTTGATGTGTATCTGATGCAGTCCACCCTCTATGTAGAGCCCATGGACGAAGCGTGCGATGTGGACGGCGCATGGGAAGCCTGCCGCAGTGTGTTCGGTGTGGTCAGTCTGTGCCGCTGCCGTCCCTGTGAGAAGAATCTGGATGCCATTTTTGAGGCAATCGAGAATTATCTGGGTGATGATCTGGATTGCGCCAAGTCTTTTAAGGTAGAATCCAAGCGGTCTGACAAACAGTTCCCCTTGAATTCTATTCAGCTTTCTCAGGAGATCGGTGGTCGTTTGGCAGAAGCCCATCCCGATGTGGCGGTGGATGTGCGCCATCCGGATTATACGGTTTATGTAGAAGTTCGTGACCTTGCGGCCTATGTCCACGGTCCTGCCGAGCCCGGTGCCGGCGGCCTGCCCACCGGTGTGGGCGGCAGAGCCATGTGTCTGCTTTCTGGCGGTATCGATTCTCCTGTTGCGGCTTATATGATCGCCAAGCGGGGCGTGGAGATCGAGTGCGTTCACTTTTTCTCCTATCCCTATACCTCTCAGCTTGCCAAGGACAAGGTTATTGAGCTTGCCCGGCTTGTGACCCGTTACTGCGGCAAAATGACGGTGAATATTGTTTCCTTTACAGAAATTCAGGAAACCATTCGAGATAACTGCCCCGAGGAATTTTTCACTCTCATCATGCGCCGGTTTATGATGGAAATTTCACAGCGGATTGCCAAGCAGGATGGCTGCGGCGCGCTGATCACCGGTGAAAACTTAGGTCAGGTGGCATCCCAGACTATGGAAGCCATGGCTGTCACCGGCGCAGTGGTGGATATGCCCATCTTCATGCCCCTGGTTGGTATGGACAAGGAAGAGATCGTTACCATTGCCCGTAAGATCGGCACATTGGATACTTCCATCCTGCCTTATGAGGATTGCTGCACGGTCTTTACCCCCAAGCATCCCAAGACCAAGCCTACCTTAGGTCAGCTTATCAATGCCGAAAAGAATCTGGATCGGGAAGCACTGATGGCAAGAGCTCTTGAAAACGTGGAAAAGGTGACGGTGAAGTACCATGACGAGCCTGGCATCTGAGGTTCTTGCTGCCCTTGCCGGTAAGACCCTTGCAACTGCCGAAAGCTGTACCGGAGGTATGATCGGCGCTACACTGACGGCGGTCAGCGGCAGTTCTGCAGTTTACAAAGGCGGCATCATCAGCTACTGGAGCCAGATCAAGCAGTCTCTTCTGGGCGTGGATGGGGAAGTGCTCCGGAAAGTTGGAGCGGTTTCCGCGCCGGTGGCCGAGGCTATGGCGGTCGGCACTAGAAAATTGCTGGAGAGTGATGTTGCAGTGTCCGTTACGGGCCTTGCTGGCCCCGGTGGCGATGAATTCGGCAATCCAGTGGGAACGGTGTTCATCGGCTATGCAGACGGGGAAAAGACCGTCGTACGGGAGTGCCATTTTTCCGGAGACAGGGAAGCAGTACGCCGGCAGGCGACTGAAGCAGCGCTGGAAATGGTTATAAAAAATTGCAAATAAATGCTTGACAATGAGTAACCCCTGTGCTATAATACACGGGTAATAAAGAAGGCTGAACATCCGCCTCACCGTAAGCTTAAAGCGAAACGGTACATATTCCACCTTCCCTAAGGGGATTCTGTGCGAATTATGCGGATGCTTCGGCATCCGCTTTTTGTTGTATAATGGAGGTGCTTACCATCGCTAAATTAGATCATCAGCTCAATGAGGAGATCCGCGATAAGGAGATTCGTTTGATCGGTGCCGACGGTGCCCAGCTGGGTATCGTATCTGCTGACGAAGCCAATGCTATGGCAGAAGATCAGGGTATGGATCTGGTGAAGATCTCTCCCAATGCCGTTCCCCCCGTCTGTAAGATCATGGACTATTCCAAATTCTGCTACGACCAGAAGAAGCGGGAGAAGGATGCCAAGAAGAACCAGAAGGTCGTGGAAGTCAAGGAGATCCGCATGAGTCCCGGCATTGACACCAATGACTTCAATACCAAGGTCAAGGCTGCCCAGAAATTCCTGGCAGACGGAAACCGCGTCAAAGTCAGTGTCCGTTTCCGCGGCCGCGAAATGGCCCACACCAATCTGGGCGAAAAGCTGCTGATGGACTTCGCTGATGCTTGTGCGGAAATTGCCGGCATGGAAAAGAATCCTAAGCTGGAAGGCCGTTTCATGGCGATGTTTTTAACCCCCAAGAATAGCAAATAAGCATATTATTAACGAAAGATACGGAAGGAGATCACCCACTATGCCCAAGCTGAAAACCCATAGCGGTGCCAAGAAGAGATTCAACCTGACCAAGACCGGTAAGGTTAAGAGAGCTCACGCTTACAAGAGCCACATCCTCACTAAGAAGACCACCAAGCGTACCCGTCATCTGCGTGCTACCGCTTACGCCGATGTCACCAACATCGACGCAATCAAGAAGATGATTCCGTACAAGTAAGGCTAGAATAGGAGGATACGAAAAATGGCAAGAGTTAAAGGCGCGATGATGACGCGCAAGAGAAGAAATGCTACCCTGAAGCTGGCCAAGGGCTACTGGGGTTCTAAGTCCAAGCACTTTAAGATGGCCAAGCAGCAGGTCATGAAGTCCGGCAACTACGCATTCGCAGGCCGCAAGCTGAAGAAGCGTGATTACCGCCGTCTGTGGATTTCCCGTCTGAGCGCTGCTGTCGCTCCCTACGGTCTGAACTACTCCAAGTTCATGAACGGTGTGAAGAAGGCCGGCATCGAGCTGAACCGCAAGAGCCTGTCTGAGATGGCTATCCATGATGCAGCTGCTTTCGCTGCTATCGTTGAGAAGGCTAAGGCTGCTCTGTAATTGAGTTTCGCAATTAAGACCCTGCCGAATCCGGCAGGGTCTTTTTGTAAGAGAGTAATGGAAAGCTAAATGATCGTTTATGCGGGCAGTGCCCGCGGACACTTCGCACGCACTGCGGCGCTTATCGTTTTTGCCCTGCGCCGCCCGGTAACGATTTTACCCCACAGAACCTAGGCTTTTTGCAGCAAAAACGAATCGAGTGAGCCCAATGGTGTAACGAATACTACTTGTGTTCGTTACGAATCGTCAGCGGCGACTCGCCGCTAAACGATCATTTA
>JAFQUA010000062.1 GCA_017408725.1 Oscillospiraceae bacterium
GCTGGACTACGCAGAAGCTGGCGATAACATCGGTGCTCTGCTGCGTGGCGTTGACAAGAAGGAGATCGAAAGAGGCCAGGTTCTGTGCAAGCCCGGCTCCATCAATCCTCTGACCAAGTTCGCTGGCCAGGTTTACGTCCTGTCCAAGGAAGAAGGCGGCCGCCATACTCCCTTCTTCAACAACTACCGTCCTCAGTTCTACTTCCGTACCACTGACGTTACCGGTATTATCAACCTGCCCGAAGGCGTTGACATGTGCATGCCCGGCGACAACGTTGTTATGAACGTTGAGCTGATCACTCCCATCGCTATCGAGAAGGGCCTGCGTTTCGCTATCCGTGAGGGTGGCCGTACCGTCGGTTCCGGCGTCGTTACCGAGATCTTCGAGTAAGATTAAGCTTTATCCCAAAACCCCGACCTCTGGTCGGGGTTTTCTTTTATATGCATTATTTTAACATTTTTTAGGTTGGCAGACGGCGTTTTGTCTGGTACAATAAAGGAAAATGTTAAGATGTAGAAAGGTGATGGATTTTGAAGGAACTTTGGACAAAAATTAAGGAGGCATTGGTGTCTGCACTGCCGATCACGCTGATCGTCTATATATTGGCGTTGACACCGTTGTTTAACTTTTCTGATTTGGAATTGATCACTTTCACCATCGGTGCTGTTCTGCTGGTGCTTGGTATTGGACTTTTTAATCTGGGTGCGGATTTGGCTATGACACCCATTGGCACACATGTGGGTTCCGGTCTTTCCAGACAACGCAAGCTGGCTCTGCTACTTGCTGTTTGCTTTGTGCTCGGTATGCTGATCACCATTGTGGAACCGGATTTGCTGGTTCTTGCCAAGCAGGTCAGTGCCGTAATGAACGGAACGGTACTGATTTATGCAGTAGGTCTTGGCGTTGGCGGTTTTTTGGTGATTGCGGTCATGAAGATCGTGTTCAAGCGGTCCCTTTCTCAATTTTTGATGTTGTTTTATATGCTGATGTTTGCACTGGCGCTGATGCTTGTAGTGCAGGGAAATGATCCCCTTCTGCCCCTTGCCTTTGATTCCGGCGGTGTGACTACCGGTCCTATCACCGTTCCCTTTATCATGGCTCTCGGCGTTGGTATTTCAAGTGTTCTTGGCGACCGTCGGAGTAAGGAGAACAGCTTTGGCCTTGTTGCCTTATGTAGCGTTGGCCCCATCGTGGCGGTATTGGTGCTTGGACTGTTTTCTACCAATGACTTGACTTATCAAGTACCGGATTATGCAGTATCCTCTGATATCTTAGGTGCATTTTTGCATACTGCTGCCCATACCGCCAAGGAAGTTGCCATTGCATTGGGCTTGATCGTTGTGTTTTTCCTGACTTGCCAAATCATTTTCCTGCGGCTGCCGAAGCGCCGTCTGCTGAAGATCGCACTGGGCGTTGTGTTTACTTATGTTGGTCTTGTGATGTTCCTTACAGGTGTCAATGTCGGCTTTATGCCCATCGGTTATCAACTTGGTTTTGCTCTTGCCGGGGGGAATAAAATGTTGCTGACGGTATTTGGCCTTGTTATGGGTGTTTTGGTGGTTCTTGCTGAGCCTGCTATCCATGTTTTGAATACGCAGGTTGAAGAAGTAACGGGCGGCCTGGTCACGAAAAAGTCTATGATCACCGGTCTGTGTATCGGTGTGGGTGCTTCCATTGCGCTGTCTGTTATCCGAATCATTTTTGATTTTTCTCTTGTTTATTACATTATTCCCGGCTACTTTATTTCTTTGGCGCTGAGCCTGTTTGTGCCGCCTGTTTACACAGCTATTGCATTTGACTCCGGCGGTGTTGCCAGCGGCCCCATGACATCCGGTTTTATTCTGCCCTTTGCTACAGGTGTCTGTGTTTGTCTGCAGGGCGAGGCTGCGGTGCTGCGGGATGCCTTTGGCGTGGTGGCACTGGTAGCTATGACACCCCTGATTACCATTCAGTTGCTTGGTTTCCGATCCATCATGGATCGCAGAGTAAAGGAGCACCGTGCTATGAAGCGGATTTTGGATGCGGACGACCAGCAGATAATCAATTTTATGTAAGGAGGAGCATTTATGCAAA
Organism: Oscillospiraceae bacterium; assembly: GCA_017408725.1. Next base: position 2,075 of record JAFQUA010000062.1, read on the forward strand.
ATACGATCAACGAATCTGCAATTAAAAAGCTGAAGCTTCTCTGCACTATAGTAGATCGCGCCAAAGGTGAGTTTTATCTGGATGTGATCAGCCAGTTTGAAGTGAATTGCCAAATGGCAATGGGTGGTATGGGTACGGCTAAATCCGATTTAATCGACATGCTGGGACTGACGATCCATAAAGCTGTAATTTTCAGCGTGGTTCGGGAGGATAAGATGGAGCAGATTATGCACTGTCTGGAGGATAAGTTTGAAACCATTAAGAACGGCAAAGGAATTGCCTTTGCGGTACCCTTAAGCAGTGTGATCGGCGTGAATCTGTATCAGTTTTTGAGCAATAACCGCATAGGAAGGGAGTAAAGACTATGATGACAGATAACCATGAAGTGATTTTTGCCATCGTCAATTCCGGTTTTGCCGAGGATGTGATGGAGGTTGCCAAGGAGCAGGGTGCCCGAGGAGGCACGATCCTTAATGCAAGAGGTGTTGCAAAGGAAGAAGCTGCGGCATTTTTCGGTATTACGCTCCATGCGGAAAAAGAAATTTTGATGATGGTCGTGGAAAAAGATATCCGCGATAATGTACTCAATGCCATCTATAAGGAAATGGGTATGGCAAAGGCGGCGCAAGGTATCGCATTTTCGTTGCCTGTAACGGATGTCGCCGGACTGGCACAGAAACCCCAGCCGGAAAAAACGGAAGAATAAGAAAAGCACCGCTCGAAAGAGCGGTGCTTTTTTGGTCGCGACGCAGGTCTGTAAGCCGGGTTCTGTCTTGACAGCCATCTATCTAGTCCCGCAATTGCTCACGGGATCAAGCCGCCTCCTCGAAACGGTCGGGCAGACCTTATATGTTTCTCCACGGCGTTGCTCCGGGATAGAGTTTACAGCACCCCAATGTTCCCATGAGGCGGGTGCGCTCTTACCGCACCTTTTCACTATGACCGGTAAACCGGCTACATCTCTCTGTTGCACTTGTCCTGAGGTCACCCTCGGCGGGCGTTACCCGTTATCCCTGCCCTGTGGAGCCCGGACTTTCCTCACCTGCAGCCTTTCGGCTTGCAGCCGCGGCTGTCCGACCTGGTTGCGTAATTATTGTACCCCAAAGCGGTGTGGTTGTCAAATGTCTTGCAAATTCTTTTGGGAAAGGATATACTATAACTGAATCAAAATAGGGAACGGGGAATGTAAAATGGTCAGTGCATTTGATAGTTATTTTACATCGTTAAAAGATAAAAGGATTGCGGTGCTGGGCTTGGGTGTCAGCAACCGTCCGTTGGTGCGGCTGCTGTTGGAGTTTGGTTGCGATGTGACAGGCTGCGACCGGACACCACGGGAAAAGCTGGATGAGGAAGTGCTGGAGCTGGAGAAACAGGGTTGCAAACTGAGCTTGGGAGACGGTTATCTGGAAGGGATCACCGCAGATGTGGTATTCCGTACCCCCGGTATGCATCCGAATAATCCGGCACTGGTAATCTTGCGGGAAAACGGCGTGGAAGTTACATCGGAAATGGAAGTGTTCTTTGAGGTCTGCCCCTGCCGGATCCTTGCGGTGACTGGCTCTGACGGAAAGACCACCACAACGACACTGATTTCCGAGATGCTGAAGGCCCAAGGGAAAAATGTATGGCTGGGCGGTAATATCGGTACACCGTTGCTGCCGCTGGTGCGGCAGATGAATCCGGATGACTTTGCTGTGGTAGAGCTCAGCTCCTTCCAGTTAATGGATATGAAGCGCAGCGCTTCCGTGGCTGTCGTTACCAATCTTTCCCCCAATCATTTAGATGTCCATAAGGATATGGATGAGTATGTGGATGCAAAGAAGAATATCTTCCGCTTCCAGAGTGAAAATGACCTGCTGGTCGTGAATGCGGACAATGCCATTACAAACGCGCTTTCCGGTAACGGTACAACAAAGAAATTTTCCCGTCTGGGCGAGGCGTATGTGTGCCTGCAGGACGGCTGGATCTGCCGAAATGGCGAAAAGGTGCTGGATACCAAGGAAATTTTGATCCCCGGTGTCCACAATATAGAAAATTACATGGCAGCGGTCCTTGCGGTGGAGGGACTGGTGGAGGACGATACCATCCGCCGTGTTGCTAAGACCTTCGGTGGTGTGGAGCACCGGATTGAACTGGTACGGGTCAAGGACGGAGTGCGTTTTTACAATGACTCCATTGCCTCCAGCCCCAGCAGAACCATTGCAGGTCTGCGAAGCTTTTCTGAAAAGGTGATCTTGATTGCCGGTGGGTATGATAAGAATATTCCCTATGATATTCTTGGCCCGGAAATTTGCGCGCATGTGAACAAGCTGTTTGTCAACGGCGCTACCGGCGGTAAGATCCGCGCGGCGGTGGAAAATTGCCCTCAGTATGTACCCGGCGTACCGGAGATCATCGATTGCGATGATTTTACGGATGCGGTTTATAAGTCTGCCGCTGTGGCAAAGGCTGGGGATGTGGTGCTGATGAGCCCTGCCAGTGCTGCCTTTGACCAATTTAAAAATTTCATGGCTCGGGGAAATTACTTTAAGAAACTCATAATGGAGCTGTAAAGTATGGATATTTCCAAGTATACAAAGGCCGCACGAAAGGTGCTGCCACTGAAATACTGTGCCGCTGTGATCGTGGCGGCGGGTACAGCCTCCCGCATGGGAGGCATCGATAAGGTTATGGCACCGTTGGGGGGCGAGCCTATGATCGTCCGCACTGTGCGGACATTCCAGCAGTGTGATGCTATTCGGGAAATCGCTGTGGTGACCCGTGAGGATCTTTTGGTGCCAATCATGGACCTTTGCCATGGCTTTGATAAGCTGAAGGCGGTGATCGTTGGTGGCAGCAGCCGTCCGGAGTCTGTTGCCAAGGGCTTGGCGGCGCTGTCGGCCAAAGCAAAGCTGGTAGCGGTGCAGGACGGCGCCCGGCCTCTGGTTAGCTGGCAGGTGATCGACAGAACAGTAAGAGCGGCCAACAGCTACGGCGCAGCCGCACCGGCTATTCCGGTCAAGGATACCGTCAAGGAAGTGCGTGGCGGCGTTGTTGTGCAGACTCCGGACAGAAGCGCGCTGCAGGCGGTACAGACACCCCAGGTGTTTGATCTGGAGCTTTTGAAGGGCGCTTTGACCAAGGCGTTTCAAGAGGAAGCCCAAATCACGGATGACTGTTCCGCAGTTGAGCGGCTGGGAATGTCTGTGAAGATCGTGGAAGGCGATGAGCGCAATATTAAGGTGACGACCCCGCTGGACCTGAAAATTGCGGAGCTGTTTTTGGAGGAAATGAAATGAGGATCGGACACGGTTATGATGTACACCGTTTTGCTGAGGATCGGGCGCTGATCCTTGGCGGTGAGAAAATCGATTTCCGGGTAGGGTTACTGGGCCATTCCGATGCGGATGTCTTGCTCCACGCTGTGATGGATGCGCTGCTGGGGGCTGCCGGTTTGCGGGATATCGGTTATCATTTTCCGGATACCGACATGCGCTACAAGGGAGCAGATTCCCGTGTTCTGCTTCGTGCGGTTCGGGAAAAGCTGGATGCGGCAGGGTACCGGGTGAGCAATGTGGATGCTACTGTGATCGCCCAGGCACCCAAGCTGAAGCCTCATATTCCCAAGATGATGGAGAATATTGCCGCGGATCTGGGGATTGATGTAAGCCGGGTCAATGTGAAAGCAACTACCGAGGAGGGACTTGGCTTTACCGGTGAAATGCAGGGCATGGCTTGCCACGCAGTTTGTCTTTTGGAAGAATGAAAGGATGTGCTTCGGCACATCCTTTTTCTTTATGTCAGCACCCTTTCGACGGCTTTTGCATAGGCTAAGCCGGGAGGGATCAAAATGAAACACGATTGGCTGATTACTTTTCGATCGGTGACCTTTGCACAAAAAGGAGAACGCAGGATGAAAAACGCGGGAATCGACTGCATGCTCCAAAGAACACCAAGGGAATTGTCCGAGCGGGGCTGCGGCTACTGCCTGCGTCTGCAAGGGAAAGACGCGGCAGCTGCGGTGAATCTGCTGCGGGAAAATCAACTGACATTCGGTAAGGTATATGCCTTGTCGTCCGGTCATCCGGAGGAGCGGGTGCTATGATCTATCTGGATAACGGTGCTACCTCTTTTCATAAGCCTGCCGCGGTGCGGCAGGCGGTTTTGCAGGCGATGGAGCAATGCGCCAATCCCGGACGGGGCGGATATCCTGCCGCCATGGCAGCGGCGGAAACCGTATACCGCTGCCGGGAAACGGCGGCAGAGATGTTTGGATGTGAACCGGAGCAGGTAGTATTCACATCAAACTGCACCCACGGCCTGAATATCGCCATACAGGATCTGGTAAAACCGGGGGATAAAGTCGTGATATCCGGTTTTGAACACAACGCGGTGACAAGACCGCTGCATATGCTTGGGACCCGGGTAAAGGTGGCGGGCAGAAAGCTGTTTGACTGGGAAAATACGTTAGAGGAATTTGAAAAGGCTTTGCGGGAAGGGGCGGATGCTGCGGTATTTACCCATGTTTCCAATGTGTTTGGGTATATCTTGCCGGTGGATGAAATGGCGCAGCTCTGCCATCAGCACGGTGTTCCTTTTATTTTGGATGCGGCCCAATCTGCCGGGTGCATTCCCGTAGACTTGCGAAAGCTGGGAGCGGAGTATATCGCCATGCCTGGACACAAAGGTTTGCTGGGTCCTCAAGGTACCGGACTTTTGCTGTGTGGGCGTGTTCCGAAGCCGCTGATGGCAGGAGGTACGGGAAGTGATTCCGTGAATCAAAATATGCCGGATTATTTGCCGGACCGTCTGGAGGCGGGTACGGTAAATGTTCCTGGGATTGCCGGACTGTCTGCCGGTTTGCGATCTTTGAAGAGCATTGGAGTCAATACGGTATTTCAGCGGGAGCACAGAGCCTTGGAGCGAACAGTTGCAGACTTGAAAGAGGCGGGATTTCAGGTATTTTCCGGAGACCATCAAGCATCAACGGTGTCCTTTGTGCCGGATGTGGATTGCGAGGAATTTGCAAGCAAATTGGCGAAGCAGGGGATTGCGGTACGCTCTGGATTGCATTGCGCCCCCTTGGCCCATGAAAGCGCCGGAACACTGGACTGTGGAACGGTGCGTGTCAGCTATGGAATGGATGCATCTTATAGCCAGGCTGCAGCGCTTCGGCGGGCGCTGTCCCGTTGCGTCAGATAAGCGAAAATATTTTTTGGTTTTCTATTGCCATTGCAGCGAAAATCCGCTATAATAGTACGGATAATAGGCTTGGTATGCGGTTTTTTCGAAGACCGTATTTTAAGGATAAAAAAGAGGTAGGTGCACCGCTATGAACAGTATTCAGGAACTCCTTCAGCAGCTGACCAGAATGACATGGTCGGATTATCTGGATATTATCATTGTTGCATATTTGCTGTATCGGATCCTTCCGCTGATCCGCACCACCGGCACAGCCCGCGTTGCAAGGGCAGTGGTCGTAATCATAGTTGTGGCTTGGATCACGGATGAATGGAAACTGCATACCATCAGCTTTATTCTGGAGCAATTTTTGCAGGTTGGATTGATTGCTCTTGTGGTACTGTTCCAGCCGGAGCTTCGCCGGATGCTGGACCATCTGGGCAATATGAAGCTTAGCAAATTTTTGGGTGCGGAGAAACCGGTTCCGGAAATGGCACCGGTTATTACCCAGACAGTTATGGCCTGTGAAGTTATGAGCCGGGAGCGGGTGGGCGCACTGATCGTCTTTGCCAGAGAGAATCATCTGGATGAGTATTACAAAACCGGCACCTTGATCGACGCGCAGGTGTCTGAGCAATTGATCCGCAATGTGTTTTTCCCAAAAGCTGCGCTGCACGACGGCGCAATGATCATTCGTAATGGCCGCGTGGCTGTTGCCGGCTGTGTGCTGCCCCTTTCAGAAAGTGACCGCCTCAGTGCGGATCTGGGAACCCGGCACCGGGCCGGTGTGGGTATCAGCGAGGTTTCGGATGCCGTGGTCGTGATCGTATCGGAAGAGTCGGGTACCATTTCTGTTGCTGTGGGTGGCATGCTTAAGCGGCATCTGGCACCCCAAACGCTTGAGCGGCTGCTGCGTAATGAGCTTTGTGCCGATGAACTGCCCCAGCGTGAGAATTTGGCTGTTCGTTTGCGTCAGAAGCTGTATAAGAAGGGCAAGGAGGAGCAAGAATGAAGAAATTAGCATATGCTCTGCTGTCGATCGTGATTGCTGTCGGCCTTTGGATCTATGTAATCACTACGGTTAGTCCTGAGTGGGAAGAAACCTTTTACGATATCCCTGTCATTCTTGAGAATGAGACCGTTTTGCACAGCAGAGGCTTGATGACGCTTACGGAGAATACCCCCAAGGTCACATTAAAGCTGAGGGGCAACCGAAGCGATCTTGCCAATCTCAGCAAGGATAATATTACTTTGGTGGCAGATCTTTCTAAGGTTTACAGTGCAGGAGAACAGCGGGTAAATTACAGCATTTCTTACCCCGGCGATGTTCCGGGAAATTCTATTGAGATCATCAGTCAGAATCCGCAAGAGATTACGCTGAAGGTTACGGAGCGGGCCAGCAAGGATGTGCCGATCGAGATCGATTATGACGGTGCTGTGCCCGACGGATATCAGACAGACAGAGAGAATTTGACACTGGATTACCGGACGGTTCGTGTGACCGGCCCTGCCTCGGTGATCAATAAGATTGCCTCTGCTCGAATTCAGGTGGATCTGGAAGGGCAGACGGAAACGATCAATCAATCCTATCTCTATACCCTCTGCGACAAAAATATGGAGCCGGTAGATGCGGCCCAGGTAAACACAGATGTAACAGAGGTTAGACTGAATTTGAAGATCCAACGCTATAAGGAAATCACACTGAAGCTGAATGTTGTGGAAGGCGGCGGAGCGACAAAGAAAAATACTATCATCAAGATGGATATGCAAACCATACAGGTTTCCGGAACGGAACGGCTGTTGGAGAGTATGGGCGATGTTTTGGACCTGGGAGAGATTCGCCTTTATGAGATTCCCGGCGATGTAATAAAGGAAATCGAGATTAAGCTTCCGGAGGGCGTGGAAAACCTTACCGGGAAGGATACAGTATCTGTTTCCGTTCAGTTCCAGGGACTGGTCACCAGAACCATCGCTGTCACCAATATTGAGGTTAAGAATGTTCCGGAAGGCATGGAAGCAAAGGTTATCGCCAAACAGCTGAATGTGGTGGTTCGCGGACCTAAGGTTCAGGTGGATGCCATGTCTGCCGATGCATTGACTGTGTATGTGGACTTTACCGATGCTGTGGTGGGTCAGGATACCTATAAGGCAACTGTCTATGTGGACTCTGGAACCTTCAGTGATGTGGGAGCGGTTGGTACCTACAATATGCTGGGCAAAGTCTCTCTGGTGCAAGGGGCCGGAGTGGACTGATGGAGCAGTTGGTAAGAATAAAGGATATTTATGATGACGGCACAGCGCTTGTAATCCGTATGCGGGAAAGTGCCTGCTCCGGTGATTGTCGCCAATGCTCCGGATGCGGAGCCGTGCAGCAGACCATGCTGCTGCGGGCGGTCAATACCATAGGCGCAAAGCCTGGAGAACTGGTCATAGTGGAAGCGGATTCAAAGCCGGTGCTGGCAAGTGCCGCAGTGTTGTATCTGCTGCCACTGGTGCTGTTCTTTGCTGGTTATTTGGCGGGCGAACTGCTTTGGGGAAATGGTGCTTTGACCGGTTGTGCTGCATTTGTTTTAAGCATCGTGCTGGCGATTGTTTATGACCGCCGGGTTGCTAAGAAGCAGAATCATGTATATACCATTACGGGATACCCCGGCAGAATAACTGCCGGATCCCATACAAAAGGGGATAATAGCTTTGATTAAGAGTATGACCGGCTATGGCCGGGCGGTGGAAACTGTTAACAGTCGGGAATTTACCGTGGAGCTTCGCTCTGTCAACAACCGCTATCTGGATTGCACGGTAAAGCTGCCACGCAGCGCGTCCTTCGCTGAAGACACGGTAAAGCAGGCGGTAAAGCAAGCAATTTCCAGAGGTAAGGTGGATGTATTTATCTCCATAAAATCGGAATCTGCGGAAGATACTTCCATTACACTCAATCAGGCTGTTTTGGAAGGCTACTTGACGGCTATGCGTCAAATGGTATCCGAATTCGGGGTGAAGGATGACATCAGCGTTTCCTCGCTGTCACGGCTTCCGGAAGTGTTTACCATGGAAAAACCGGAAGTGGACGAAGACAAGCTGCTGGCTGATCTGATGCGTGTGGTAAGCAAGGCGCTGGAAAGCTATAATGCCATGCGCTGTACCGAGGGCGCAGCGTTGGACGCAGACCTGCGCAGCCGCGGCAACACCATCAGAGAACTGGTGACACAGGTGGAGCAGGGCAATGCCCAAACCGTTATTGACTACCGCACAAGACTGGAGAACAAGCTTCGCGAAGTGCTGGAGAATACCAATATCGATGAAAGCCGTATTTTGACGGAAGCAGCAATTTTTGCTGACAAAGTGGCTGTGGATGAGGAAACGGTTCGCTTGAGAAGTCATCTGGACCAGATGAACACCATGCTTACCGGCGGTGGTGCCGTTGGCCGCAAGCTGGACTTCCTGCTGCAGGAAATGAACCGGGAGGCCAATACCATCGGCTCCAAGTGCACAGATGTTCGTCTTGCGCGAATTGTTGTGGATATCAAGGCGGAACTGGAAAAGATCCGGGAACAGACCCAGAATATTGAGTAAGGTGACGCTATGAAACTGATCAATATCGGCTTCGGCAGCGTGATCGCCGCAGGAAGAGTGCTGGCGGTGGTGGCTCCGGATTCCGCTCCCATCAAGCGTGTGGTGCAGGAAGCCAGAGACCGGGCAATGCTGATCGATGCTTCCTACGGTCATAAGACCAAAGCGGTGATCCTTATGGATACGGATCATGTGATCCTGTCGGCGTTGACTCCGGAAATGATCCAGTCGCGCTGGCAGACCAAGGAAGAGAAAGAAGAGGAAATGCTGTGAGCAAGGGAAAACTGTTTGTGATCTCCGGCGCCTCCGGTGTGGGCAAAAGCACGGTGCTGAAGCAGGTCATGGCGGAGCGGGACGATCTTCGCTTCTCCGTTTCTGCGACGACCCGTAGCCCGAGACCCGGTGAGGTGGAAGGTGAAAGCTATTATTTTGTCACCAAGGAACGCTTCGAGGATATGATCGCCCGGGATGCCTTCGTGGAATATGATGCCCACATGGACAACTACTACGGAACGCCTGCTGCCCAGTTGGAGGAAAAACTGCAAAGCGGCAGTGTGATTCTGGATATCGAACCCAACGGCGCTTTCAATGTGAAGGCAAAGCGGCCAGATGCCACACTGATCTTCATTGCTCCGCCGTCTTTGGAGGAGTTGGAGCAGCGCCTAAGAGGCCGCGGTGATACTTCAGACGAACAGATCCGTCTGCGTTTGGACCGCGTCCAATGGGAAATGGAACAAAGCAAGCGCTATGACTATGTTGTCGTAAACGACCAGGTGGAAACCTGTGCCAATACAATTTTAGAAATCATCGCAAAAATGTGCGGTGATGAATGATGGAGGAATTATAAGATGCTTTACCCCCCTGTTGCTGATTTGTTGAAGGATGTACAGAGCCGTTATTTGCTGGTGAATGTGGTTGCCCACCGGGCACGCCAGATCGCCGCAGAGGCAGAAGAATTTGGCGAAGAACTGACGGAAAAGCCCGTTACTCTGGCCATTCGTGAAGTGGCTGACGGCAAGCTGAGCGCCGGCCTGAAGGAAGAATACATGAAGTAAGACAAGGAGGGGGCTTTATGATTGCAAAAATTGCTGTTTCCGCGGCTCCTTTTGCCATCGATAAGCCCTATTCCTATTTTGTTCCCGAAACGCTTTCTTTAAAGCCGGGTATGCGGGTGACCGTGCCCTTTGGAAAGGGAAACCGCCGGTCGGAGGGCGTTGTGCTGAGCCTGGAAGAAGGCTGCGCCGATGGCCTGAAGCCCGTGGATCAGAGTCTGGATCCGGAACCTTTGGTGTCGGATACCATGCTGCGGCTGGCTGCATTTCTGCGGGAACGCTGCTTCTGTACCTTTTATGATTGCCTGCGGGCTATGCTGCCTGCGGCACTGTGGTTTCACACGAAAAATACCTACCGGCTGACAGAGGATCGATCCTGGCAGGAAAAAGGCTGCCGTCAAAGTGACGCGGCTTCTGTTTTGCAGCTTCTTTTGGAGCTGGGGGGGGAAGCCCAGGAGTCAGTCCTGCGGGAAACGGTGACGGACGAGGAAGCCTTTCAGGTTGCCATTCGCTATTTGATCCGGAAGAAATGGATCCATGATGAAGCAAAGTATTTGCGGAATCTGGGCGACAAAACAGAGAAAATTGCGACTTTGGCTTCTTCCGTGGAGGAAGTCATGGAATACGCGACAAGCAGGCCTAAATCTGCGGCTATGCAGCGGTCGGTTTTGGAACTGATGTGCAGCATCGGCAGTGTGTCTGTGAAGGAACTGTGCTATTTTACCGGCGCAAGCACCGCTACGGTCAAGCGTCTGGAAATACTGGGGTATCTGGAATTAAGCGAGCGGCCGGTTTTGCGGTGCAGCGAGATCCGCCCCGCACAGCTGACAGGGCCGCTGCTGCTGAACGAAGAGCAAAAAGCTGCCTATAATGCCCTAGCCGGGCAGATGGTGCAGGAAAAACCCGGGGCGGCATTGCTTTACGGCGTGACCGGTTCCGGAAAAACATCTGTATACTTGAAGCTGATCCAGAATTGTCTGGATCATGGAAAAAGTGCTCTGCTGCTGGTGCCGGAAATCGGTCTGACACCCCAGCTATTAAGCCTGCTGGCAGCTTACTTCGGTGAGCAGGTGGCAGTGCAGCACAGCAGCCTTTCTGCCGGTGAGCGGTATGACCAGTGGAAGAGGATCCGCACCGGAGATGCCCGCGTCATCGTGGGAACCCGAAGCGCTGTGTTTGCACCCAGTTCACAATTGGGTATTATTATTGTGGACGAGGAACAGGAGCACTCCTATAAATCAGAAAATTCTCCCCGGTACGATGCCAGAGAGGTGGCGCTGTGGCGGGGATTGAAAGAAAATGCTTTGGTGCTGTTCGGTTCTGCCACCCCGTCGGTGGAGACCATGTACCGGGCGCAAAAGGGCGACTATGCCCTCTATACGCTGCAAAACCGATACAACGGCAAAGAATTGCCAAAGGTGCAGATCGTGGATATGCGGGAAGAATTGAAAGACGGCAACGATCTTTCCTTCAGCCGGTATCTGCTGGATGCCATGATCGATACAAAGTCGGCACAAAAGCAGACGATTCTGTTTTTGAATCGAAGAGGAAACAGCCGCAGTCTTGTGTGCGTGGACTGCCGGGAAGCGCCGGAATGCCCTCGTTGCAGCGCAAGATTGACTTATCACAGTGCCAATGAACGGCTTATGTGCCATTACTGCGGCTATTCTCAACCTGTAATGCAAAGATGTCCTACCTGCGGCGGTCCGCTGAAAAGTGTCGGCACCGGCACCCAAAAAGCACAGCAGGAACTATTGGAGCTGTTTCCGGATATGGAGATCGCCCGTATGGATACGGATACGGTCAATGCGGTCAATACCCACGAAAAGATTCTGGACAACTTTAAGCAGAATCATGTTCCGGTTCTGATTGGAACTCAGATGGTCGCCAAAGGCTTAAATCTGCCGGATGTAACACTGGTGGGTGTGCTGGATGCGGATCTGAGCTTGTACTCCGGTTCATACCGGGCAGCAGAGACCACGTTTAATATGCTGACTCAGGTAGTCGGTCGTGCCGGCCGGGGCGAAAGCGCCGGGCAGGCAGTGATCCAGACCATGGTACCGGAGCATCCGGTGATCAATCTGGCTGCCAAGCAGGACTACATGGGATTTTACGAAATGGAGATCGGGCTCAGAAGGGTGCAGAATTGTCCGCCCTTTGGAGATCTGGCTTCCATCACCTTGCTTGGGCAGGATGAAGCACAAGTGCTGCATGGCGCGGCAAAGCTTCGCAGCAGCTTGCAGGAATGCCTGAAGCAGGATGCTTATGGGCAGGAAAATTGCCGAATACTCGGTCCTGCACCCTGCGCGGTGCCGAAGATCAATTATAATTTCCGTTACCGTCTGACTCTGCGCTGCCGGATGACCCGGCCGTTGCGGGCGTTGATCGCCCATTTGCTGCGGCAGTTTATGCTGGACAAGAGCAACTGTGGGGTATCTGCCTTTGCGGATGTAAACGGATTTGAGGAATGAAAGAGGGAAAACAATGGGAATCCGAAAAATTCTTACAGATAAAGAGCCGTCCTTGCATAAGGTCTGCAAGAAGGTTGAAAAGTTTGATTGGCGGTTGCATAAGCTGCTGGACGATATGAAGGAAACATTGGTGGAAGCCAACGGTGTCGGCCTTGCCGCACCCCAGGTGGGCATTCTGCGCCGTGTTGTGGTGGTCGATGTGGGGGACGAAATGCTGGAGTTGGTCAATCCCGAGCTCATCGAAACTGATGGCGAGCAGGAAGGCCCCGAGGGCTGCCTCAGCGTTCCGGGTCGCTACGGTCTGGTAAAGCGGCCCTATTACGCCAAGGTGCGTGCTCAGGACCGCTTCGGCGACTGGTTTGAGGCAGAGGGCGAGGAATTGATCGGTCGCTGCTTCTGCCATGAGCTGGATCATTTGGACGGTATTTTGTACACCGAGGTCATGGAGCGTTTCCTGACCGAGGAAGAACTGGAAGTGGATGAAGATTGATCCTTCGGAGGGATATTTTTGAGAATCGTATTCATGGGAACGCCGGATATCGCGGCGACTTGTCTGAAACAATTGATCGCTGACGGATTTGATATTGTAGGCGTATATGCCCAGCCGGACCGCCCCAAGGGCCGCGGCATGAAGATGGTATTTTCTCCCGTAAAAGAGGTTGCCGTTGCCAATGAGATCCCCGTTTTCCAGCCGGAAAACTTCCGGCAGGAGGAAACGGTGGAAGATCTTCGTTCCTTGCAGCCGGATGTAATCGCCGTGGTGGCTTATGGCCGGATTCTGCCCCAGAAGGTGCTGGACATTCCGTCCAAGGGCTGCGTTAACATCCATGCAAGCCTCTTGCCTGCCTACCGGGGCTCTGCACCCTATCAGTGGGCGGTGCTGGACGGCTTGACGGAAACCGGCGTCACGGCCCAACATATGGCACTGAAAATGGATGCAGGCGATATTATCGATGTTGCGAAAACCCCCATCGGTCCCAATGAAACAGCAGGAGAATTGCTGAATCGTTTGGCAGTTTTGGGCGCTGACCTGCTCAGCAAGACAATGAAGCGCTTTGAAAACGAAACCGTTGCCGGAACGCCTCAGGATGAAACCAAGGTCAGTTTCGCGCCCATGCTGGATAAAGCGATGTGCCCCATCGATTGGAATAAGACCGCTCAGCAGGTCCACAATCATGTCCGTGGTTTGCACCCCTGGCCGGTGGCGACGGCAGAACTGGGAGGCACAAAGTTTAAGATTCACTCCACTGCCATTGTGGAGGGCAACGGAAAGCCCGGTCAGATCCTTGGCTTGACTAAGACGGGATTGATCGTCGCCTGCGGCGAGGGTGCGGTGGAGATCCGTTCCTTGCAGGCAGAAGGTGGAAAACGGATGGCGGCACCGGATTATTTCCGGGGTCATCCGCTGGAGCTTTGATCATGAGCGCGAGAAAAACCGCGCTGGATGCGCTCATCGCCTGCCGCAAGGAGGGCGCGTGGGCTAACGGCGCGCTGAAAGAATATATGGTTCGGGACCGTCTGGACCGCCGGGATGCGGCCCTGGCCGCAAGGCTTTGCTACGGTGTTCTGCAGAACCGGAATTGTCTCGATTTCTATTTGAAGCAGCTGCTGACGGGAAAACTGAAGGATCTGCATCCCGTGGTGCGGGATATTCTGCATCTGGGACTCTATCAGATCTACTTTATGGACAAGATCCCGGAGTCTGCCGCGGTGAATGAATCCGTCACACTGGCAAAGAAGTATTGCCCCAAGCAGCGCTTCGCGTCGGGACTTGTGAACGGCGTACTGCGCAACGCGGTGCGTACAAAGGGAACATTGAAAGAGCCCACAACCCTTGAGGACCGGTACAGCCACCCTAAGGAGTTGATTCGCCTGCTACGGAATTATGTGGGGGAAGCACGGCTGGAAGGAATGCTCAAAGCCAACAATGCCGCGCCGGAAACTGTGGTGCAGGTCAATACCCTGCGCACCACCACGGAAGAATTGATTGGCATTTTGGAATCGGACGGGGTTACCCCGCAGCGCCATCCGTGGATGGCGGATTGCCTGACCCTTTTCGGTACCGGCAATCTTGAGAAGCTGGAAGCCTTCCAGAAAGGCTTGTTTTATGTGCAGGATCCTGCGGCACGGCTTAGTGTGCTGTGCGCCCAGATCCCGCAGAACGCCCACGTGCTGGATTGCTGCGCTGCCCCTGGTGGCAAGAGCTTTGCGGCTGCCATTGCCATGAAGGGAACGGGAAGCATCACTTCCTGCGATATTCACGCCCACAAGACGGTTCTGATTCAGAAAGGCGCGGAGCGCCTTGGCATGGAAAGTATTTCCGTGCGGCAGCAGGATGCTTCTCAGTGTGTGCCTGAATGGGTCGGCACAAAAGATGTGGTGATCGCGGATGTGCCTTGCTCCGGTTTGGGAATTATCCGGAAAAAGCCGGATATTCGCTATAAGGATCTGGGGGAAATGGCTCAGCTTCCCGGGCTGCAGCTGCAGATCCTGAAGAATCAGGCAACTTATGTGAAACCCGGCGGCACACTGCTCTATTCCACCTGCACACTGGTGCGCTCTGAAAACGAGGGCGTTGTAGAGCGATTTTTGGAAGAAAATACCGAATTTTATCTGGAGGCGCTGGATTTGCCGCAGGCATTCCCTGTCAATACCGACGGAATGCTGGCACTGGTGCCCGGAGAATATGATACCGATGGCTTCTTTATCGCGAAGCTGCGGAGGAAAGTATGAATGCAAACCTGAAATCCATGACAGCGCCGGAGATCGGCACACTGCTGAAAGAAATGGGTCAGCCTGCCTTTCGGGCAAAACAGATCTATACATGGCTGCACAAGGGTGTCAGAAGCTATGACGAAATGACCAATTTGCCCAAAGCTTTGCGGGAAACCCTTGCGGAAAACTACCCCATTAACGCCCCTGCCGTGGTGCGCAAGCAGCAATCTCAGCGGGACGGCACCATTAAATATCTGTGGCAGCTGTCTGACGGCAACTGTGTGGAAACGGTTTTGATGCGCTACAATTACGGCAACACCGTCTGCATTTCCACGGAGGTGGGCTGCCGTATGGGCTGCGCTTTTTGCGCCTCTACTCTGGGAGGCCTGGTGCGCCGTCTGGAGCCTTTTGAAATGGTGGATCAGGTGCTGTTTACCCAGCTGGATTCCGGCCTGCCCATCTCCAGAATCGTGCTGATGGGCATCGGAGAACCGCTGGATAATATGGAAAATGTGCTGCGGTTTCTGGAACTCATTAACAGCGAGGACGGTATGAATATTTCCATGCGGCATATCAGCCTCAGTACCTGCGGTCTTGTGCCGAAGATCGATGAGTTGGCGCAGCATGAGCTGCAGATCAGCTTGGCCATCTCCCTGCATGGACCCAATAACGAGATTCGTGACCGGATCATGCCGGTGAATAAAGCTTATCCCATTGAGGTGCTGCTGGAAGCCTGCCGGCGCTATTATGCAGTAACCAGCCGCCGGATTCATTTTGAATATGCCATGATCGATGGTGTAAATGATTCGGAGGAAAATGCAAAAGAACTGCTGCATCGGCTCAAGGGCTTGCCTGCCCACTTTAATTTGATCCCGCTGAATCATGTGGAGGAAAGTCCTCTAAAACCCAGCAGCAAAGCTGCGGTAGCCCGGTTCCAGAAAATCTTGGAGGACGGGGGTATTACCGCTACTGTTCGCAGAACCTTGGGTGGCGATATTGATGCCTCCTGCGGTCAACTGCGGAGAAAATATACCAAGGAACAAAATCCTTAACAGTTACTGCCGGAAGGAGTGTGGAAGCAAATGCAATATTGGGGTCTAACAGATCCGGGCTGCGTTCGCAGTCAGAATCAGGATGCCTATCAAATGGAACAGCTGGACCGTAACACCTTGCTGTGTGTCGTTTGCGACGGCATGGGCGGTGCCAAATCCGGAAATGTTGCCAGCACCTTGGCGATAGATGTGTTTGTGGAAGAGGTTCGCAGATGTTTCCACTCCGGTATGGAACAGGATGAAGTGGACCAGATGCTGCTAAGCGCGGTAAAACTGGCCAATTTTACAGTTTTTGATCAAGCCCAGCAGTTTGAGGAATTTAGCGGTATGGGTACCACTCTGGTGGCCGCGTTGATCCGGGGAAGAGAAGTTACCGTGGTCAATGTGGGTGACAGCCGTGCTTACCGGATCAACCGGGATGGCGTTCGCCTTTTGACTACGGACCATTCGCTGGTGCAGCTTATGGTAGAACGGGGAGAACTGACCCCTGAACGGGCAAGAACCTACCCGGGTAAGAACTATATTACCCGTGCCATCGGCACGGAAACAGTAGTGCTGTGCGATGTTTTCCATCTGGATGTGGAACGGGGCGACTGTATTCTGCTATGCAGTGACGGCCTTTCCAATATGATGGATGAACAGGAAATCCTGTTCGAAGTGGTTCACGGTGTCAATAAGCAGCAATGCTGCCGCCGCCTGCTGGACATAGCCAAAAACCGTGGCGCGCCGGATAATGTGACCAGCATTCTGGTACAGATCTGATGTGTACGGCGAGAGGAGATACATTTTATGGATATGGATAAATATATAGGCCGATTGCTGGACGGCCGTTATGAAATATTAGAGGTCATCGGCGTGGGCGGTATGGCTGTGGTGTACAAAGCCCGGTGCCACCGGCTGAACCGACTGGTAGCCATTAAGATTTTGAAGGATGACTATTTTCAAGATGAGGAATTCCGCCGCCGCTTCCATGCGGAAAGTCAGGCAGTTGCGATGCTATCCCACCCCAATATCGTTTCTGTTTATGATGTTTCCAGCTCCGATGCCGCTGACTATATTGTCATGGAGCTCATCGATGGCATTACATTGAAGCAGTATATGGAGAAAAAGGGAGTCCTGAACTGGAAAGAGACACTGCATTTTGCCATACAGATCGGCAAAGCTTTGGATCACGCCCATAGCCGCGGTATCGTCCACAGAGACATCAAGCCCCATAATGTGATGGTTTTGAAGAACGGCTCTGTGAAGGTAGCTGATTTTGGTATTGCCCGGGTCATGTCCAAGAGCAATACGCTGACCAAGGAAGCGTTAGGCTCCGTCCATTACATCTCTCCCGAGCAAGCCAAGGGTGGCCGGGTGGACAGCCGGAGCGATATTTATTCGCTGGGCGTTGTGATGTATGAGATGATGACCGGCCGCCCGCCTTTTGACGGGGAATCTCCGGTGGCTGTAGCCATTCAGCACATCAACGGTAATGCCGCCATGCCCTCTACGCTGAACCCCAATATACCCGGTGGCCTTGAGCAGATTATTATGAAGGCTATGGCGCGCAATCCAGCTATGCGTTATCCCACTGAAGCTGCCATGCTCTATGATATGGACGAATTTCGGAAAAACCCCGTAATCCTGTTTGATTATAATAATCCTAATACGGATCTGGATGCCGCCACGAAATTCCCGGTAAATTCCCGTAAGGAAGAGGAAACGATGGTCCTGCCCAAAACCGCTGCGCAAAAGGCGGCAGCTGGAGCGGAGACGGTCAAACCCAGAAAGGAGCAGAGTCCGCAAAAGTCCCCTCACCCCAAAAGAAGGCGGCGGGATGAAGAAATCGTGGAGGACGATGACCGCACAGGCAAGGTTGCGACGGTAGCAATCGTCCTTTGTGCGCTGGTTGCGCTGGTGGCGATTGGCGTGTTTGTGTATGCCATGATGAATGGCGGCTTGGGAACGCAGAATGAGTTGATCGAGGTTCCAAACCTGATCGGCAAAATGCAGTCTGAGCTAAAAGATGTTGAATTGACGATCCGCGTTGGGGAAAAAGACTACAGCAATGTTTACGCCGAGGGACAGATCTATGACCAGAATCCCAAAGCGGGAACGAAGATCTCCAAGGGCGGTAATGTGACAATCTATGTAAGTCTCGGCAAAGCTCCGGAAAAAAAGGTCATGGAGGATATGGTGAAGGATGATCTGGACGAAGCGGCTGCTAAAAAGTTTTTGACGGATGTGCTGGGTATTGCGGCAGAGAATATCACTGTGCATTATGAGCACAGTGCCACAAAAGCCGTCGGTATGGTGACCCGCACCAATCCTGCAAAGGGTGAGGAACTGGGGGATGACCAGAAGGTTGAAATCTGGATCAGCACCGGTCAGGAAGTGCAGATGAACAAGGTCCCCAATGTAATGGGTCAGAGCCGGGATGTGGCAATGAGCATCTTGAATGCCAACGGATTCAAGAATGTTACCTTTGAAGAGGTGGAAAGCAATCAGGATAAGGGTGTGGTTGTGCAACAGTCCGAGGCACCTCAGACGGAAATTGATGTGACGACCCCGATCGTTTTGCAGGTCTCTTTGGGACCGGAAGAAACAACGCCTCCTACGGATCCTACAGAGCCTCCGGAGCCTACGGTCGATCCGGATCTGGTGGATAAGATCGTTACGGTCGTTTTGCCGGAAGAAATGGTGGAACCCTATACGGTAAGTATCTGGCTGGAAGATGTGATGCTCCAGTCCCGAAAGATTCCTGTGGGCACCTTGAGCACCCAGTTCAGCCTGACAGGCAAGGGTATTATGGAATTTGAAGTGAGACTGAACGATAGTAAGGACAATAGCTGGACGATAGAAGTGGATTTTGATGATTGAGAAACTAACCGGCCGGATCCTCCGGTCTATCAGTGGATTCTACGATGTGCAGACATCTACAGGCGTGGTAATCTGTAAGGCAAGGGGTATTTTGCGTAAAGAAGGTATCAGCCCCCTGACAGGAGACATCGCAGAGATAACCGTCGAGCACGGCAAAGGCATGATCGAGGGGATTCAGCCCCGGAAGAACAGTTTTGTCCGTCCGGCAGTGGCGAATATTGATGCGCTGATCGTTTTTGCCGCCAACGTCAATCCGGTTACTGAGCCGTTCCTTATTGATCGGGTGGCGGCTATCGCCGGCGATCAGGAAGTGCCGGTGGTTCTGTGCATCAACAAATGCGATCTGGATCCTGCTGTAGATTTGTCCCGAATCTATACCAATGCCGGATTCCCTGTGATCTGTGCCAGTGCGGAAACCGGCGAGGGTGTGGAAGAACTCAGAGCGTTGATTCAGGGAAAACTTACAGCCTTTACCGGTAACTCCGGTGTGGGAAAGAGCAGCATGCTCAATCGACTGTGCCCTGCGTTGGCGCTGCCTACCGGTGAGGTGTCTGAAAAGTTGGGACGTGGACGCCATACCACCCGCCATGTGGAGCTTTACCGGTTGGATGGGGATACCTATGTGGCGGATACGCCGGGCTTTTCCTCCTTTGATACAGACCAGATGGATGTGATCCTGAAGGAAAACCTGCAGTATGCTTTTCCGGATTTTGGCGCGTATATCGGCAGATGCCAGTTCCATGACTGCTCTCATCGGGCAGAACCCGGCTGCGCCGTGACGCAGGCACTGGCAGCGGGGGAGATCGAAAAGACGCGCTATGAAAGCTATCTGCGGCTGTACGAAAAGGCAAGCCAGATCAAGCTGTGGGAAATAAAATAGTTTGGTGATTTTGCGGAAGTTTTCCGGAAATCGTAAAAATAATGTTTGACAAACAAGGTAAAACACATTATAATATCTAAGCATGACTACGAGGAGGGGGAAATATGCGGCTGGGTCTATCCAAGATCATAGATTGCCCTGGTGCATCTGTTCCTTTCTCGACAAGTGTTGATTTGAGTGATCTTCAGTATGGACAGAGCTTCCCTGTCAGTGAACCGGTCGAGGCCAGCGGTACGGTACGAAATACCGCCGGGGTTTTGATGATGACCGGATCTATGCACACCACCATTCACGGCGTTTGCGACCGCTGCGCTTCGGATTTTGATTCCTATGTGGAATTTTCCATTGATGTGGTGCTGGTGGCAGAGCTTACCAATGAGGATAACGAAGATGAAGGGGTATTTCCTCTGGAAGCGGATACGGCCGATTTGGATGAGATTGTCCGCACGATTTTTGTGCTGAATCTGGATTCCAAGCTGCTGTGCAAGCCGGACTGCAAAGGTCTCTGCTGCCGGTGCGGCAAGAACCTGAACGACGGACCTTGTAATTGCCAGAAAGAAATTGATCCCCGTTTTGCTGCTTTGAAGCAGCTTCTCGAGAAGTAAAAACATTAGAATGCTGCAAAAAGCAGTTTGACCAAGGAGGTGTCATCCATGGCTGTCCCTAAGTGTAAAGTGTCCAAAGCCCGCCGCGATACTCGTCGTAGCAACAACAGCAAGCTGGTTGCTCCCAGCGTGTCCGTTTGCCCCAAGTGCGGTGAGCCCGTAATGCCCCATAGAGCTTGCAAGGCTTGCGGTACCTACAATGGCCGTCAGGTCCTGGCCGCCAAGGCTGACTAAGGCAGGAAATGCGAGAGGAAGGCAGTTGCCTTCCTCTTTTTCCTTATGTGATGAATGTAAAACTTATATGAATCGGCGGAAAAACATTGATTTAGCGCCGGATTTATGACATAATAATTAAAATGTATTTCCGTGGAAAGGAAGTGATGTCATGGCGAAGCCTTTGGTTGCCATCGTTGGCAGACCCAATGTGGGCAAATCCATGCTGTTTAATAAGCTGACCGGTCAGCGTACCTCTATCGTTGAGGATACCCCCGGTGTCACACGTGACCGTATTTACGGTGATTGCGAGTGGTGCGGTCGGCAGTTTTCTCTGGTGGATACCGGCGGTATTGAACCCAATACTGACAGTGATATGCTGAAATTTATGCGCCGTCAGGCGGAGATCGGCATCGAACTGGCCGATGCCATCATCATGGTGACGGATGTTCGCAGCGGTGTGACCGCAGCGGATGAGGATGTCGCGACGATGCTGCGCAAGTCCGGTAAGCCGGTGGCTCTGGCGGTGAACAAGTGTGACTCTGTAGGCCCGGTCAACCCGGATGTCTATGAATTTTACGGTCTTGGCATCGGTGATCTGTTTGAGGTTTCCGCTGTTCACGGTCACGGTACCGGCGATATGCTGGACTGGGTTCTGGAGAATATTCCCGAAGAAGAGGAAGATGACGAGAAGGACGAAATCATCAAGGTCGCCATCGTGGGCAAGCCCAATGTTGGCAAGTCCAGCCTCTTGAACCGGATCCTCGATGAGGAGCGTGTCATCGTATCCAATGTTGCCGGTACGACCCGTGACGCCATCGACTCCTACTTCGAGAACGACACCGGTAAATATTGCTTTATCGATACCGCCGGTATGCGCCGCAAGAGCAAGGTGGACGATCTTATTGAAAAGTATTCCAATATGCGCACCATCAATGCCATTGAACGAAGCGATGTGTGCCTGATTCTGGTGGATGCCAATGACGGTGTTACAGAGCAGGATACCAAGATCGCGGGACTTGTCCATGAAGCGGGTAAGGCTGCTATCA
Organism: Oscillospiraceae bacterium; assembly: GCA_017408725.1. Next base: position 23,704 of record JAFQUA010000062.1, read on the forward strand.
TCGTTGTCAACAAGTGGGACGCGGTAGAGGACAAGGAAACCAATACCATGCGGGATAAGGAAGCAGATGTTCGCAACGGACTGAGTTATATGCTCTATGCGCCCGTGGTGTTTCTGTCTGCGTTGACCGGTCAGCGGGTGGATAAGATCTATCAGGTGATTCAGGATGTCTATGCCCAGAACACCAGCCGCATTACCACCGGCGCGCTGAACAGTGTACTTGCCGATGCCACGTCCCGTGTGCAGCCGCCTACGGATAAAGGCCGGCGTCTGAAGATTTATTATATGACCCAGGCCGGTACAAAACCGCCCCATTTCGTGATCTTCTGCAACGACGCAAGGCTGTTCCATTTCTCTTATCAGCGGTATCTGGAAAATCAGATCCGGGAGGTGTTTGGTCTGCAGGGTACGCCTGTGCGGATCACCATTCGCCAAAAGGGCGACAAGGAGGAATAACCATGTGGTATTCCATTCTCATTGGTATGCTGGCAAGCTACTTGCTGGGAAACCTCAACGGCGCGGTATGTATGTCCGCACTGAAGCATGATGATGTCCGCAGCCACGGCAGTGGCAACGCAGGCCTTACCAATTTTATTCGCAACTACGGCATCGGGCAGGCGGTTTATGTGATCTTGATCGATGCCGGAAAGGCTGTTCTTGCATGCCTTGCAACGGGATTGCTGCTGAAGCCCTACGGCTGTTATGCCGAGGGTACAGCATTGGGCGGTCTTGCGGTGATGCTTGGCCACAATTTTCCAGCATTGTTGGGCTTTAAGGGCGGCAAGGGTATCCTGAGCGGACTGTTCATTGCTCTTGTGGTGGACTGGCGAATCGCGCTGATCATTCTGGCTGTGTTTTTAGCAGCATATCTACTGACCCAGTACGTGTCCCTTGGCTCCGTTTTGGCTGCCGTGGCATTTTGCGTCGGGTTTTTGGTATTTTATCACAACAATCTAACATTAATGCTCTGCGGTGTCACCATGGGAGCGATGGCGGTGTTTATGCACAGGGGCAATATCGTTCGCTTGCTAAAGGGCGAGGAGCGTAAAACAAATCTGTTTGGGAAAGGGAAAAAACAATGAAAGTTGCGGTCATTGGCAGTGGTGCGTGGGGCACAGCCTTGGCAATTCGTTTATTCAAAAACGGGCATAAGGTGACACTGTGGACATTTGAAAAGGATCTTATTCCCCAAATGCGGAATAAGAGAATCAATATCCGGCTTCCTGGTGCGCTTCTGCCGGAAGGAATGGAGATCAGCGGTGACTATGCCTGCGCTTCCGGCTGTGAAATGGTAGTCATTGCAAGCCCCTCTTTTCCGCTGCGCAGTGTCTGCCGAGGTGTGGCGCCCTATATTGACAAAGAAGCGGTTGTTGTTTCCGTGGCGAAGGGCATTGAAAACGGAACGCGGCTTCGCATGAGTCAGGTGGTGGAGGAGGAGACCGGCCATAAGGTCGTGGTTCTTACCGGCCCCAGCCATGCAGAGGAAGTGGCACAGGACCTGCCCACTGCCTGCCTTGCTGCCTGTGAGAGCAGGGAAATGGCGGAATTTGTGCAGGATGCCTTTATGTCCGACGCATTCCGGATCTACACCAGCCCGGACGCGGTGGGTGCGGAGCTGGGTGCGGCGCTGAAAAATGTGATTGCTTTGTGCGCCGGCGTCAGTGACGGTTTGGGCTACGGTGACAATACCAAGGCAATGCTCATGACCCGGGGTTTGACGGAAATTGCACGGCTGGGTGTTGCCATGGGTGCGAAAAGAGAGACTTTTGCCGGTCTTGCCGGTGTTGGCGATCTGATCGTGACCTGCACTTCCGTGCACTCCCGGAACCGCCGGGCAGGTATCCTGATCGGGCAGGGAAAAACGCCTGAGGAAGCCATGAAGGAAGTCGGTGCGGTGGTGGAAGGCTATTATGCAGCCCAATCCGCATGGGAGCTTTGCTGCCGTCAGGGCGTGGATATGCCCATTGTCCATGCGGCATATTCGGTGCTCTATGAGGGGATCAGCGCTGCGCAGGTTGTAGAGACCCTCTTGAATCGAAGCAAGAAGGCCGAATCCGAGGATGCCGGCTGGTTGTAATATTAAAAACGGCTGCCGAAACCGGCAGCCGTTTTGGCGAATAAAAAGCAAAAAACGCCATCGAAACGATGGCGTTATTAGCGGCAGGGAAAATCAGATAGCCCGCTCGACCTTGTTAGAACGGAGGCATCTGGTACAAGCGTACACATGGCACGGAGTCCCGTTGACAACCGCCTTAACCCGCTTAACATTGGGCTTCCAAGCACGGTTGGAGCGTCTGTGAGAGTGGGAGACCTTAATACCGAAAGTCACGCCCTTGCCACAAAAATCACACTTCGCCATTCACTGCACCTCCTATCTGCATAATTAATCATCAAAATTCCGCCCATTTACAGGCGCTTACATATGATACCAAAGTTTGACGAAAAAAGCAAGTGTTTTTTTAAGAAATTTTCCTTTTTTCAAAATTATATTGATATTCTTCTGTTTGAAAGGTATAATGTCAGTAAAAGTAGAAGGGAGTGTGCCGAAGATGGAAATTTACAGTGTGCCTTTGACCCAATTGGTGAAGGAATTTCATCTGGAGGTCACCTTTGCGGCTTCGGATTATGAGCAGATCCGGCTGACGGTAGAGGATGTGGCCAGACCCGGTTTGCAGCTGGCAGGGTATTTTGACCACTTTGAGCCTATGCGGCTGCAGGTGATGGGTAATGTGGAAATGAGCTATCTGGCAAAACTGACGGACGCAGAGAGATTGATCGTTTTTGACAGACTCTTTTCATATAAAGTCCCAGCTCTGCTTATTGCACGGAATATGTCGCCAGACCCTCATTGCCTGGAAATGGCGAAGAAGCATAATATAACACTGCTCCGCTCCAAAGAGGCAACGTCTACGGTGGTTTCTTCCATTATCGCCTATTTGCGTGCCGCACTGGCTCCCAGAATTACCCGCCACGGCGTCTTGATGGAGGTCTACGGCGAAGGCTTGCTGCTGATCGGCGACAGTGGCATCGGTAAAAGTGAGGCTGCTGTGGAGCTGCTGAAGCGCGGACACCGGCTGATCGCGGATGATGCTGTGGAGATTCGCAAGATCTCTGAAAGCTCTCTGGTGGGCACTGTGCCTGAACTGATCCGCAATTATATCGAGCTTCGTGGCATCGGTATTATCAATGTGGCCAAGCTTTTCGGCATGGGTGCAGTCAAAGCGGAAAATGAGATCAATCTGGTAGTAAACATTGTCCATTGGAACACCCAGAAGGTTTATGACCGGCTGGGTTTGGAAGATCAGTATATGGAGATCCTTGGTGTTAAAGTTCCTATGAATACGATCCCCATTACACCGGGCCGTAATCTGGCGGTGATTCTGGAGGTCGCGGCAATGAACAACCGCCAGAGGAAGATGGGCTATAACGCTGCCGCGGAATTCACAGAGAAGATCAACCAGCATTTTGATGAGAATATGGGGAAGACGGTATGAAGGAATTTACCATAGGCAGCAACGATGCAGGCCAGCGTCTGGATCGTTTTCTTGCCAAGGCAGTTCCGCTGCTTCCTGCATCGCTGGCGCAGAAGTATATTCGGCTGAAGCGGATCAAATGCAACGGAAAACGCATTGACCGGGATACCAGACTCAATGACGGAGATGTGCTGCAGCTATATATCAACGATGAGTTCTTCGATAAGCCCAGAGAGGATAATGCTTATCTTACGGTGGCTGTGCCCAAGCTGAACATTGTGTATGAGGATGATCAGATCCTGCTTGTGGATAAGCGGCCCGGCATTGCGGTGCACCCCCATGACGGTGCGGAGTACGGAAGGACACTGATCGACCATATTCAGTCCTATTTGTATCAAAAGCGGGAATGGCGGCCGAGGGAAGAAAATGCCTTCACACCGGCGCTGTGCAACCGGATCGACCGGAATACCGGCGGCATCGTGATTGCGGCAAAAACTGCGGAAGCATTGCGGGTCATGAACCAAAAGATCAAAGATCGGGAACTGGATAAGCGCTATCTTGCCATTGTGGAAGGAACTCCCAAGCCCCCGGTAGGAAGCTTGAAGGGGTATCTTTTTAAGGATGCAAAGAAAAACCGGGTGTTTGTAACAGATTCATCCCAAGCCGGAGCAAAATCCTGCCAGACAAACTATAAAGTTCTGGCATCCCAAAACGGTCTGTCACTGGTGGAATGCGAACTGATTACCGGCAGGACCCACCAAATCCGCGCCCAATTTTCCCATGCGGGGCATCCGCTGCTGGGAGATGGAAAGTACGGAAAGCTGGATAAACGGTTTGACCGGTATTATCAGGCACTGTATTCTTATAAGTTGACATTTTCGTTTACAACCAATGCCGGTGCGCTGGAACACTTGAACGGCAGAAGCTTCCGGGTGAAGGATGTAGACTTTATACAGGCATATTTTCCGGATATGAAGATTTAAAAACAGAGGCAGACCGCGGGTCTGCCTCTGTTTTTGCAGATATGTAAGAATGATTTGACATGGAATCAAAGTGCTACTAGATGGACGTAGATCAATGGGAGGGAAAGCAGCAGCCATAGTCCGTTCCATATAATAGCCGCGATGATGCGCTTTTTCCTTCCCAGTTTTCTAAGCGCCAGAATAGCGCACAGCAAGCCGGCTCCGCCGCAAATGGGAAGTGCTACCGCCTGAGAGGTGATCATGATAACGGCAATGGAAAACATGGTCAGAATATCACCCATGGATTTTGCGTACAGCATAAAAGAGGAATGGACGATTGCAATAACCACAGGAATGCAGGGTAATACCAAAGCAATGATCGGCAGGGGAGACTTCTTCTTCAAATATCGGTTGATGTTCATATAATTCCTCCTGATAATTGAACTGTATGAATGATTGTGCCGCCACCTACAACGCTGTCGCCGTCGTAAAGGACGATGGCTTGTCCCGGGGTAATGGCTCTTTGGGGTTCGTCAAATTCCACACGGGCGGTGCCGTTTTCCAAGGGATAGACCCATGCGGGCTGTTCGACCATCCGGGAACGGGCTTTGGCCAAAACGCGGATGGGTTCTGCTGGCTCACAAATGGAGATCCAGTTCCAGTCGTCGGCAATCAGCGAGCGGCTGAACAGTGCTTCGTTGGGGCCGACAGTAACGGTGTTGGCAGCCATATCCTTTGCGCAAACGTAGACCGGTTCGCCCAGCACAATACCCAGGCCCTTTCGCTGACCGAAAGTGTAGCCAACGGCACCGTTGTGCTGTCCTATGGTATGGCCTTGCAGATCAAGAAAGTCACCCTTGGGGTATTGCTTGCCGGTATAGTGTTCCAGAAAATGCAGGTAATCCCCGTCGGGAACGAAGCAGATATCCTGGGAATCCCGTTTGCGGGCATTGATAAAGTTTTGCTCCTGTGCGATTTGCCGTACGTCTGCCTTTGTTAATTCTCCAAGAGGGAACAGGGTGTGTTTTAATTGCTCCTGAGTTAAGCTGTAAAGGAAGTAGGTCTGATCCTTTGGCGCATCGACGGCTTTTTTTAAAAGATATCTGCCAGAATCGGGATCTTGGCAGATCCGTGCGTAGTGACCGGTAACGATAAAATCGCAGCCCAAAACCTGAGCCCGCTGCAACAGCTGTTCGAATTTTAAAAAGCGGTTACAGTCAATGCAGGGGTTTGGGGTGAGGCCGCATTCGTAGCATCGGACAAATTTGCGAATGACCTTTTCTTCAAAAGCGTCGGTAAAGTTAAATACATAATAGGGCATTCCCAGCCGGTGTGCCACGCTTCGGGCGTCCTCTACATCATCCAGGGAGCAGCAGGTGCTTTCGGCATCCTTTTTATCATAAAGCCGCATGGTGGCGCCGGTACATTCCAGCCCTTTTTGCAGCGTCAGAAAAGCTGCAACGGAGCTGTCTACACCGCCGCTCATGGCGATCAGCGCTTTCATGAAATACCCCCTTTCGTTTGCTTTCCTTAGTCTACCACAATCTAAGCGGGAAAGCAAATCATTTTCTGCGCTTTTTTACAAAAGTGTTATGTTTAGCGGATAAATATAATTCAAAAGAGAGGGAAATCATGGAAAAAATCAGGAATTTGTAACATTTTGTTGGATTAAAAAGTAACAAGTTGTAATAATTCTTAAAAATACTCTTGTAAAGTGTACCAATATCTGTTATAATGGCGTTACTTTGACGGAATATGTTTTGTGCTTATGACTCTGGAAGGAGCAGCTACATGAGAAAACGACTGATATGCCTTTTGCTTGTCGCAGTGATGCTGCTGGGTATTGTCCCTGTGCTTTCTCTGCCGGTTAAGGCTGAGTCTGATTTAACGACCTCTGATGCGCTGATCGATGTGCTGATCGCGTTTGAGGGCTTTACCGGTGTATGTGTTGTGGATACCAGCCAAAGATCCGTCGGATACGGCACCCGGTGTGACGTGTGCGATCCCAATATGCCGGGGTACCTGGACCCGAACAGAAAATGTGCTGCTTATAACGAAACAACACCGATAACCCGCGAACATGCGATGGCACTGAAGCGCAAATATCTGGATTACTTTGAGAACAAGGTAAACAGTTTTGCAGATCGGTATGGTCTGACTTTTACCCAGCAGCAATTTGACGCTTTGATTTCCTTTACATACAACTGCGGTGAGGGTTGGATGCTGGAGAGCTATGACCCTGAGGGTAATTTCCGCAGAGCCATTACCAGCGGCGATACGGGAGATTTTTTGGTCTATGCCTTCGGTCTGTGGTCAAAATCCGGAAATACGGTATCTTTGGGACATATCCGCCGCCGAATGATAGAAGCGCAGATTTACCTCGACGGTGTTTATGACAGCAGCGGCTGGCCCGCCAATCTGCGCTATGTGTATCTGGATGGCAACGGCGGACAGACCCGCTATTATTATCAAACCTTTAAAGCAACGGAAGTGTGTCCGTTCCGCACGGAATTTACTGCAGTGCCCAAGGATGCTGCGGGCGCCGATCTGACCTTTGCTGGATGGTTTACAAAGCCTGAGGGCGGTGTGGAGGTAAAGGATCTGACTGGTGCGATTACCAATGGAATGATCCTCTATGCCCACTGGAAGAATGCAGCCGGTGAGATTGTGACCGTCGGCGCGGATCATTCCACTTCGGCCGATGTGCAGGTCATTGTTCCAAACTGGTATCCCAATACCCTGTACGAAGGCCCCGGTACCTATTACAGTGAGGTTCGTAAAACCTATATCAATGAGCAGCTGCACATAACAAAAACAGTAATTGGAAAAGATGGTAACAACTGGGGTTACTGTACCGATGGTTGGATTCCGCTGAGCCACACCAACTATGACAGCGTGATTAATAGTGCCAGCCCCAACGGTGTTTGGTATCAGATTACAGCAACAGACCTGAATGTACGAACAGGCCCCGGTTCCAATTATGCCCTAACCGGCGGAAAAAAGAATCCCGGAGATCAGATTCTGGTTGTGGAAACGCAGGAAAACACAGATGCAAATCAGACATGGGCGAAAATGACAGATGGATACTGGGTGTGTATTCGCAATGGCGAAACCAGTTGGGCGTTTGTTATGGATCCCCAGCCGCCGATACCGGAGCCGGAAACAGTGACCGGCACGACCATTACATCCATTGCGATTTCCTCATTGCCTGTAAATCGGGAATACGAATACAAAGGCCGGGATGTACTGCCGAATCTGACCGGCGGCGAGCTGTTGCTGCGCTACAGCAACGGCGTGACCAGAGTGGTAGCCATCACCCGTAGCATGGTCAGCGGCTTTGACAATACTGCATTGGGAACCAATACCATTACAGTAACCTGCGGCGGTCAGACCACCAGCTTTACTGTGGAAATCGTTCCAACAGAAATCGTCGGCATAGCAATGCAGAGTCTTCCTTCGAAGACAGAGTATGCCCAGGGAAGCGAAATGCTGGATGTATCCGGTGCAACTTTGCTTGTTAGCTATAACATGGGTGCCTCCAAAACCATTCCTATTACTGCGGAAATGGTTTCCGGTTTTGACAATACCACACTGGGAGCAAAAACACTGACAGTGACCTATAATGGCTACACGACCACCTTTGAAATCAATGTGGTCAAGCCTACGGTAACATTCCTGAATTATGACGGTTCCGTAATCAGTCAAATCCAGTATGCAATTGGCGAAGCAGTAACCCCGCCTGCTGATCCGGTGAGACCGGCAGATGATGCGGGCGCATATGTGTTTGCCGGATGGGACAAGGAAATCGTTGCCTGTGCCGGTGCTGCGACCTATACTGCAACCTATACACTCAAGCCTACGGTGACATTCCTGAACTTCGATGGATCAATCATCAGTCAGGTGCAATACTTTATTGGCGAGACGGTAACGGTACCTTCTGACCCTGTAAGGCCCCCGGATGCTATGGGTGAATATGTATTTGCAGGATGGGATAAGACGGTTGTTGCCTGTGCCGGTACCACATTCTATACGGCTACTTATGAACTGCGCTATACCATCGGCGATCTGGATCGCAATGATAAGGTGGACGAAAACGACGCGATTTATCTTCTTCGGCATGTTTTGTTCCCGGACAAATACACAATCCACGCCTGGGCGGATTTCGACGCAGACGGTCAAATAAGTGAAGCGGATGCCATTTATTTACTGCGGCATGTGCTGTTCCCGGAAAAGTATCCGCTGAAAACAGTATAAATAAAAGTGGGAGATAGAGATGAAAAAACTCCTTTTAACAATTTTGTGCATTGTGCTTTTGGTGAGCTTGGCTGTTCCTGTGTTTGCTGCAGGTACAGTGTCTGTTACCCCTTCGTCAACGACGGTCCACCGGGGTGAAACCTTTGCGGTTGTCGTCACCGCATCCGGTTGGGGCAACTGTTCCACCGGCAGCATTGAAGTGAGCTACGGCAGTGCTTTTGAACTGGTTTCCGGCGAATGGTTGGTTCCTACACCTGATATTGGCTATTTTGATGTGGCAGGCCGGGAGGGTGGCTTTGCATATTCCAGCGCAAAGGCCCTTTCCGGAAATATTGCCAAGCTGGTATTTAAAGTCAAGAACGGTGCGGCATTTGCAACAGATAAGATTACTGTCAGTTTGAAACTGGGTGGATCCCAGATCAGCAAGGCAGTTGACATTGTTGTTTCCTGCAGCCATCAATTCTCCAATTGGGCCTACTACAGCGCCACGACCCATATCCGCAAATGCGGCATCTGCGGCAAGGAAGAAGTGGTGGAGCACAGCTATGATAACGATTGTGATACCACCTGCAACGGCTGCGGTACAGAACGCACCATAACCCATAAGTTCAGCGAGGATTGGATAGGGGATGAAAGCGGCCACTGGCACGCTTGTACAGTTTGTGGTGAGAAGGACGCTGTAGTAGCTCATGTGCCTGGTGAAGAGGCAGGAGAGTACACGGATCAGATCTGTACAGAATGTAAATATGTGCTGGTTCCGGCATTGGGACACACCCACCGCTACGATGAAAGCTTCTCCCACGACGAGGAAGGGCACTGGCAGATCTGCACCGGTTGTAAGGAAGCAACGGAAGCGGAAGCCCACGGATTTGATGGCGATTGCGATGAAACCTGTGACAAATGCGGCTACCAGCGGCAGATCACCCACGCGTTAGGCGATTGGGAATACATCGATGACGATCACTGGAAAACCTGCTCCAGCTGCAGCCAGAAGCTTGAGCAAGCACAGCATAACTGGGATGCCGGTTATGTAAAGAAGCAGGCAACCACGCAAAATACCGGTTTGATCATCTACCACTGTACCCAGTGCATGGCAGAGCGTCAAGAAGTGACACCTAAGGCTCTGCCTACCGATCCGGCCGGCGGTTGGGCTTGGTGGCTGTGGCTGTCCATCGGTGCCAGTGGCGGTGCAATTTTGGTCGCCCTCATTTTTACAATGGTCATCGTTTTAAATGTAAAGAAAAAGAGCAAGGGCCGTTTCAGCGGTTAATAAGAAAGGGGCTTCCTTAGGGAAGCCTCGTTTTTACTATATTGTTCGCTTAGAAATTTTTACTGTTTCTTTACTTATGCGTCTGGTGCAAACCCTTTTAAGGGGGTGCATTTACGGGAAAAGGATGCTATAATATTACCATGCGAAGTTTTGGAGGTGGGATTATGGCAAGCAAGAAGCAAACAATCGCAGACAGCCTGTTTACAATGGTCACCCTGCTTGTTGTATTTTTAGTGAATTTGTTTCTTGTCATGCAGTTCGATACGAAAACTATGACTCCAATGATCTTTGTGTTGGGTGTGTTTCTGGTATCCTGGAGAACACAAGGCTATGGCTTCGGTATTGCCTCCAGCCTGATCAGCGTGCTGGCGGTGAACTGGGCTTTTACTTATCCGTATTGGGAATTTGATTTGATCTCTCCGGAGTGTATTTCCTCCGCGGTGGTCATGCTGATCGTTTCTACCATGACCGGCGCACTGACGACCCGGCTGAAACAGCAGGAAAAGTTGAAAGCAGAAGCAGAAAAAGAACGGATGCGGGGCAATCTGCTCCGAGCCGTGTCCCATGACCTGCGGACACCGTTGACCTCCATCTACGGATCCTGTTCTGCGATCATTGAGAATTTCGACGGCATCCCCCGGGAAAAGCAGCTAAAACTTCTAAAGGATATGCAAGCAGATTCCCAATGGCTGAACCGCATGGTGGAAAATCTTCTGTCAGTTACCCGTGTGGATGCGGATAAGGTTCGATTGTCCAAGCAGAGTGTAGTGCTGGAAGAACTGATTGACGCACTGTTGGTTAAGTTCCATAAGCATTATCCGGATCAAGATGTGCAGGTAGCCATACCGGAGGATTTTGTCAGCATTCCCATGGATCCGGTGCTGATCGAGCAGGTGCTGATGAATCTGCTGGAAAATGCTGTTTTCCACGCCCACGGCATGCGTAACCTGTGGCTCCGGGTTGAGATCAAAAACAGGGATGCTGTATTTTCCGTAGAGGATGATGGCTGCGGTATTTCTGATGAGAGAATGGCACATCTGTTTACAGGGCTTCTGGACAGTGAAGCGCCGGCAGATTCTACCCGAAACAATATGGGTATCGGTTTGAGCGTGTGCAGAACCATCATCAAGGCTCATGGCAGTGAACTGAAAGCCGGAAACCGTCCTGAAGGCGGTGCGGTATTCCGTTTTGCCCTGGAAATGGAGGAAACTGACGATGTCGAATAACAAATACAAGATTCTGGTTGTGGAGGATGACCGCAATATCTTAAGCTTGATCCAGACCGTTCTGGATACCAACGGGTATCAGGTGCTCACTGCCCAGCGGTGTCAGCAGGGCATTTTGATGCTTTCTTCCCATGTGCCGGATCTGGTGGTGCTTGATCTGGGACTTCCGGATATGGACGGTGAGGAATTTATCCGTATTACCCGACGCAGCAGCATGATCCCCATTATTGTTCTGTCTGCCAGAACAGATGAAAAGGACAAGGTATCCGCGCTGGATCTTGGCGCTAATGATTACATCACGAAGCCCTTTGGAACGGCAGAGCTATTGGCCCGTGTTCGGGCATCGTTGCGGATCAACCGCATGAACTTGCAGGCACCGATCCCCAACAGCGTATTTACATTGGATGATCTTGAGATTAACTATGACCGCAGACAGGTCACAGTAAATGGTGAGATCGTTCATGTTACCCAAATTGAATACAATATTCTTTCCCTGCTCAGCCAGCAGGTAGGGAAGGTCTTAACCTATTCCTCTATTATCAGTGCCATTTGGGGAAATATGGATGAAGGAAGCATCAAGAAGCTTCAGGTCAATATGGCAAACATCCGCAAAAAGCTGGGCTGCAAGCCCGGCGAGACCCGCTATATCATCAATGAACTGGGCGTTGGCTACCGGATGCTGGATCCTCAGGAATGATCTTCACCGTATCTTAACCAAAGGAAAGCAATATTTACTCAAAATTTACCGCCTCACCCGTATAATGGGTGAGGCAATTCTTTTTTTGGAGGATGATTATGGAAGTACTGATTCAAAACTTTTCTTACATCACCTGGCAGATGCTGGTGATGTGGGGCATTGGCGGTGTGCTGATTTACCTTGCCATTGCCAAGCAGATGGAGCCTACGCTGCTTTTGCCCATGGGCTTCGGCTCGATTCTTGTGAACCTGCCCATTGCTGTGGAAGGCACCGGCGTTCAGCATGTGCTGGATACACTGTTCTCTATCGGAATTGAGGGTGCGGAGCTGTTCCCGCTGATGCTGTTCATCGGCATCGGTGCCATGATCGATTTCCAGCCCCTGCTGACCAATCCCAAGCTGATGATCTTCGGCGCTGCCGCACAGTTTGGCATTTTCTTCACATTGGCACTGGCATCCCTTCTGGGCTATGAGCTGCCGGATGCGGCATCCATCTCCATTATCGGTGCAGCAGACGGCCCTACATCCATTTTTGTGGCCACGGAGCTGGACAGCAAGTATTTGGGCGCCATTATGGTCGCGGCTTACTCTTACATGGCATTGGTGCCTCTGATCCAGCCGCCCATCATCAAGCTCTGCACCACCAAGGCAGAGCGGAAAATCAAGATGCAGTATAAGGGGAAACCGGTTTCCAAGATGACGAAGATTCTGTTCCCCATTGTGGTTACTGTGATCGTGGGCATCGTTGCTCCCGATGCGGTGGCACTGATTGGGTTCCTGATGTTCGGCAATCTAATCCGGGAGTGCGGTGTGATGCAGTCCATTTCCGAAACCGCGCAGAATGCGCTGGCAAATCTGATCACCATTTTCTTGGGCATCACCATTGCTTCTCAGATGAAGGCAGCGGACTTCCTGCAGCTGGATACCCTGATCATCATCGGTCTAGGTCTGGTGGCTTTTGTGTTCGATACTTTTGGCGGTATCATGGTGGCAAAGCTCATGAATATCTTCTCTAAAGAGAAGATCAACCCTATGATCGGAGCGGCAGGCATTTCTGCCTTCCCCATGTCTGCCCGTGTGGTGCATAAGCTGGGTCTTGAGGAGGATAACCAGAACTTCCTGCTGATGCACTCTATCGGCGTCAATGTTTCCGGTCAGATCGCCTCGGTCATTGCCGGCGGCTTGATTCTGGCGCTGGTCAAAGCAACGATTGGAGGTTAATTTATGCGTGTAGATCTTTTGATGGAAGCTCTGCCCATTATGGGTACCGGGTATTTGGGTATTTTTATCGTCACCGGTGTGATCATCGGTATAGTCGCGTTGCTGAAAAAGCTGACGGATCGATAAAACTGATTTCGAAAGAAAAGGACAAATGTAAATGACAATTTTTGATGTATTAACAATGATCGGCGGTCTTTGCCTGTTCCTGTTTGGTATGAATGTCATGGGCGATGGCTTGGAGCGCCGGGCAGGCAGCAGACTGAAAACCCTTCTTGGAAAGCTGACGGACAGTAAGATCAAAGGTTTTCTAACTGGCCTGGGTGTCACGGCGGTGATCCAGAGTTCCTCTGCGACCACCGTTATGGTGGTGGGCTTTGTAAATTCCCGGCTGATGACATTAAAACAGTCCATAGGTGTGATCATGGGTGCCAACATCGGCACCACGGTTACCGCGTGGATTCTTTCTCTGGGCGGCATTTCCAGCGACAATCTGTTTATGCAGCTGTTGAAACCCACTTCTTTTACTCCGGTGCTGGCACTGATCGGAACAGCTTTTCTCATGTTCTCCAAGTCCACCAAGCAAAAGGATGTGGGCACCATTCTGTTGGGCTTTGCCACACTGATGTTCGGCATGGATACCATGTCCGGCGCGGTGTCCGGCCTTGCGGATATTCCGGCTTTTCAGAATATGTTTCTGATGTTTGAAAATCCGGTTCTGGGTGTTCTGGTAGGCGCGGTGCTGACGGGCATTATCCAGTCCAGCTCTGCTTCCGTGGGTATTTTGCAGGCGCTGTCTGCAACGGGCGCGGTCAGCTATGCCGCTGCCATTCCCATCATTATGGGCCAGAATATCGGCACCTGCGTTACAGCTCTGCTTTCGTCCTTTGGCGCAAACAAGAACGCAAAGCGGGCAGCGATTATCCATCTTTCCTTTAATGTGATCGGTACAATTGTGTGGTTGACGGTATTCAGCATTGTGTCGAACCTGCTGCAGCCTGCCATGCTGCATATGAGCGCAACATATCTCGGTATTGCGGTTTGTCACTCGGTGTTCAACATCCTTTGCACGGCACTGCTGCTCCCTCTGTCGGGCTTGCTGGAGAGAATCGCATACCTTCTGGTACCGGAGGGAAAAGATACTGCCAAAACTGTGGAGCTGGATGAGCGCCTGTTGGCGACTCCCTCGATTGCTCTGGGTCAGTGCCACAATCTTGTCATGAAAATGGCCGAGGAAACCCAGCAAGGCTTACAAATGAGTCTGAAAGCGCTTGTATCCGGAAGCTTGGCAGATGGAGAACAGATCCGTGCCATTGAGAAAAATGTGGACCATTATGAGGATGTACTGGGTACATTTCTTACCAAGCTGGGAAGAGTCCAGGTTTCCGATGATGACAGTTCGGAAGTCTCCAAGCTTTTGAAGATCATCGGTGATCTGGAGCGGATCTCTGATCACAGTGTCAATGTTCTGGAGTCTGCAGAGGAAATGAACGAAAAGAAGATTGCCTTTTCGGAAGGGGCTCAAAAGGAAATGGAAGTGCTGTGCAGTGCACTGACGGAGATTCTTGGGCTTACCACAGATGCCCTGCGGCGTAACGATTGGGAGGCTGCCTGCTCTGTAGAGCCTTTGGAGCAGGTAATCGATCATATTAAAGCCGTTCTGCGCAACCGGCATATTGCCCGCTTGAAAAAGGGAGAATGTAGCGTTGAGGCTGGTTTTATCTGGTCAGACCTACTGACAGATATGGAACGCACCTCTGACCACTGCTCCAATATTGCGGTGAGCATTATGGATGCCTATTCCCATAACATGAATGCCCACCAGTCCCTGCGCAGTATGAAGGAAGGAAACCCCGCTTTCTTTGAAAGGCTGGATGATTATTCCAGAAAATATGTGCTGCCTCAGGAATAAAGTGATCATAGCACCACAGATTCTCTGTGGTGCTGTTTCTTTACCCAATCTTTACCGGATGTGCAGTATAATTATAAAAAATTTGCTTGAAAGGAAAGATGTTTGTGTTACCTGCTATTATCCTTTTTGCTGCTACATATGTACTGATGCTGACATTCAGCAAATACCGCCCCTACATTGCGCTGGCCTCCGGTGTGATCTTTATTCTCACCGGTATGCTTCCCTTTGACCAGATCATTGGCGCGCTGGACTTCAATGTTCTTTTGATGATCGGCGGTACTATGGGACTGGTGCAGCTGTTCATCGACAGCCATATGCCCGAGCGGCTGGCGGATATAATCATGAATAAGGTTCCCAATATCCAGTGGGCAGCGGTGGCCTTGAGTCTGTTCGCCGGTATCATCTCTGCTTTTGTTGACAATGTGGCGACGGTTCTGATGATCGCTCCTGTTGCCATCGAGATTTGTAAGAAGCTGAAGACCAACCCCGTTCCCTTTATCATCTCCATCGCTGTATCCTCCAATCTGCAGGGGGCTGCGACACTGGTAGGTGATACCACAGCCATCATGCTGGGCAGCGCTCTGGATATGAGCTTCCTGGACTTCATCTGGTATCAGGGCAAGCCCGGTATGTTCTTCATGGTGGAGCTGGGCGCCGTATTCTCTGCCATTATCGTTTACTTTACATTCCGCAAGGATAAGGGTGCTATTCCCAAGACAGGCAAGCTGACCGAGGTGGAGGATATTGTACCTACCGTTTTGCTGGTGGGCGCTATCGTGCTGCTGATCGTGGCTTCTTTCCTGCCTTTTGAGATGCCCGCGGAAACCAACGGCTTGATCTGCACCGCCCTGCTTATTATCGGTCTGATCTACAACTACGCGAAAAAGAAGAATCTGAACTCCATTACCGGCCCGCTGAAGGCTATCGACTTTGAGACTCTGGGTCTTCTGGTTGGTCTGTTCCTGATGATCGGCGGTGTCGGCAATATGGGTGTCATCGATGCATTGGCGGCATTGCTTGCAAAGCTGGGTGCCGGTAATCCTTTCCTGATGTACACCATCATCGTCTGGGCTTCCGTGCTGATATCCGCTTTTATCGACAATATTCCTTATGTCGCTACCATGATACCCGTCATCGCCGGTATCGCTGCGGAGATGGGTATTGATTCCACCGCGCTTTACTTCGGTCTGCTGTCCGGTGCGACTCTGGGCGGTAACTGCACACCCATTGGTGCATCCGCCAACATCACCGGCATTGGTATTCTCCGCAAGGAAGGCCATGAAGTTTCCAACGGGGACTTCTTCAAGATCGGCATTCCTTTCACCCTGTCTGCCATTGTTCCCGCATACATACTGATCTGGATCCTGTTTGGTGTGTGACACTTGGTTTCTCCGCTTTCAAAGAATAACGAAAAGCGGGGGATCACCATTGTATAAAGAAAACCCAGAAACCGTTGCGGTTTCTGGGTTTTTGAATGTTCTTGATGTGAGATAGATTATCTCTTGGAGAACTGGGGTGCGCGACGGGCGGCCTTCAAGCCGTACTACTTACAGTTAAACATAAAAAGTTCCCTAATACCAACGGAAATTCCGTTTTGATTTCAAAATGAACCTCAAACTGAACCTCAAACTGGGTTGCCTTCAAAAGCCATATTCACTTTGGAAATGAGATCCTTTGGACGGTTGTAGGTTAGGTGCGCATAGATGTCCAAGGTGATCTTTGCGTGTTCGTGTCCGGCAAGCGCCTGGACGGTCTTTACATCTACGCCTGCCAGGAGCAGGTTTGTGATGTAGGTGTGGCGGAGTTGGTGCGGCGTCACATGGAAATCAATGCTGTAAATAACATTGCCGTTGTGTGCTGCAGCTTCGCCAAGCACCGGCTTTACAACATGGGCGGTTTTCACGCCGTCCTTGTATCGGTAGTAGGTTCGCTCTTCGGCGGTCCGTGTACTGATATACTTCCATAGGCGCTGCCACTGCGTTCCGGACAAAGGCTCACCATCCCGGTTTGCTATGACATAATTGGAAGCGGTCTTTTCCTTGACCTCACGAAGATGATCTACCAGCTGTGGCGGTATTGGGATCGTGCGCCGGGAAGCTTTGGTTTTCAGATCGTGCGTAACAACCGGTCGGTTGTTCTCGATGTGCCATGCTCGATCAACAACGATGTGCGGTGCTGCATCATCGAGGAACACGCAATCCCATTGCAGGCCCAGAGCTTCCTCCCGGCGCAGACCGGCATACAGGCAGACCATGACAAAGGTGTACGGCGGTAATCCTCGAATGGCATCGAGCAGAGTTTTGACCTGCGCCGTTGTCAGCGCTTTCTTTTCTTTTGCAGCTGTTCCGCCTTTGGGGTTGAGATCTTCACAAGGCGTGCGATCTATGACGTTGCTTTTGTATGCCGAATAGAAAATGCTCTTGAAAAGCATTTGGACACTGCGATAGATCGAAGCGGATTTGGTGGCGGCTTTTGTGATCGCCATATTAACATCGTCCGGCGTGATGTCCGCAATGTACTTGTCGCCAAGCGGTTCGATGATATAGTTTTTTACCTTCGAGGTGTAGTCGGCAAGTGTTGTACTGCGTATGTGCGCAGCCTGCATGACGAGCCATTTTTCGGCATACTCTTTCACGGTGGGGTTTTCACGGCGGTAAACAGCTTCCTCGATCTGCCGTTCTGCCTCCCGGATCTTCATAGTCAGCTCGTCTGGATCCTTGGCATAGATGGCTACATATTTGCCGTCGCTGTCCTTGATCCGCTTGCGGTATTGATTCCGGCTCGGTACCCATTCGTATGTTGGCTTCTTTGGGCGGGCCATATTAGCGCCTCCTTTTCTGCTTGCGCCTCCGGCCCTGTTATGCTATAATGTCAGGGCAAAGCGCCGGTCTGTGAGAGGGTTGGTTTTTGCAATAGCCGTCCAGGGTGTTGGTAGCGCCTTGGGCGGCTCCTTCTATCTTAGGATCTCTAATTACGAGATTATCATAGTTACAGAAATAGGTTAGCAATAGATTAGCATAAGAATAGAATAGCTACGCGTGCGTGCGCACGCGCACGCGTGTATGTGCGCGCAAGAACTGCCTTGCGTGGTATTACTTTCCGAGAACCTTGGCGAGATCCTCTCTCGCTTCTTTTACTTTTTCCATTGTGCCGGTTCCGTTGGCTTTGGCAGTAACGGCATATTTGAGAAGCGCAACATTTGAAGATACGAAAAAGTCATTTTCGCCATCACAGTTGTCGACAAGGATATTCCTACCGGTACCCGGGATCCCTTGCGTGGCTCGATGTTAGCCACGCCGGAGAACCGGTTGCCCCGGAAGGTGATCCGGTAGCCCTCAAGGTAGGTCGTGCCTACCTTGATAGCGCCGGGACAACGATATTGCATTTGCTCCACATTGAGGTTGGATCCGTATGCGAGATAAAATTTTCTTGCCATAGTCTGACCTCCTTACGCCGGAACGCAGTCCGCTTCATTGACATCGTAAACCTTGCCGTCTTTGCCGGTGCAGGCGAACACCGGTTCGTCATGCACTTGTCTGTTCCAGCAGGCTGT
This sequence comes from Oscillospiraceae bacterium, assembly GCA_017408725.1. Next base: position 42,267 of record JAFQUA010000062.1, read on the forward strand.
GGTTACCTCTTGACCGTCGAGATTGTCCATGATCTCCAGCTCGGTCTTTCCAACCAAGTGCATCAAGCCCTGTTTCTCGATCCGGTTCAACATCAAGTCTTTCTTGAAAACCATCTTAATTCCGTTTACCATAGCTGTTTCCTTTCTACCCTCGTTACCTCCGGGGTGGGATCTCGTTGTATTATTCGCAGATGCCGTAGAAGCCGGGAGCCGGTACCATTCCGTCGCCAGTGTGAGCTTCGATATATCCGTAGGGCGTTTTCAGCCGGAATGCTTTTCCTCTAAGACAGTCCGTGTCGATGTACAGGGTGCTTAGGAGATCAAACGCCTGATCTTCGCTGATCTCAGCGCTTACATAATCCCGGACTTTCTCGCTGTAGGTGAATTTGATATATTTCATAATTTTCCTTTCTGCCATCGTAACCTCCGTGACGGGCGTTAACTCATTTCCGGTAGGTTCCTTCGATTGTGCCGTTTTCCCAGTAGGTGTTAATTCTGCACCAGTTATTGTGCTGAACGGTAGTTACCCGGAAAAACCTTTCGCCGTCGCTGCATCCGGCTTCGATTATCACGACCTCGTTATCCTCGTTCTTGCCGGTGATGGGGAGGGTTTTACCATCGGTCATTCTTTCCAATTCGATAAACTGTGTCATAGTCTGTTCCTTTCTCCCCGTCGAGCCGTTAGGACAGCTGGTGTAAGTTTCGTGTAAGATCCGTGCAAGTTTGGTTTAAGCTGCAGGAGTAAATGCGCTGGTCAAGTGCTTGCGGCAGGTTTTGAACTCTGCGCCCTTAAGTCCAAGCCGGTTTTTGAGTACCCGGTTCATGAGGTCGCCTTTTTGCTCCTGAGTGTAGTGGGAAACCTCTTTGAAGTACAGCCGATCGGTGTCGGTTTCAATCGCCCAGGCGCTCATTGCCAAACAGAACTGCACATAGGCCTTGATCTTGCCGGCGTGGGTGGTGCCGTTGAACAGCCGGAACTCAACCGTGCCCTTGGTGAAGTAGGCGTGAAGGTTTACACCGTGATACCGGGTGGAGTTGTAGTGCTGGTGATCGATGCCGCCCGTGTAGTTGTCGTTGGCTCTGCTGTACCAAGTAGCTTCCATGCTACCGTTGGACTTGACGGTGTTCTTCATTGCCCGGAGAAGCTCGGGGGACATTTTCTGACACCAGCGGTTAGCCCGTGCGCCGATCTGTAAGGCTTCGTAGAACAGATCCTGTCTGCCGGTGGCGAAGTTGACCAACCGTGTCAGGCTCTCCGGGGTGTGGTTCTTTCCGTCCACATGGACATGAATACCACAGGAACTGTTGGAGATCGCACCGCCTTCCCGGAGCGCCCGGACGATGTTCTGCAGATCGTCAAGATCTTCGTACTGGAGGATGGGGGTAACAAGTTCGCAGGAGTAGTCGTGGCTGGCGCTAACCGTGCGGCCGTCGACCTTGCGCTGAGTGTGGATAGATGCGTCGGACATTGCTTTCCATGTGCGACCTTTGCGATCGGTAGCGCCCCAGGTCTTGTAGTAGGTGCCGAGGTATCTGCTCTGCGTACCGAAGTAAGTTGCGATAATGCCTGCGGCTTGCTCACGGGTGATGCCGGTTAATTCGATTTCCACGCCGTAGTTCTGTTCCTTGATCATTTCTTTTTCCAACCTTTCACGATGATAACGATTGCCACAATGCTTACAATGGAAATTGCGATGTCGATAATAATTTCTGCCATACCAAACAGTCCTTTCAAAAGTTTATATTGACAACAGGCTTCTTTTGTTTTATTCTTTTCTTGCAAGGGGAGGTTTCCCTCCCCCTGCCTTATTCGAGAAGCCTGTTGACTAAGTCAATCAGCACTCGGATAAGATTGAGGATTGCGGTAACCAAGACAATCGTTTGAAGGGCGCTGTCTTGGTTGCCCTTTTTCTTTTTCCGGGTTTTCTTTGCCATCAGTATCACCCCCTTTCTGTCTATAATTATAAACCATTTGGTTTAATTTGTCAACCCTTTATTTTAACTTTTTCATAGAAATTTGAAAAAATTTATTTGACAAACAAAACTAAATGGTTTATAGTAGTGTACGAAAGGAGGTCGTTTTATGACCGCAAGACAAATTATCGAAATGGCAGTAGCATACTGCGGTATAACCAATTCCGAATTAGCAAGACGGCTTGACTGGTCTCCGCAGTTGCTCAATAAGCGGCTGAACACTGGCAAGCTGACGGTCGAGGAATGGGAAACCATCGGCAAGGCTTTGGGCGGATCCGTGAAGATCCGGTTCGTGATCGACGGAAATGAGGTCGGTCTGTGAGAACAAGGAGGATCCGGAGACGGTATGCACTTGTCGGCATTTACGCAATAATCAACAAAACGAATGGCCGTGTCTATATTGGCTCCAGCAGCAATCTGATCTCCCGTTTGGCAATGCACGAACGGGCGTTGATCTCCGGAAAACACCCTAACACCGAGATGCAGCAAGACTTTGATGCCAACTGTCATTTTGAGTTCGACATTCTCTCTGTGGGCCGTGCTGATCGGCGTGGCGAACGGACGGTGCTTTCGAGAGGGGAGAGGTTAGATCTGTACGCTTTGGAGTCAAAGTACATCGAAGAATACGACGCCATCGGTACTGGCTACAATCAGCAGCCGATAAGTAAAAACCTTCAGAAACAGAAAAGGCCCGGACTGTGAATAGTCCGGGCTTTTGGAGTATGTCTATCGCTTGCTATGTATGTGCGATCCAGTGCGTGTCTTGGTCCTGGTGTATTTGTTTGGCTCCCGGACGATCAGATCTGAAAGCTCACAGTCCAATGCTTCACAGATCAGGTCAAGGTGCTCCAGGTTTACACGCTCGGCAATCTCATGGTACATATCGTTTATCGTTGACGGTCTGATACCTGTTGCCCTGGCAAGGTCTGCTTGCGTCCACCTCCGCTCGCCAAGCCGGGTGGAAAGTAAAATCCTAATCATAGCCATGCTCCTTTGCGGTTAATTCTAACAATTTCATTCTAATTCCGCAGTCATTTGTTAGAAAATAACGCATTTCGTTAGAGCAGTACAAAAAAGGGCTGTCTGCGTGATCGTGATGATCCCGTAGGCAGCCCTCTTTTTATTTGCTATAAAAATGCGCTATAATCCTGCACCAGAATGAACCTCAAAATGAACCGCAAAGGGTGGGCGTAGGGCGTTTGCACCTCAAATGAACCTCAATAATTTCAGTTCGGTTCGGTTTAATTCCGTCAAACTCGGTTAAAACAAAAAACCCAAAAACCGTTGCGGTTCTTGGGTTTTTTGAAAAAACATAGGGAAATCAGCGCTTGCTGAACTGGGGAGCACGGCGAGCTGCTTTCAGACCGTACTTCTTTCTTTCCTTCATTCTGGGGTCACGGGTCAGGAAACCGGCGGCCTTCAGAGTTGCGCGGTACTCGGGGTTCAGGCCCAGCAGAGCGCGGGAAATGCCGTGACGGATAGCGCCGGCCTGGCCGGAAACGCCGCCGCCGGCGACGGTGACAACCACGTCAACCTTACCGACCATGTCGGTGGTGACCAGGGGCTGGTTCACGATCAGCTTCAGGGTATCCAGACCGAAGTAATCGTCAATCTCGCGGCCGTTGATGATGATGGAACCGGTGCCGTTCTCATAAACGCGAACACGGGCGACGGAGGACTTCCGACGGCCGGTGCCGTAAAAATACTTCTTCTTGCTCTCGTACATGTTCAGTTACCTCCAATTACAGGGTCCATGCGACCGGCTTCTGAGCAGCATGGGGATGCTCTTCACCCTTGTACAGGTGCAGGCGGGTCATAGCGTGCTTGCCCAGAGTGTTCTTGGGCAGCATGCCCTTGACGGCCAGCTCCATAGCGTAGTCGGAGCGGTTATCCATCATGACGCGGGCCTTGGTTTCCTTCAGACCGCCGATCCAGCCGGATACGCGGTAGTAGCTCTTCTGGTCCAGCTTCTTGCCGGTCAGAATAGCCTTGTCGGTGTTGATGACGATAACGAAATCGCCGCAGTCAACGTTGGGAGTGAAGTCGGCCTTGTGCTTGCCACGCAGCAGGTTGGCAACGGTAACAGCGGTGCGGCCCAGGGGCTTACCGGCAGCGTCGACAACGTACCACTTACGCTCCAGGGTCTCCTTCTTCAAAAGAGTAGTGGACATTATGGGTTCCTCCAATAGGTAAAATATTTTGACAAACAGACGTACATGAAGTACAATGTCTTCAAATCGCTTGATACTTATATCACAGACAAAATCAAATGTCAAACAGTTTTTTAACATTTTTTATGAAATATATGATAAACTATTAAATGCTCTTAAATACTCTTAAATGCTCTTGAATTCTAATGTGCCATTTTTCTAAAAAAGAGGAGAAGATCGAACTATGCAGAAACTTATGGGTCTGGTCCGTCGCTGTGTGGAGGACTACAATATGATATCCCCCGGGGAAACGGTGGCAGTTGGTGTTTCCGGCGGAAAAGATTCGCTGGTGCTGCTGCAGCTTCTGGCGGGTCTGCGGCAGTATTCAGATTTTAAAGTAGAAGCCGTCACCATTGATATGGGTCTTGGCATGGACTATTCCGGTGTTCGGGAAATGTGTGAAAAACTGGAAGTGCCCTACACGATCGTGGAGACCCAGATTGCGCCCATCATATTTGACCATCGGAAAGAAAAGAATCCCTGCTCTATGTGCGCAAAGATGCGGCGCGGAGCCTTGAATCAAGCGATTCTGGATCGGGGCATTCACAAGATCGCTCTGGGGCACCACTATGATGATGCGGTGGAGACATTCTTGATGTCGCTGATCTATGAAGGGCGTATCAGCTGCTTCCAGCCGGTGACGGATCTGGACAGAACCGGTGTGATCCAGATCCGGCCCATGCTTTATATCCATGAAAAGACGGTGGATAACTTCGCTTCCCGCATGAAAATGCCGGTGGTGGAAAACCGCTGCCCGGTGGATAAGACCACCAAGCGGGAGGAGATTAAGCAGCTTGTTTATCAGCTCAGCAGTACCTATCCGGACCTAAAGGAACGGATCTTCGGTGCTATGCAGCGGTATCCCTTGCCGGAGTGGGAGCCGAAGGGGCGCTATAAAAGACCTAAGGAGCAGGAATAATTGGAAAGCCGCCGATCTCGGCGGCTTTTTGTATGAAAGATTTTCCAGTGGGGAATACTAGCGCCAAAGGAGGCGGTGGTATGGTAAAAGGTGTTTCAAAGCAGGTGATCGTGGTGCATTCCCCGGATCCCAAGCTTTTTGAGCAGGCAATCTTTATTCTAAAGGAAGATGCAAAGGGTGTAACGGATGAGCAGCTTTTGAAGGAAGCAAAAATGGCTGCTCGCACTTATGGGAAAGAAGGCAAGAAGCGAAAGCTGTATCTTTATGGCCCAGTGTGGGCATGCGGCGGTGCGGTACTGACGGGGCTTGCATGGCTTTTGAGCGCGATCCTATGACTTGCGAAACAGTTGCCGGTGTGGTATAATTCTTTCAAAATGAAGAAACAGAGAGGAAATGCCATGCGTATCGGCAATCTGGAAGTGAATAATCCCATTGTGCTGGGGCCCATGGCGGGCGTGACGGATTGGGCGTTTCGCACCATCTGCGCCGAGTTGGGGGCAAATATTACCGTAACGGAGATGGTCTCTTCCCGTGCACTGGTGTACAAGGATCAGAAAAGCGCCAAGCTGCTGCGGAAAAATGAAGGCAGCCTTTGCGGCGCTCAGATCTTTGGCAACGATCCTGCCATCATGGCAGAAGCGGCGGTGCTGGCGTTGGAGATCTCCGGCTGCGACTTTCTGGATATCAATATGGGTTGCCCTATGCCGAAAATCGCCAATTCCGGCGACGGCTGCGGCTTGATGCGCACCCCTGAACTGGCGGGTGAAATTGTTGCGGCGGTAGCAAAAGCAGTAAATGTGCCGGTGACGGTAAAATGCCGTCTCGGCTGGGATAAGGGTTCTATCAATGTGTTGGATTTCGCCAAACGGATGGAGGATAACGGTGCGGCTATGATCGCCGTCCACGGCCGAACCAGAAGTATGCTCTATACCGGCGTGGCGGATTGGGATATGATCACCAAGGTCAAAAATCAGCTTTCCATTCCGGTCATTGCCAACGGCGACATTACGGATGCCGAAAAGGCAGTAAAATGCCTGAAGCGCACCGGCGCCGACGGCGTTATGATCGGCAGAGCCACTTTCGGCGATCCGTGGATCTTCCAGCAAACCAAAGCTGCATTGGCGGGGGAGCCAATTCCGGAGCGCCCCTGCCTTAACGACAGAGTTGCGGTTGCGGTGCGCCAGTTCGAGCTTTCCGAGCGGGATCACGGGGAACACATCGCCTGCCTGGAGGCAAGAAAGCATTTTGCCTGGTATCTGCGGGGTGTTTCTCACAGCAGCTATTACAAGAATCAGATCTCGTCCATGAATACTATGGAAGACATTTACCGCATTGCAAAAGATGTGGTACGGGATTTGCAATAAGTGGAAGGTATGGAATTTCCGCCGCTTCACATCCTAACCGAGAGGTGAATGGGATGAAGCGGCGGATTTTGATTTGTATCATTTTGGTAGCTTGTATGGTGATTCCGGCCAGCGCGGAGCCTATCCGGTGGGTAGATTTTTCTGTTCCTTATGAATCACTGAAATATGCTATGGAGCAGGATATTTCCACATTTGAACAGGAAAAGCATATCAGCTGGATCGACATTCTGGCGCTTTCGGCCTGCCGGACCGGTGGAAAATGCGGCCTTGCATCTGTAAAAAAAGCCGCCCATGAGTTAATAGCGGAGCTGGAACCCAAGGAACTTGCCAAAGATCTTGGGAAGTACTATGATTACTACCACGAAGCTTTTTCCGCTGCGTTGGGTGGGCTGCTGGGGAGCTTTTCTATAGAAGTTGGCGGCCAGAAAAAGACCGCATACGGATTGAAAGCCTATTCGCCCATTGCGGCCGGCTACGGCTACAGTCATTGCTCTGATTTCGGTAACAGCCGTTCCTTTGGCTTCCAGCGCAAACATCTGGGTAATGACCTGATGGGATCCGCCGGAACACCCATAGTTGCTGTGGAGGGCGGCGTGGTGGAAGCCATGGGCTGGAACCGCTACGGCGGCTGGCGCATCGGCATCCGTTCTTTTGACTCTAAGCGTTACTATTACTATGCCCATTTGCAAAAGGACCATCCCTTCGCGGAGGGCTTGCAGGAAGGGGATATCGTACAGGCGGGAGATTTGATTGGTTTTATGGGCAGAACCGGGTATTCCGATAAGGAAAATACCAACAATATTGAAACGGTGCATCTGCATTTTGGGCTGGAACTTGTATTCGACGAGAGTCAAAAGGAGTGCAATTCGGAGATCTGGATCGATGTGTATGATATCGTTCGACTGCTGTCATCTCACCGCAGCAGCATCAAACGGGTGGATGGAAAATGGCAAAGGGTGTACCCCTTTGAAGATCTGGATATTGAGGTGTTTCCAAAGGAATAGGGCGAGAATTTCGGTTGACTTTTTGGAAAAACTGATGTACCTCTCAATATAAGATTTGGAGAAACGGGAAGCTGAGAGGCACAAGTTTTGCGCCTCCGGTTTGTACCGTTACAGCTACCATTCGTGCAGCAAACAGGAAGGACACTATGGTCAGTGTGAAAACAATCAACAGGACTGTTTGCTGATTCGTCTTTCGAGACCCTCTCGCACCAAAAAAGAGGACGCCAATCGGCGTCCTCTTTTTTGGTGCGAGAGATGGGACTCGAACCCACACGGCGTAACCACACGCACCTCAAACGTGCTTGTCTACCATTCCAACACTCTCGCAAGCGCTTAGCTATTATAACCTTTGCGGTGATTTTTGTCAATATCTTTTTGCGAATCCCTTGAAAGTTCTCTATAACTCTGGTAAACTGTAGAAAAGATTGGAGGAACAGCTTATGACACGCTTTTTTGTAACGCAGGAAGAATTGAATATGCGTAAACCTTTCCTCACTGGAGAGAATTTTCAGCATGCAAGGGTGTTGCGACTGAAAGACGGTGAAACGGTACTGCTGTGCGACGGACAGGGCAGGGAAGCTGTCTGTAAAGTCAAGGATGTATGTACCACTGCGATTTTTTTAGAGATTGTAGAGTGCCATCAATCAGAAGCGGAAGCGGCGGTGCAGGTCAGTGTATATATGGCTTTTCCCAAAGCGGATAAGTTGGAACATGTGATCCAGAAGGCTACGGAACTGGGCGCTTATGAGATCGTGGCTTTCCCGTCGGCAAGGTGTGTTTCCAAGCCAGATGACAAGAGTTTGAAAAAGAAGCTGGAGCGGTGGCAGAAGATTGCGGCATCTGCTGCGGAGCAATCCGGCAGAGGGCGGATTCCGGAGGTTTTGGTGCTGCCATCTTATGCGGAAGCACTGAAGCGGGCATCCAATGCGGATAAGGCACTGTTGTTTTACGAAAACGAGCAGGCAACGACATTGAAGATGGCGCTTTCTTCCAGAAGCTATCGGACGGTAAGCCTTCTCACGGGTCCGGAGGGTGGTCTGGAGGAGCGGGAAGTAGAGCAGGCGAAGAATGCTGGACTGCAGGTATGCACCCTTGGAAAACGAATCCTGCGGTGTGAGACGGCACCGCTGTGCGCATTATCCGCTGTGATGTATGATGCGGGTGAATTCTAAAAAATGATTCTGCCGGTTTACCGGCAGGATTATTTATGTTATTTATGGTATTTGCTTCCGGCTTGAATAGCCTCTGCCCGATAAAGCTGCTCCAGGACCATGATCCGTGCCAGATGATGGGGGAAGGTCATGGGACCCATAGAGAGCTTGAAATCTGCTTTATCTTTAATTTTTTGGGAAATACCAAAAGAGGAACCGATCAGAAAACAGGCGCTGGATTTTCCGGAAAGCTTCACATCCTTCAGCTTGTCGGCAAAGGCTTCGCTGGAAAGGGTCTTTCCTTCGGGGGTAAAGATGCAAAGCCATGCGCCTTTGGGGATCTTTGCAAGGATCTGATCCGCTTCTTTATCAAGTCCTACTGCAATCTCAGCATGCGAGGGATCTTCCGGCAAACGGTATTCCGGCAGTTCCAGAAGCTGAAAGCTGCAATAGCCCTTCAGCCGTTTGGCGTATTCTTCCGCTGCGGACAGATAGAATTTTTCTTTCAGTTTTCCCATTGAGATCAGCGTGATGTCAAACATAAAATCCCTCCTTTGCGGTTACTATACCATAAACGGCCTGAAAAGGCAAGAAAGGAGCGATCGTCATGAAAAAGGAAAGACAGGTGGACCGGGTAACTAACCATCCTCCTCTGGAAGGTCCGATGAATATGCTGGGATTATTCACAGCAGACCCGCAGGGCAGCTATACCGGTGTTCCGGAGGATCCCAAGGAAGTTCCCGTGCAGGATGCGGATGATTTGTAAAACAGGGCGCGTATGCGCCCTGTTTTATTCGCCTTTGTACTTTCTTCGGGTGGCCATGCCGCCCCGGATATGCCGCTGCTGTTTATTCTCGTCCAGAACCATCCGGACTTTTTCGTAAAGGATCCTATTATACTGTGGCAGCCTCTGTTGAAGATCCTTATGTACCGTGGATTTGGAGATGCCAAAGTGACGGGCGGCAGCCCGGACCGTGGCGCCGGTTTCAATCATGTACACAGCCAGTTCGCAGGCGCGTTCTTCGATGGTGTTTGACATATTTCTCCCCTCCGATGCTGTGTGCTGCTAGGAAAAACCTATGCGCATTCGGTGGGAAATATGTATCCTTGACAGCACCATGCAAACAAGATAGAATTATGTTAGTATTTGCATTTAGGAGGATAAGTATGATTCTGTTTCATAATGATTATTGCGAAGGCTGCCATGAAAGTATTTTGAAGCGTCTGGTTGAGACCAATCTGGAGCAAACGCCGGGCTATGGTGAGGATGATTATTGCCGTGCCGCAGCCGATAAGATACGCAAACTGTGCAAAAATGAATCACTGGCAGTTCATTTTTTGGTGGGTGGAACGCAAGCCAATTTGACTGTGATAGACGCGGCACTGCGGCCTCATCAGGGTGTGATCGGTGCGGTGACTGCCCATATCCATGTCCATGAGACCGGTGCTGTGGAAGCTACCGGTCATAAGGTGCTGGCTGTTCCCTCTGCCGACGGAAAGCTGACAGCCCGGCAAGTTGAGTGCGTGGTAATAGACCAGCGGGATTCCGGCGCGGCGGAGCACATGGTGCAGCCCAAAATGGTGTACATCTCCAATCCTACGGAATTGGGAACGTTATATACACTGACAGAGCTTGAAGAACTGGCAGCGGTTTGCCGGCAGTACGGGCTATATCTGTTCCTGGACGGTGCCCGGCTGGGTTATGGACTGGAAGCGAAAGATAACGATGTTACTTTATCAGATCTGGCACGGCTTTGCGATGTGTTTTACATCGGCGGAACGAAGGTCGGTGCATTGTTCGGGGAAGCTGTTGTGATCGCGAATTCTGCCATCAACGAGGATTTCCGGTATTTGATCAAGCAGCACGGCGGAATGCTGGCAAAGGGACGGCTTTTGGGTCTGCAGTTTGACACTCTGTTTACAGACGGTCTGTACTTTAAGCTTGCGGCCCACGCAGACCGTTTGGCAGACCGTATCCGCTCTGTGCTGCAGCAAAATAATTGTCCGATGCTGGTGCACAGCCATACCAATCAGATATTCCCCATCCTTCCCGATTCTGCGTTGGAAATATTGAGTAAGGAATTTACCTTTTCGGAAGAAAAGCGGATCGATGAAACCCATCGCGCAGTTCGTTTCTGCACCAGTTGGGCAACAAGACAGGAAAATGTAGAAGCGCTCTGTGATGCGCTGCAGCGGATCTTGGCGGAATGTTTATAAATTCTTAACTGGAAAAATTGACGGAATTGCCTTATAATAGTAAGGGAAAAGGGGGAATGGCCCATGGAAATGAATAAAAAGACATGGCGAAATGTGTTTCTTGTAGCGGCGGGCTGCATTGTTCTTTATTGGCTGCTCCATGAAACGGATCGGGTCGGCTCAGTATGGGGAACGGTTGTGTCGCTGTTTTCACCCTTTGTTGCCGGCGCGGCAATCGCATTCATTTTGAATGTGCCAATGCGTGCCATCGAAAGGTTGCTGAAGAAAGTTGAAAAATCCGGCCTTCGGCGTGGCCTTGCGATTTTGCTGACACTGCTGGCAGTGCTGCTGGTTTTGACCGGCGTTGTGTATCTGGTCATTCCACAGGTGGTTGTAACGGCAGAAACACTGGTATCGGAGATTCCCGGATTTATTACCCGCGTTGCCACTTGGGGAAGAGAGTGGCTGCAGGATCATCCGGAATTGATGGCTTGGCTGATGGAAAACACCGAATTCGACAGCATCAACTGGACATCCCTTTTGCAGCAGGTCTTTGCAGAGATCGGAAACCGGTTGTCTTCTATCATGGATCGGCTTTCCTCTGTTGTGGATCAGGCATTCGGTGTGGTGGCGGCGTTTGGTAACGGTGTGTTCAATGCGGTTATGAGTTTTGTGTTCGCGCTGTACTGCTTGAGCCGTAAGGAAATTCTTGCTCGGCAGGGAAGACGGCTCCTTTATTCTGTTCTACCGGAAAAGTTTTGCGATGAGGCAATCCGTATTTTGCGGATGACGAATTCCACTTTCTCTAATTTTATTTCCGGTCAGTGCCTGGAAGCTGTGATTCTGGGCGTGATGTTTGTGATCGGTATGTCCATCTTTGGTATGCCCTATATGCCGCTGGTCAGTGTGATCATCATGATCACCGCGCTGGTTCCCATTGTGGGTGCGTTTGTGGGCTGTGCCTTGGGTGCGTTCTTCATTCTGGTGGATGATCCGATCATGGCATTCTGGTTTGTAGTCATGTTCCTGGTGCTGCAGCAGATCGAAGGCAATTTGATCTACCCCAAGGTTGTGGGCACTTCTATCGGACTGCCTGGTATGTGGGTGCTGGTTGCGGTGGCTGTTGGTGGCGATCTGATGGGCGTCGGCGGTATGCTACTGATGATCCCGTTGGCCTCTGTGCTGTATGCACTGGCAAGAGAATTCACCACCAAAAGATTGGAATCCCGAGGGATTGCGCAAGAGAAGCTGCAAGACCATCCACCGGAACTGAAATCCGGCTTCAAGGCGAAACGGGAGAAGAGGCAAGAAAATGCCTTGCTTGCAAAAATCAAAGGAAAGCTGAAACGCGGAAAAGGCGGCAAGAAATAGGAGGGCAGAGATGAAAAAGGTTGGTATCGTGCTGTTGGTAGTCGGCATCGCATTGATCCTATTTTCATTGCTTTGTTCGATTGCTGTGTTTATAATGCTTATTGATGAGCTGGAATCTGCCGCCATAGGTATTGTCGGTGGAGCAGATGGACCAACCCTTATGTTCGTATATGAAACTGTCTTTCGAAATCCCGTTTTTTATTCTATGGCAGGAATTGGTGTGATAGCGGTAGTGATTTCTGTTATCATGCTTATAAAGGAAAAAAGAAAGAAATAAAAGGAGCGCTGATGCGGTTTTGCATCAGCGCTTTTCTTATATCTGGGTGAATTCGTAATCTTCGAATTTGAGACGGTCGCCCACATCAATGCCCCAGGGCAGCAGGGCGATGGCGACTTCGGAAACCACGCCGGAATCGTCATATTTGACATAAGCGTAGTCACCGCGAATATCAACAACGGTACAGAGCATAGTGTTCTCCTTTAGAAAACCGCCCCCGGTAACGGGGGCGGTCATTGTTAGGGATAAAGCTTAGTCCTTGTACATCTCGACCAGCTTCTTCAGATGCTCCCAACGCTCCTTGGCAGCGGCCTCGTTCTTAGCGAACAGGTCAGTTGCACGGTCGGGGAACTCGCGGGTCAGACGGCTGTAACGGGCTTCGTTCATCAGGAAGTCCTGATAGCCATCCTTAGGATCCTTGCTGTCCAGCTGGAACTTGCCGGTCTCCTTGGAAGGATCGAAGCGGAACAGATTCCAGTAACCACATTCGACAGCCTTCTTCATCTCAGCCTGGCAGTTCATCATGCCGCCCTTGATGGAGTGCATCTCGCAGGGAGCGTAGCCGATGATCAGGGACGGACCCGGATAGGCTTCCGCTTCCGCGATCGCCTTGATGGTCTGATTCATGTCAGCACCCATCGCGATCTGAGCGACGTACACATAA
>JAFQUA010000063.1 GCA_017408725.1 Oscillospiraceae bacterium
ACCCAAGCCTCCCTCTGACGAGGGAGGTGGCTCAGCCGTTAGGCTGAGACGGAGGGAGAGAAACTACCCCTCAGTCACGCTGTTCGCGTGACAGCTCCCCTGACAAGGGGAGCCTTGGTGCTAAGCTAAACGATCATTTACCGCAGTATCGTTACCGGGCGGCGCAGGGCAAGAACGAATACCGCCGCGCTGCGTGCGCATTGTCAGCGGCGACTCGCCGCTAAACGATTATTTTTGCGATTGCTTTAAAATTCTTGCATCATATTTTTTGCTTTACGGGACATACTAATGCAGAAATCAACAAAAGGAGGGAAACAGGATGAACGACAATGCCAACAAGTGCATTGAATGCACCGTTAAGCAGTGTGCATATCATTGCGATACGGAGAACTATTGCTCTCTGGACAAGATCATGGTGGGCACCCATGAAGCCAATCCCACTGTTGATCAGTGCACCGACTGCAAGTCCTTCCGCAAGAAGTGATTGCGCTGAACGGCGGCGGAAGCCGCCGTTCTTTTCATCTTGCCCTTGACGAAAGGGGTATCTTTCGATATGATAGGTAGGAATATGAGAACTGAAGTTTTTCCAGTTATTATTAAAAAAATGTTTGATTGGCGTACATACTTATTTCATATTCCATATTTATGATGATAACATAAAAGTCCAAGGGAGGAACCATTATGGACCAATATGAAATTAATTTCCCGGAGCAGCCGGAGATGGAAAACCAGCCCATTCCTCAGCAGCCCGTTCCGAAAGCTGTCCCCCAGCAGACGGAATACACATCACAGCCGGTTTTTGAGCAGCCCGTTGTGGAGCCCCGAAAGGAATCTCCCTTTGCGGACTCTCCGTATGTGATGAATCACCAGCCCCGGTATCACTACAGCGCCCCCCAGACGCCCCCGGAACCAAAGCCCAAGAAAAAGCGCTCCGGAAAGGCATGGAAGGTTCTGCTGTCCAGTTTGCTGGTCGTTGCGTTGGTAGCAGCGGGCTGCGGCATTACTGCGTATGGTGTTCATAACTACTGGGTGGGGATAAACAACCGGAATGTGGACTATATCAACGACTTGGCAAATAAGATCGAGGATCTAAAGCAGCAGATCAAGGACAACTCCTTCACCGGAAACGGCAATTCTGTTTCCGGTTCTACCAATGTAAGTGCTGATGGGCTGACCCCCGGGCAGGTCTATGCCAAGTGCGTCAACAGCGTTGTGGCAATATCCGCAAGGGTCACCGGAGTGCAGGGAACGGGGGCATCTTCGGGTTCGGGATTTATCATCTCCGAGGATGGTTATATCGTTTCTAACTACCATGTGGTAGATGGCGCGACTTCCTTGACGGTTACGACCCATAGTGGGGAACAGTACACCGCTGTGGTGGTAGGATACGACGACAGCAACGATTTTGCACTGCTCAAAGCGGAGGCCTCCGGCTTAACACCTGTGAAGCTCGGCAGGAGCGGTGATCTAATCGTTGGCGATCAGGTTGTGGCCATCGGCAACCCGCTGGGTGAACTGAGTGCCACGCTCACCGTTGGCTATGTCAGCGGAAAGGACAGAACCATTACCACCGATGGAACGGTTATCAACATGATTCAGACGGATGCTGCCATCAATCCCGGTAACTCCGGCGGACCGCTGTTTAATATGAAGGGCGAGGTGGTAGGCATTACCACTGCAAAATACTCCGGAACCACATCTTCCGGCGCAACCATCGAGGGCATCGGCTTTGCGATCCCCATCGATGATGTAAAGGGCAAGATCACGGAGATTCAGGAAAACGGCTATTATCCACGCCTTATATGGGCATTGAAGTCACCAATCAGTTCGACGGCATGGGTGTCTATGTCGCCGGTGTGGAAAAAGGTGGCGCTGCAGAAGCTGCCGGAATAAAAGTCGGAGACCTGATCGTTAAGATGGGGGATACGAATGTCACGTCGCTGGCAAGTCTTACCCCTGCTCTCAAAAAATATAAGGTAGGAGATACTACCACGGTGACAGTCTACCGCAGCGGCAAGCTTTTGGAGCTGACCCTGACCTTTGGTGAAAAGCCTCATGGCGAGGTGCAGCTGCCTCAGGAGGAAACCCAGGAGCCTACCCAGAGCACGGCTCCGGAAAACGGTGACTTTAAGGACTGGTGGGACCGCTTCTTCAGCGACGGAAATAATTGACCGATTTTTGGATCCGGGTCTGCCGGCATTTGCCGGCGGATCCGGTTTTCCGTCTGTCGAAAAAGATCGAAAATAACCGGATGGTGAAAAATTGAAAACATGCCGCTCATGTGCTATTCTAAAGGAAAAAGCAGGGGGCAGCATGGCATGGAAAAAAGGAAAATACTGATAGCCGATACCGCAGAGGATTTCTGTGGGGCACTGGAGGATGCGCTCTGCGGGATATATCATATCCGCACGGTAGCAGATGGCCCGCAGGCACTGCTGCAGCTGCGATCTTTCCTGCCGGACATTCTGGTGCTGGATCTGATGCTGCCGGGACTGGACGGGATCACCCTCCTGCAGAAGGCTGCGGAAACCGGCATCTGCCCTACGGTTTTGGCCACCACGAGGTATATCAGTGATTATATGCTGGATGCTGCCGGGCTGCTTGGTGTTGGCTATATCATGGTGAAACCTTGCGATATCAGCGCGGTTGTTTCCCGGATTGCAGACCTTTCTCAAAGATTGAAGCCGTCGGCTTTTGCTGCTCCGGATGCAAGAACACTGATATCCAATACGCTGCTGCGTTTGGGGGTATCCACAAAGCTGCGGGGATACGGATATCTTCGGGAGTGCATCTTGCTGATGGCGCAGGATCCCAGGCAATCTGTTACAAAGGAATTGTATCCTGCTGCTGCGTTCCGGTTGGGAGCGACAGCGGTACAGATTGAGAGATCTATTCGCAGCGCGGTGAATACAGCATGGAGCCGGCAGGACAGAAATATCTGGCAATTGTATTTCCCGGCAGATCAAACCGGATTGATTCCCCGCCCTACAAATGCCCGGTTTATTTCCAGGCTGGCGGATATGCTTATCTTAAACCCGGAGATTATCAAAGAGGAATAAAGCTTGTTTTTATTTGATAGACTGAAAAAGGAAAAAGATGAATTCTTTGTGAACGGGGCTAGATTTTTCGACTGTTTTCGTGTATAATAAACTAGTTACTATATTTCCTCATGTTTGGAGGTCTTGAAATGAAATTTAAAGAATGGCTGATGCAGGCGTGGCAATGGCTGAAAGCACTGCCCTGGAAGCGCATCGGTTTGATCAGCCTGTGTTCTGTATTGGCACTGATTTTGATTGTAGCGATCTTTGTTACGGCATATGTGGATCACCTGCTTGGGTTGATCAAGCCGCCCTTAGTCCCGGGCGGTGAGGGCAGCATCCCTATTCAAACGACTGAATATATTCCGCCTACACTGCCTTCCGGATTTACCGATCCGACAATTGACCCATCCACTGTTACAGATCCCCCGGTGGTGGAAGAGGATAAGATCATCTCCAGTGAGAAATATCCGGAGATCATTAATATCATGCTGGTAGGACAGGACCGCCGTCCCGGTGAGAATTATCTTACCCGGTCTGATGCCATGATCCTGTGTACTTTTAACACTAAGGACAAAACCATTACCATGACATCCTTCATGCGTGACATGTATGTGAAAATTCCTGGCATCGGCGGCAATAAGATGAATGCTGCCTATCAGTTTGGCGGCATGAAGCTGCTGCGTCAAACTATGCTGGATAACTTCGGCGTATATGTGGATGCCTTTGTGGAAGTGGACTTCAGCGGTTTTGAAAAGGTTGTTGAGATTCTGGGCGGCGTGGACATCAGTCTGACACAAGCTGAGGCAGATCATCTAAATGGTATGTATGGTTGGAGCTTGACTGCCGGAATGAATCACTTGAATGGTGAACAGTCTTTGGCATACTCCCGCATTCGCTATATTGGCAATGCCGACTTTGGCCGTACCGAACGTCAACGGAATGTTATTAATTCGATCATAAACGGCTGCAAGAGTATGAGTTGGATAAAAGCTGATGAAATGCTGAAAAAGATCCTGCCTCTGGTAGCAACTGATATGACGGATGGACAAATCGTTGATTACGCACTGACGCTGTTCCCCTTGCTTAAGGGCAGCATTGAATCTCAGCGCATTCCCATCGATGGGTCTTATACACTGGAATGGGTTGGTGCGCTGGATGTAGTGCTTCCGAACATTGAGATTAACCGCCAGTATCTACTGGATACACTGCTTCCGTGATCTAAGATTTATCAAAAGCGCCGCTCTTTTTGAGTGGCGCTTTTCTTTTTTGTAAAACGAAAAGGAAATATTTACCTATAACAGATTGGCAAAAGTTTTGATTGTCCGCTTTTTTTATATGTTTTCTAAAGCTACTCCCAAAAAAAATACTATTTTTTACAACAGAAGAATTGACAAAAAGTAACAGACGCTATATAATACAATTGTTGTTATTGATTACGTCCGCTATTATGCGGTTATGGAGGGGCTTGAATGGTACTGACGAAAAGTGAAATGGAAATTATGGATGTACTGTGGGAAGACGGAGGAGAACTGTCCCGCAGTGATTTTCTTGACCGTTCCGAGGAAAAGTCCTGGAAGGATAGTTCTGTTCACATTTTACTCAACGGACTTTTGCGTAAGGGTATCATCCGGGAAGCTGGAATCGTGAAGCGTACCAAGACCTATGGTCGAACTTTCCTTCCTACAATGACCCGGGAGGAGTATTTTGCTACAAGCTCTTTCTCCCATCGGTACAAGCCTGAAATGATTGGTTTGGTCAAGGCTCTGTTGGAGCGTCCGGAGGCAGATAAAGACACACTTTTGCAGATTCAGCAGATGGTTGCAGATAAACTGAAAGAAGTAAAATGAAAAGCAAAAGCCGCCCAAGTGGGCGGCTTTTTTATTTACCGGCAGGGGATAGGTATTGCTCCCAGATATATACATCACCATCCAAAAGAAAGGCATCCCGAATGCCTGTACAGATAAGCTGCAGCTTTTGCTGAAGAATGGCACACTGGAACAGATCTTCGTTTCCCGGCATACAGGCGTATTCCAGAATCCGTGCCCGGTCCTCCCGTTCAAAGCTCATGGAAAAAGTATCTGCAAAGCTTCGGTCTGTTCCCTGCAGGTACATGGTTTCGTCTCTTTTCAGATTCTTTTTGTAATCGTTATCATAGGAAAAACCGGCGGGATTCAGTTTGTCCCAGTCGTAAAGGGCGGCGCTGGTACTGAGTAGATGGGTTTCAATCATGTGACTGACACTGTGATAAAAATTCTGTTCCAGAGATTCGTCAAGGGCTAAGACGATCCAGATATCGCCATCCTTGCGGATGTGGAGCGCCGGCAGATTGGGAACCTGCCCTTCGAAACTGCGCACCAGCCCGATATGGAGCAATCCACTGGGGGTCCGCTGGGCAGCTTTTTGAAAGAAACCTTCCGGGAACTGTTTGATAAGCCTCTTCAAAATGGGAAGATACTCCTCGTAGGCTGGGACAAGATACTCTGTTTCCACAGACACTCCCTCGGAAGGCTCGGAGATAGTTTCACCAATCAGAAGAGATATGCCATAGTCATTCTGAAAGGCGTGCAGCTGCTCTTGCAGTGCCTGCAGACCCTGCTCGTCCGGATTGCTTCGGGTATAGTGGGGCCGGGTATAATCCGTGGTATCCTTTGTGGGGCTGGAATTGGGGGTCCAGTGGCAGATCGCATCGGTACCAAGGGCTGCGTTTTGCGCCAGAAGCCAGATGCCGTTACCAGAAGTATCCGGGCAGACATCGTGGATTTTGCGGATTCCTTTTAAACGGACGGAAGCAACGCGGCAGCCGGTGCTCAAATTATAGTAATGGATCCGGTTGCCCCAGGAAGCTTCCTGATAGGTGAGTACGGAATTCTGAGCCGGGAGGGGTAAAATGCCGCTGAATGTATCCTCCAGCCAGAGATTCTGAACGGTATCATCTCGATTGAACAGCAGTTCTTCCACAGCACCCTGATCTACCCGGACAAACCAGTTCTGTTCTGAGGCTTTGATTTCGCAGAGGTTTGTGCCCTCCCACAGGATCTCACCGTTTAATGTAGAGATCATTCGAGTCAGAGTTTTTCCACCGGATTCTGTGATCTCACAGCGAATAACAGAGCCGTTAAGGTAAATACCGGTAACAGATTGGGACTCAGAATTCTGCGCGGTTACCAGATGAGAGAGACCGGAATCCAGATTCAGTCTCTGCAGGCCTGATGCCGTGCAATAGTACAGCGCCTTCCAATCGTCAGTCAGCCAAGGTTTGCCAATCAAACCCTCGGGCAATTGCATACGGCTGGTTTCCCGCAACATGGTACTCAAAAAGACCATGGTGCGGTTTTGTTCATCTAAATAAGCCACACCCTCGCTGCCGGTTTGAATATGCTGCACATGGAAGGGAAGCTCCTTCTCTACAACAGGGACCAGATTGGATCCGGTGACCAGTGTTAACTTGGTGTTATCCCTGCTTAAAAGCAGAAGATCATCACCCATGGGTAAAATGCGGCTGTATGTGTTCTCGTCCAGAGGGAAGTACCGCACGGCGCCCGAGGTGGACTGCTCCAACTCCGATTCCGGGGCGTAAAGTCCCGACGGCTCCGGTGCCGTCGGAGTGGTAGACGGGGCTGTACCGGATGCAGGTGGCCTGCTGCAGCCTGCCAGCAAAAGGGGCAAGAGCAGGAAAATCAAAAATTGCTTCATTCTACTGCCTCCTGGCCAGTGTATAATCGTCGCCCTGCCGATAATAGGGGCAGCGGTTTTTGCCGGAAGAGAAGAAACGGTAGACTTCATCTTCGTCAAGATCCATCATACAATAATACTCGTCGTATTCTT
The DNA here is from genome assembly GCA_017408725.1 of Oscillospiraceae bacterium. The sequence continues at coordinate 6,867 of JAFQUA010000063.1, forward strand.
CGTCGTAATCGTAATACCAACAGGTATCGCATTCATTACAATTCATAATGTGTCTCCTTAGCGGCTTGCAAGGTACTCGGCCACATCAAAGAGCTTCAGCTTTTCGTCTTTTCGCAGATACAGCGGGTGGTGGGGGTGGCCCTTTTTGGTGATGGCACCGGCACAGTACCAGCAGGCGTTATATTCCTGCCCAACTGCCACCATATCCCGGACGCAATCAGCAAGGTAATCCCTTTTTTCGATGATCGCACCCCATGCCGCCCAGACAGCGGGCTTATCCGAGATGGACAGAACATAGCGAAATGCCTCCAGATTCTCCCGGTGGAGCATGGAATTGCAGCTTTTTTCCATAGCGTCCGGATCCGTTGCCCGCTGGGCGTAGACATTGAACATGATAAAGCTGTCAAAGCCGTTGCCAAGGGCGATCCGTTCCACGGATTTTAAGGTGTTGTCCAGATTGTCGGGCTCCGCGGTAGAGGGGTTGATGCCGATGCAGATCAGCGGATTCTTTCCCCGGGTACCCAGTATGTACCGGTATTCAGAGTAAAAATTGGGAGCATAGAGCCATTTTTTGATATCGTATGACTCAGAGGGCGTGTTGGCGGCCCCTAAGGCCTGCTGAAAGGTTATCAGCGACAGCTCTGCGGTATTTCCCTTGGGTATATGCATTATGCGTCCTCCATGCTGGGGAACCAGCAGCTTTGCTCCGGATCGTGGAAATCGCAGCAGCCACTGAGGACATCCAGATTTTTCTGACGGACCCAGCCGAGGAAAGCGGTGTTTAGAAAATCCTCCGCACCCTTCAGTTGAAGCTGGACTTGAACGGTATTGCCGTTTGTCATATGCAGTTCCACAACAATGCCGCCGCCCTGCAGGGTGTACAGCTGCTGGCAGCGGATCTGATTATACTGATAGACGGTGCTTTTTTTCCCGAAGGTGGTATAAACGAAGCCGTCAGCATCATAGAAAATGCCGAAGGTCATGTAGTAGACCACCAACGCAATACCGACAATGATCACGATCACGCCTGCGGCAATAAAGACCCAGGTTGAGGGAAGGCCGGTGAACACCGTTGCCAGGCCCAAAACCGTAAGGATCAGCCCGAAGGCACCGTATTTTTTGTTCAGCCGCACAGCCTGACCGGAATGGTGCTGGGCTTGGCTGCGAAACAGCTTGGTAAAGCCCTTGTCCACCAGAAAACAAAGGCCAAAAACCAATGCCGCAAAAATAATAACTGCCAAATATTCCATCTTTCTCTCCTGCTTAAGCCGAGGGGAGTCGAACACCGACCGCCTCTCAGCAGATCTTTTGCGATCTTTTTGATTTGTTGTCCTTGCCTTGCGTCAGCAAGGCTGCGTCCGCCGCACCAAAAATCTCAGCAAAATCTCTTGCTGAGAGGTGCGCAGCATTTTTCACAGAGCTATTTTTGTCAGAGCAAGGAAGATTCCGCAGGGAATACCCGACGGTATTTCCAAGGACACTGACGATGCTATGGCGGAAAAGAGCCTGTGAAAAACGATTGGGGTTCGATTCCCCCTCGGCTTATGCCCACAGAACACAGTCCACGGGAATGTCAAATTCTTCGGTTTCCAACTGGGGGAGCATTTGGAAGCTATAGCACAGAGCCAGTGTTGAATGATTTGGTTCTGCGGCCAGAAACCGGTCATAAAAACCGCCGCCGTAGCCGATCCTGTGTCCCTCAGGATCAAAGGCGAGGCCGGGCAGCAGCACCAGTGCTGTGGGGTCGTCTGCAACGGGGCCGTCATCAATGGGCTCGGGGATACCGGCATAGCCTTTTTCCACACGGGTGAAGTCATTGATATAAATAAAACGCATTTCCTCGCCGTAAACCTTGGGTACGGCGATACGCTTGCCATCCCGGATGGCTTGCTCCAGTATGGGAACCGTCCGCACCTCCTGATTATAAGGGAGGTAACCGTAGATGGTTTTGGCCTGCCGGTATTGTTCGGATTGCAAAAACAGCTTTCCCAAACGGGCACTGGCAGCTTCAATCTGCTCCGGTGTCATGGCTTGCTTCTGTTCCCGAATCTGCTTTCTAAGCGCCTGCTTATCCATGTTCCTCGGTGCCTCCCTTTTCCTGCCGGAACAGACGGAACCAAAGTAAAATAGCGGCCTGACCGGGAATACCCAGCAGGAAGATCTTCCATGCGTTGAAGCAAATCAAGACCAGCAGAGTCATATAAAGGCTTAAAATGCCGCCCCACATGATCAAGGAGATCAGCGAACGGTTCCAGCGGAAATCCCGCCATGCAGAGCGCAGACTCAGCAGCACGATGGCGTTGGCTGGAATGGCATAAAAGAAGGCAAGCCAGCTTTTGCCCACGCCTACAGTGTCCAGAACCACAAAAATAAGCAGCGCGACGAACCACACAAGGATCGAGGACAGCGCAAGAATGATCCGCTTGTTGGCCTTCCGCTTCAGGGTTTTTTCTACCATCTGGCCCATGGCCTGCTGTACGGCGCCGGTATGCTCCGGCAGCTCGTTGGGGTCTTTCAAAAGGTCGTTGACTGTAATATTCAGGCACTCCGCAAGGGCGGCAAGGGTCAACACATCCGGAACGGACTCGCCTCGTTCCCATTTGGAAACGGCCTTGTCCGAGTAGTTCAGTTTTTCTGCCAGCTCTGCCTGGGTCCAGCCGCCGCGCTTGCGGTAGACGGCAATATTGATGCCGATCTGGCGTCTCAGCTTTTCGTCGTTCATAAGTTTCCTCCGCAGTGTATTCTCTGTTATTCTACCAAATTACGCACCGTATTGCAACAGAAAAGAATGTAAACAATTGTTATAACGGAAGCTTTCTTCGGTGCAGGAACGGTTCGGAAAAAATAATCGTCTGTGGGGAACAAAATTCATTGACAAAGCGGGGATTTTCGTATATATGTATACTTGTCATATTGTGGCGAAATTATAAAGAAATGGGGGAGGATAATGTCCAAGGAACTCATCAGACTCCGGGATCTTACCATGGAGTTCGACGGGGAGCGTATACTCGACAGCATCAATCTCTATATTAACGACAAAGAATTTTTAACCTTGCTTGGCCCCTCTGGCTGCGGCAAGACCACCACACTAAGGATCATCGGCGGCTTTTTGTCGCCTACTTCCGGTACGGTGACCTTTGACGGAAAAACCATTAATGATGTGCCTCCTTATGAACGGCAGATCAATACGGTGTTCCAGCGGTACGCACTGTTTCCTCATCTGAATGTTTTCGATAATATCGCCTTCGGTCTGAAGGTGGCGAAGCTTTCCAAAGAGGAGATCAATGAGCGCGTCAATCAGATGCTGGAGATCGTCAGTTTGAAAGGTTACGGTCACCGGCGAATTGGATCCCTGTCCGGCGGTCAGCAGCAGCGTGTGGCCATTGCGAGAGCTCTGGTAAACCGGCCCAAGGTACTTCTTCTGGACGAACCCTTGGGTGCACTTGACCTGCGCCTTCGTAAGGATATGCAGATCGAATTGAAGCGGATCCAGCAGGCCATGGGCATCACTTTCGTGTATGTTACCCATGACCAGGAAGAGGCGCTTTCCATGTCCGATACCGTTGTGGTTATGGATAAGGGCCGTATTCAGCAGATCGGCAAGCCGGAGGATATATATAACGAGCCGAAGAATGCTTTCGTAGCAGACTTCATCGGCGAAAGTAACATTCTGGACGGCGTTATGCTGGAAGACTATAAGGTGCGCTTCTTTGGCCGGACTTTCCAGTGTGTCGATACGGGCTTTGCACCTAATGAGCCGGTGGATGTTGTCATTCGTCCGGAGGATATCGACATTGTTGCCAAGGAAGAGGGCCATCTGGTGGGTACTGTTACATCTGTTACCTTCAAGGGCCTGAATTATGATATCATCGTCGAATTCAAGGGCTTTAAGTGGCTGATCCAGACCACGGACTTCCATGGTGTGGGCGAAACCATCGGCATTCGTTTGAACCCGGAAGATATCCACATCATGCACAAGAGTGAGTACTCCGGTATGTTTGGCGACTACAGCTCCTACTCTGCCGAGTATGACGAGCTGACGGAGGATGCCGGCGATGAGGAGGAATAAGTCTGTTTTTCTGAGCGTGCCCTACATCCTCTGGATGGTGGTGTTCACGCTGATCCCATTGGGTGTGGTGGGTTACTATGCCCTTACAGATCCGGATACCGGAGTCTTTACCTGGTCAAATCTGCAGAATCTTACCATGTACCTGCCGGTGCTGGGTCAATCTGTGGGTTATGCGGTGATCTCCGCACTGATCTGTCTGGTGCTGGGCTATCCCGTGGCCTATTATATTGCCCATCGCGGCGAAGTGATGCAGAAGATTCTATACATGCTGGTGATGCTGCCCATGTGCATGAGCTTCTTGCTTCGCACCCTTGCGTGGGTGGGCCTGCTGCAGGATACCGGCATTATTAATAATCTGCTGGATGCCATCGGCATTGGAAGACTTCAATTGATTCGCACACCCGGCGCAGTAGTCCTCGGCATGGTGTATAACTACCTGCCTTATATGATTCTTCCCCTGTATGCCGTCATCGTTAAGATTGATAACCGGCTCATTGAGGCAGCGGAAGATCTGGGATGCACTCCTGTGCAGACCTTTATCCGTGTGGTACTGCCTCTTTCCATGCCCGGGATTCTGTCCGGCATCACCATGGTCTTTGTGCCGGCGGTTTCTACCTTTTATATCTCCCAAAAGTTGGGCGGTACCGATACGGTGCTGATCGGCGACTTGATCGAGCGGCTTTTCAAACAGGGCGATAATCCCAATCTGGGTGCTGCCCTGAGTCTTGTGCTGATGGCACTGGTGCTGGTATGTACCGGCATCATGAACCGCTTTGGCGGCGATGAGGAAGGCGGTGTTGTGGTATGAAAAAGACAAACCGCATCCTTACGATCTTGATGTTCGTATTTCTGTATATCCCCATGGCAGTTCTGGTGGTGGCATCCTTCAATACGGGAAAGGATATTACCCAGGTTGAAGGCTTTACTTTTAGTCAGTACGCAGAACTGTTCCGGGATGAAGATCTGTTGAGATTGCTGGGCAACTCTGTTCTAATTGCATTGCTGTCTACAGGCATTTCTGTGACCTTTGGCACTGTGGCAGCGCTGGGTATTCACAGCATGAAACCCAGAATGCGCAAGGCGGTCATGAGTCTGACCAATATCCCCATGACGAATCCTGATATCGTTACCGGTGTCAGCCTTTCATTGCTGTTTGTTTTCGTGGGAACCGGTTTGCTGGGACAGCGGGAATCCTTGAATTTCTGGACGTTGCTGCTGGCCCATGTGACCTTCGGCCTGCCGTATGTCATCTTGAATATCATGCCCAAGCTGCAGCAGATGAATCCTGCGCTGACGGACGCGGCTATGGACTTGGGTTGTACACCGGTTCAAGCCTTTTTTAAGGTAGTCATCCATGAGATCCTGCCAGGCATTCTCGCTGGTGGTATCATGGCTTTCACCATGAGTCTTGACGATTTTGTAATCAGCTACTTTGTGACCGGTTCCGGCTTTGTAACGCTTCCGGTGGAGATCTATACCTATACAAAGAAGCCGATTCATCCCAAGATCTATGCCATGTTTACCCTGCTGTTCGGCTTGATCTTCGTGCTGATGCTGACCATGAACCTGATTCAGCTGCGAGCAGCCAAGAAAAAGGACAGCAAGCGCCCGGAATCCAAAGGCTGGATCATTGCCCGCCGGTGGATCGCCGGTGCGGTGGCAGTGTGTCTTGTGATTGGCTGCGGATTTCTGATTTTCGGAACCCGTCAGGAGAAGATCACCCTGAATGTGAAAAACTGGGGCATGAACATGGCTGACGGTACCGACGGCACCATGGATCTTGTAGCAGAATTCGAGAAGCGCTATCCCCATATCGATGTAAATATGTCCTACTACGAGTCTAATGAGGCACTGTTTTCCCAGCTTAGCAACGGCGGCATTACCGTGGATGTGATCATTCCGTCTGACTATATGATCGACCGCATGATTGCGGAGAATATGCTGATAGAGCTGAATTTTGACAACATCCCCAATTTCGCTTATGTGGATGAGCAGTTCAAAAATCCTGCTTACGATCCGCAGAACAAGTATTCCGTGCCGTACACTTGGGGCACTGTGGGAATCCTCTACAACACCAAATATGTGGACGAGGAAGATGTTACCGGTTGGGAACTGCTGTGGAATGAGAAGTATGCTGGAAAGATTTTGATGATTGACAATTCCCGGGATGCTTTCGGTGTTGCCCAGTATTTGCTGGGATACGATATCAATACCACAGATAAGGCAGAGCTCCAGGCTTGTGCAGATAAGTTGGCGGAGCAGCGGCCTTTAGTGCAGCAGTATGTTATGGACCAGATCTATGCCACCATGGAAAATGAGGAGGCCTATATTGCGGTCTATTACGCAGGCGACTGTATGCTGATGATGGAGGAAAATCCGGATCTGGCATTCTACCTGCCGGAGGAGCAAGGTTTCAACCTGTTCACCGATGCTATGTGCATCCCCACTTGCTGCAAGGAAAAGGAAGCTGCTGAGCTGTTTATCAATTTCCTGTGCGATCCGGAAATCTCCGGCGCTAACATGGATTATATTTGCTACGCATCTCCGATTTCTGCTGCAAAGGACTATATGGAAGATTACTTGAAAGAAAGTGAAGTTGTTTACCCCAGCGAAGAAGTGCTGAAAAGGGGTACAGCTTATGCTTATCTTTCCGAAGAGATTTCCCGTTATGTGGAAGGCTTGTATCAGGAAGCAACCAAACTCGGTTAATACAATAAATCCGCCGCGGATTTCCGCGGCGGACGCTTTTTATTATTGCTGTTTTGGCTGATTGTGGGTGCGGGCACTGGTGCGGCCTTCGGGACGGATCTCGCCAACCCGGGTCAGCGACATTTTGGTCAGTGTGGGGCCAACCAGTTCATAGATGAGCACGGCGAACAGAACCACATTGCGGGTCAGTTCTCCGCCCGGGAGAGTAGCGGCTGTCAGCGCCATACCCAGTGCCACACCTGCCTGGGGCAGCAGCGTGATGCCGAGGTTATCGGTAATGGGTTTCGATTGACGGGTCAAACGGCAGCTTAGGCTGGAGCCGAAATATTTTCCTGCAGACCGGGCAATGATATAGATCACGCCAATCAGCAATGTCACCGGCTGGATCAGCACCTGCAGGTCCAGTTCCGCACCGGAAATCACAAAAAACAGAACATTCAGAGGCATGGTCCAGCCTTCCACACGGTCCATCAGTTCTTCCGAAGTGGAGCAGATGTTGCAGAAGATGGTACCTGTCATCATGCAAACCAAGAGCAAAGAGAAACCACAGTGAACGGGCCCGATTTGGAAGTTCAATGTGGACAGGCCAACAGTCAGAAGGACAAAGGCAATAGAGATGGTCATACGCTTACTGCGGGAGTGGAAGAATTGTTCTACCCAGTTCAGTAGGAAACCCATCAAGCTGCCGAGGGACAGGGACAGAATGATCTCCACAAGGGGTTCGACCACCACTGCCATAACACTGACCTGCCCGTGGGAAAGGGCAGTAGCAACACCAAAGGAGATGGAAAACAGGAGCAGACCTACGGCATCGTCGATGGCAACTACCAACAAAAGCAATCGAGTCAGCGGGCCGTCTGCCTTGTACTGCCGGACGACCATCAGTGTGGCGGCAGGAGCGGTGGCAGAGGCGATGGCGCCCAAAACGATGGCGCAGGGCAGGGAAATGATATTAGGGAAGCACAGATGCAGAGCGATCAGAACAATGTCTACCAGAACAGTTGTGACCACAGCCTGCAAAATACCGATAGTAATGGCTTTTGCACCGGTGGCCTTGAGCTGGGACAGCCGAAACTCGTTACCGATTGTGAATGCAATAAAACCCAGAGCGACTTGTGTGATGATACTGAGCGTCTCTACCTGCTCCATGGAATTGAAGCCGAAGCCCGGGAGATTCAGCGCGCCAATACAAAAGGGCCCGAGAAGCAGGCCGGCCAGTAGGTAAGCGGTAACAGCGGGCAGATTCAAGAGCTTCGTCAAACGCGACAGCATTAAACCGCCAACCAGTGCAGCGGCCAGACAAATAAGATAAATTTCCATAAAAATGCCTTCTTATCAATAATTTCCGTGCCGTATCATACCACTATTGAGTGCCATCTTCAAGAGCAATAACTGCCAAAGTTATACTTTTTTTCATGAAATGTTTGTGCATTTTTGAAAGGCAATAAAAAAAGCCCTTTGGGCGGAGAAAAATGCAAAAAAAGAAATAGCCCTTGACAAATCGCCTGACCACTGCGACCGTCAAGGGCTATCTCTCTGAACTCTTGGTATCTAACATCTATTGGTTAACCTCTCTTTCTACAGGATCGACTCCGGCTTTCTGACGAAATTTGTTTTTAAATTTTTAGGAGCTTGGAAAGCCTTTGTCTTGGAGATTTACCTGTACATTGGTATCACCCCTTTGTGTCTTTACTATAGCACGGGAGATGGGAAAATGCAATTTGGGAAAGTATATAAAATTTTGAGTTCCTATTAATGCAAAAGGGAGAAAATGGGGTTATTAACGGTTTTGCCGTTGACTTGGCTAGTGAGATATGGTATGCTGAATGTATTGGAGCGGCTGAAAAGCCAACTGTTATTTTGCCATTCTACAACTGATGGCTGTAGAATGAATACAAAACAACTGATAGGTCCTTGATTTTTACAAAAAAGGGTGTAGAATATAAACAGACAGGTGAAATTATGCTCAGGGAGGTGGACATATGTTTCAGATGAAGTATTTGGCGGAGAATATCAGAAAATACCGAAGTGCCAAAAAGCTGACCCAGACGGAGCTTGCGGCAATTCTGAAAATTAGTCCTCAGTCGGTATCCAAATGGGAATGCGCCCAAACGGTTCCGGATATTGAGAATCTGTGCTTGATTGCAAATATGCTGGATGTATCGGTAGACCAGCTGCTTGGAAGCGACCGGTTTCACGGTAAGGTCATGATCGGCATTGATGGCGGCGGTTCCAAAACGGAATTTGTCCTGTTTGCGGAGAACGGCACGATTTTTGAGCGGTTGGTTCTGGGAGCCTGCAATCCCAATGCCGTCGGAATTGAAGAAAGCGCGGCACTGCTGCAGCGGGGTGTTGATGAGCTTATGGAAGCGCACAGGGATGTTTGTGGCATTTATGTGGGCTCCTCCGGCTTTCTGACCGGCGGAAACGGGAAAAAGGTCAGATCCATTCTTTCCAAGGCCTATCCTCAGATCAAGATCCGCTGCGAGACGGACATTATGAATGTGATCGCTTCAGGAACGGATGAGGAAAGCTGCATAGCAGTAATTTGCGGAACGGGCTCTATTGTGTACACAAAAGAGAAGGATAGGCTTACCAAGCTGAGCGGATGGGGATTCTTGCTCAGCGGCAGCGGCAGCGGCTATGATATCGGCCGAGATGCCCTGCGGGCAGCTTTGGGGGATACGGAAGGGCTGACAGAAAAGACGCTGATCACAGGCCTGGTGGAAACAAAACTGGGCGCACCGGTGTCCCAGTGTGTGCAGGAGGTCTATAAGCATGACCAGTCCTATGTGGCGTCCTTTACACCGCTGGTGTTTGATGCGTATCACAGAGAGGATGCGGTTGCTGGACGAATCCTGAGAGAAAATGCCAAGAGTCTTGCGGAAGTGATCAACCATGCGGCAAGAAATTATGATTGCGGTAAAAAGGTCATTCTTTCCGGCGGTCTTCTGACGGGAAACAAGGTTTTTCTGCAGTTGGTTAAGGATGCGTTAGACCAGGATCTTACGGTGACGATCCCCGATATGCCCCAGGTGTTGGGTGCCTGCCGCCTTTGTGCAAAGATGTGCGGCGTGGATGTAAGCAAAATGGAAGAGAAACTGATTTCACAATATCATGAAAGAGGGTAATGCGATGCTTAGAACAGAAATGAGAAACCCCAAAACCACCCATATCGACAAAATGTCTACCTTGGAAATGCTACAGGTGATCCAGGACGAGAACATTTATGCAGTTAATGCGGTGGGCGCACAGCTGGAAAATATTGGTCAAGCGGTGGATGCCATTACTGAAGCATTTAATGCCGGCGGACGGTTAATTTATATGGGTGCGGGAACCTCCGGTAGAACCGGTGTTATCGACGCAACAGAGTGTCCTCCCACTTTTGGTGTGCAGCCCGGTCAGGTGGTGGGTATTATTGCCGGCGGCAAGGAGACCATGTTCCGGGCATCGGAAAATCAGGAGGACAATGCCGAGGCCGGCGTAAAGGATCTGAAAGAGAAGAATTTGACCGGCAAGGATGTTGTTGTGGGTGTCAGCGCCGCGGGCGGCGCGGCTTATGTCATCGGCGCTCTGGAATATGCAAAGTCTTTGGGTTGTGTGACGGTTGGACTGACATCCAACGCAGGTACTCTGCTGGATAAAACGGCGGATATCTCTATTGTTTGTGACACTGGTCCGGAGGTTATTACCGGTTCTACCCGTATGAAAGCCGGTACTTCCCAGAAGCTGGTGCTGAATATGCTGTCCACCTGTCCCATGATCAAGACCGGCAAGGTCTACGAGAACTTGATGATCAACCTCAGCGCTACCAATGAAAAGCTCATTCAGCGTATGAAGCGGATCGTGGCAGAGGTTACGGGCATCACAACAGACGAGGCAGAGCAGTATCTGCAGCAGTCCGACTGGAATATCCGCAAGGCAATCGCCTTGTATGAATCTCAAAAGTGAAAAAAGATACTCCCGAAGCCCTGAGGCTTCGGGAGTTTTGCGCATAATATCAGATTCTCATTTCCATGCGGCCTTGGGTGCGAATGGAAAGCACATGGCAGGCACCGTCGCCCAGAACCGCGCCGATGCCGAAACTGAAAGATTTCAGCAGATCTAAGGGGTAAAGGCTTGTACAGTACCGGCAAATCCGCCGCCGTGGAAACGTTATGCACCCCTGGGCATAAGTATTTTTTACGCAGGGCCAAGGCGGCAGCATGTCCTGGTTGACTTTATAACCTGCAGGGATCACATTCTGCAGGTTCATCCAGCAGGAAACGCCGTCTTCCTTTAATAACTTAAAAGGCATCAAAGCCCTTCACTCCGCAGTCCAGCGCGGCTTTTTTAGGAATCCAGAGTAAGAGCAGACATAGTATTCCTCCGGCAAATGATGTCTGCTTTACAAGGAGAAAGGAAGCACATCCTGTTGTTTTCGCGGGAAAACGGGAAATGAAAAGCAGGGTTGCAATTCCTTGCAAAAGGCGTTATAATGTAAAAACACAGAAGTCAAAGGAGGTTGTTACGATGCCGTTAAAACGAATCGTATTAATTATAATGTGCACGATACTTGCGGTTATGGTGATCATGATGGGCGTTATGGTAGGGAAAGTAGCACCGGTGCTGGGAACGCTGCTGGGTCTGGATGAGGATCCGTCCCCTACGGTTCCTCCTACTACTCAGACAGAACCGACAACGGAACCTACCACACAGCCCACCGTTCCGCCGACGACACAGCCAACGGTGCCGCCTACCACGGAACCCAAGCATGAACACGACTACTCCACCGTAAAGGAAGAGAAGAAGCCTACCTGTGCCACCGCAGGACATAAAATTTATGCCTGCAGCTGCGGTGAAACCAAGCTGGAAACCATTGATCCGCTGGCACACTCTTTTGGAGCAGGCAAGCTGATCACACCTACCTGCACGGAGGGTGGATATACCTTGCGGAAGTGTTCCATTTGTGGATTCGAAGATAAGCAGGATGTAAAGGAAGCGCTGGGACACGATTTGAAACTGGTTGAAACAGTGAAGGTTTCCTGCGAAGGTCGGGGTTATGAAGAATATAAGTGTGCAAGAAGCAATTGCGGTAAGATCGTAATAGATAATGTGTTAGAGGCCACGGGACATACCTGGGTGAAGGGTGAAGTACATGATCCCACCTGCACCGAGGAAGGCTACACCGAATACACCTGCAGCAACGAAGATTGCGAAGAGAAAAAGGAAGATGATAAGACCGATGCTTTGGGTCACAAGTTTGGCGCATGGTCCCTTGTAACAGAGCCTGCTTCCGGTAAGCCCGGTGAGGAAGAGCGGCAGTGCAGTGTCTGCAAGGAAAAGGAAACCAGAGAATGTGTGCTGGATATTCTGGAGGGAAAGGGAATCAATACCAGTGCGGATAACGACTGCAATCGCTTCATTGTAAATGTAGGCGTGAAAAACTCCGAAGGAAAAGAAGTAACGGTTTACAGCTACAGCATTACGGACTACAGCCGGACACTCAGCAGTGGATCGTTTACATATGATCCGGAATCCGGTTTGCTTGTTGCGGTAAAGGATAAGAAGGATCCGTATGTGTTGCAGCCCGGTAACGGCAAGCTGACACTGGATAAGCAGGGAAAGCCGGTGGCAGATTCCCCTGATCCGACAGACCCCAGTGAACCCACCGGAACCACGGATCCCACTGATCCGACCGGAACCACGGATCCCAGTGAACCTACGGGAACCACAGATCCCAGCCAGCCTGCGGCAAGTGAGCCTACGGAAGGTCAATAAAATCAAACCCCTGACGCATCGCGTCAGGGGTTTTGCTTAAAACTTGGAAAGAAGCACGGCAGTTCCTTGGGAAAGGATGGTTTCAGTTTGGTCTCCAAGGGCGGCTTCCAAAAGGGTATACTCTGTAAGGCTGCCGTGGGGCACAGCCCAGGCACCGGCATCGGTACCGGGAGCAAGCAAGCCGCCTATGGCGGCAAAATCGGAAACATTCTGAAGGGCGCTGTCCAAGATTGCGGATACCGCAGATTCATTGAACCTCCCTGTGCCCCGAAGATTGCCTATGGTGGAAAGGGTAGGAACCCAGATGGTGCCGCAGTCTTTCATGGCGGCGAGGGCATCGGCATCCAGATAAGCGCCGTGCTCGATGGAATCCACGCCGGCTGCAGCGGCAGTCTCCACGGTTCGGGCACCGTTGGCGTGGGCCATGACGGAAAAGCCTTCTTCGTGGGCTATGTGGATCAGCTCCCGAATAAGCTCCGAGGGCAAACCGTCTTCTGTGAGCACACCAAAACGGTCAAAATCCATGAGGCCGGAGATCATGATCTTGATGAAATCGGCACCGGCATTCCGATGCTGTTGGACAAGGGCGACATATTCGGTGAGATATTCATAGGTCTCGCCGATGAAGGCACCGTAATGGTCTTTCAGGCAGAGGGGGGCGAGGGGGGTGCGGTAGGTGATGCCGTATTCCTGCGCGATGCTCCGGGCAGCGGCACCGGCGCCCCAACGGTCACCGCCGTCACGAAGATAAGTAAAGCCCAGCTGCTGGTAGCGGCTAAGCACGGTACGGATAAAGGGCATGTCCGGAGAAATACTGTGGCGGGCAATGGCGGATTTCCAATACTCACCGTCCAGAATCATGTGCATATGGCAATCAAAACGCATAGGATCACTTCCTTTGGTGAAAGTATAGCAGATATTTCGCGGAACGGCAAGAACACCCAATCGGAAATTGTTAAATTATTATGAGGGGCTTGCGCCCAGGGAAGCGGTATGCTAGAATAATCCGTAGCGTGCTACATTTTGGAAGGGGGAGGAAAATTGCAAAAGCATTATGGGCATCTGTTGCGGATACTGCACTGGTGTACGGATCAGACGGTGACCAATGCCTTGTGTGAAATGGATTTGACGGCAGCTCAAGGACATATTATGGGCTACCTCGCCCGCCGGAAGCAGCCGCCCTGCAGTCGGGATATTGAGGAAGCGTTTCATTTAAGCCACCCTACGGTATCCGGCCTTTTGGCCCGACTGGAAAAGAAAGGGTTCATTGCGCTTCGGCCGGATGAACAGGATCGGCGCTGCAAGCGGATCTATGTGCTACCCAAAGGACAAGAATGCAATGAAGTGATGTACAACACGATTTTGAACAATGAAAGACGGATAGTACAGGGATTTTCAGAAGAAGAACAAGCGCAATTTGCGGCTTTTCTGGAGCGGGCCACCCAAAATATGGGCGGCAATCCCTGCAGAAAAGCAAAGCATGAGGAGGAAGAAACGAAATGATAAGACGATTGGCCCAGTGTATCCGGGAATACAAGTGGGCTGCCATTTTGAGCCCTCTGGCTATGATCGGCGAGGTGGCGATGGAAGTAATGATCCCGCTGGTCATGACCAAGCTTTACGATCAGGGCATCGAACTGCAAAATATGGATGTGGTGATCACGCAGTCCATCCTTCTGGTGATCTGCGCGCTGTGTTCGCTGGCTTTCGGTGTGGCATCGGCATGGTTTGCATCACGGGCAGGTACCGGCTTTGCCAAAAACCTGCGGCATGATATGTTCCATCGGGTACAGGGCTTTGGATTTTCCAATATTGATAAGTTTTCGACAGCTTCCATCGTGACCCGGCTGACTTCGGATGTGGCAAATTTGCAGATGACTTTCCAGATGATGATCCGCATGGCCATCCGCAGCCCCATGATGCTGATATTGGCGATGTTTTCTGCTATGAGCATCAGCGTGAAGCTGAGCCTTGTATACTGTGTGGCGCTGCCGGTTCTGGTAATTGCATTGGTTTGTCTGGTACCAAAAGTATTCAAGATCTTTGACAAGGTGTTCAAGACTTATGACAAGCTGAACAATGTGGTGCAGGAGAATGTTCACGGTATTCGGGTCGTGAAGTCCTTTGTCCGGGAAGAGAAGGAAACGGAGAAGTTTACCTCCATTTCTGGAACGATTTACGGGTATTTCTGCAAGGCAGAGCGGATCATAGCGCTGAATAATCCGATTATGCAGCTTTGCGTTTATGGCTGCATGATCACCATTTCCTGGGTTGGCGCCCATATGGTGGTGGCCTCCGGAAATGTGGAGGGAATGGGTCTGACCACCGGTCAGCTTTCGGCGTTCTTTACCTACACCACCCAAATTTTGACCTCGCTGATGATGTTTTCCATGGTGTTCGTGATGCTGACCATGTCCCGCTCACCTATGAAGCGGTGCAGTGAGCTGTTGGTAGAGGAACCGGATCTGGTTTCCCCCGAAGTAGGCGCGGTTAAGGAAGTAGCAGACGGCTCCATTGATTTTGAAAATGTGGGCTTCCGTTACTCCGCAACAGCCAAGCACCGGGCGCTGAAGGAAGTGAATCTGCACATTCCATCCGGTGCAACAGTGGGTATTTTGGGTGGCACGGGTTCCAGTAAATCTACTCTGGTTCAGCTGATCCCTCGCCTTTATGATGTGAGTGAAGGCAGTATCAAGGTCGGCGGTGTGGATGTGCGGGAGTATGATCTGCGGACACTGCGCGATGAAGTGGCAATGGTGCTGCAGAAGAATGTGCTGTTCTCCGGCACGATCAAGGACAATCTGCGCTGGGGCAATGCTGAGGCGACGGATGAAGAGATGATCCATGCCTGCCGTCTGGCCTGCGCCCATGATTTCATTGAGGCTTTTCCGGATGGCTACGATCACAAGATCGAGCAGGGGGGCACCAATGTTTCCGGCGGTCAGAAGCAGCGGCTGTGCATTGCCAGAGCATTGCTGAAAAAACCGAAGATCCTGATTCTGGATGACTCTACCTCTGCGGTGGATACCCATACGGACGCTATGATCCGTAAGGCGTTCCGGGAAGAGATCCCCGGTACGACAAAGTTGATCATTGCACAGCGCGTGGCATCGGTACAAAATGCGGATATGATTATCATTATGGATAACGGTATGGTCAATGCAGTGGGTACTCACGAGGAACTGCTGGCCACATCCACCATTTATCAGGAAGTATTTTATTCTCAGCGGAAAGGAGGGGATGAATAATGCCACCTGTACGTATGCGCGGTGATGGCCGTAAGGCCAAGAATCCCGGAAAGACCCTCCTGCGGCTGATCAGCTACATGAAAAAATACATCCCCATTTTGCTGATCGTGCTGGTGTGTATTTATCTGACAGCTCAGGCACAAGCTACCGGCAGTGAAAATATCGGCAATTTGGTGGATGACTACATTCTGCCGATGGTAGCTTCCGGCTCCACGGATTTTGGGCCACTGGCGAACTATCTGTTGGGGATCGCGGGAATCTTTGCGGCGGGTATGATCGCCTCCTTCCTGCATCAGTTTATGATGGTTTCTGTCAGCCAGGGAACCCAGAAGCTGATTAGGGACGAGATGTTTACCAAAATGCAGAAGCTGCCGCTGCGGTATTTTGACTCCAATGCGGCGGGTAATATCATGTCCCGCTACACCAGCGACATTGATACCCTGCGGCAGATGATCTCCCAGACGCTGCCTCAGTGTATTTCTTCTGTGGTGACACTGGTGGTACTCTTTACTGCGATGGTGAAGGCATCCTGGATCCTGACCTGCGTGATTCTGGTGACGATTACCTGCATTCTGATCGTTACTGTGAAGATCACAAGCAAATCCGCCAAATTCTTCATCGGGCAGCAGCGCTCTCTAGGTAAGCTGAACGGCTATGTGGAGGAAATGATCCACGGACAGAAAGTGGTGAAGGTCTTTACTCACGAAGATGTCTGCAAAGAGGAGTTTGACGAGCTCAACGATGAACTGTGCAAAAATGCTTACACAGCAGGACGGCTGGCCAATATGATGGGCCCGGTGAACAACAACCTGGGCTACATCCAGTACGCGGTACTGGCGGTTGTGGGAGGCATTGTTGCGGTCTCTTCCAACGGCGAACTGCTGTCGCTGGGTAGTCTGATGAGCTTTATGCTGCTTTCCCGGTCCTTTAATATGCCCATCAGTCAGATCTCCAACCAGATCAATGCGCTTGTCATGGCGCTGGCCGGTGCGGAGCGTGTCTTTGAACTGATGGACGAAGAACCAGAAGTGGATAACGGTTATGTAACATTGGTCAACGCGGTAGTCGATGCTGAGGGCAATGTTGCAGAAAGCGAAAAGCGCACCGGACACTGGGCGTGGAAGCATCCCCATCAAGCCGACGGCACTGTGACCTACACGGAGCTTAAGGGCGATATCGTGATGGAAAATGTGGACTTTGCCTATGTGGAAAACAAGCAGGTGCTATACGATGTGAGTCTTTACGCAAAGCCCGGTCAGAAGATTGCCTTCGTTGGTGCCACCGGTGCCGGCAAGACCACCATCACCAATCTGATCAACCGGTTCTACGATATTGCCGACGGCAAGATCCGGTATGACGGCATCAATATCAACAAGATCAAAAAGTCGGATCTGCGGCGGAGCTTGGGTATCGTGCTGCAGGACACCAATCTGTTTACCGGTACGGTGATGGACAATATCCGCTACGGCAAACTGGATGCCACTGACGAAGAATGTATCAATGCCGCGAAACTTGCCAATGCCCATGACTTTATTACCCGCCTGCCGGAAGGCTACAATACCGAGCTGACCGGAAACGGCGCAAACCTTTCTCAGGGACAGCGCCAGTTGATCGCCATTGCCAGAGCGGCGGTTGCGGATCCTCCGGTAATGATTCTGGACGAAGCTACCTCTTCTATCGACACCCGTACCGAGGCGCTGGTACAGAAGGGTATGGACGCGCTGATGCAGGATAGAACCACATTCGTGATTGCCCACAGGCTTTCTACCGTTATGAATTCGGACTGCATTATGGTTCTTGACCACGGCAGGATCATCGAAAGAGGCACCCACGAAGAGTTGATCGCCCAGAAAGGAACCTATTATCAGCTGTATACCGGCGTTTTTGAATTGGAATAAGCGAAAAAATACCGCCCGTAAGGGCGGTATTTTTTATGGTTCAATATATGTATCATACAGATAGCAGATGTTCTCAAACTGGGCTATGAATCCCCAATTGGGGTCGGGACAGCCGAAAACACCGGCAAAGATAGTTTCACCGTCGATGATAAATGCGGATAACAGGCAGCGGCCGGCGGCACCGGTGAAGCCGGTTTTTAATCCAATGGCCGTTTCCCGATAGAATTCGGGATGCTGTGAGGATGGGTGCAGGAGCATATTAGTATTGCGCCACGAGGTGTCACGGCCGGAAAGGGTAATGGGGTACTCTCGGGTAGCAACAACTTGACGGATCAGCGGGTGGTCAAGGCAAAGCTTTGTCAAAATCAGAAGATCTGCCATGGTGGTGTAATGATTTGGATCGTGAAAACCGTCGGGAGTTACGAAGTGACTTCCGGTCATGCCCATTGCGCCAGCCTGCCGGTTCATTTCTTCAATGCACAGCGCAATGGCATCGGCATCGGAAATGCCAGCGTTGCCGGATATGACACGGCCGGTTTCTGAAGCGATTACCCGTGCGGCATCACCGCCACTGGGAAGAAGCATACCGTGGATCAATTGCTCAGTGGTGAACACTTCGCCGATGGCGATAAAAGCCAGAGAGGAATCCGGAGGGACGGTATAAATGGCATCGCCCACAGTGATCTGCCGGTCAGACTCCAGATACTGAAGCGCTACATATGCGGTAAACAGCTTGGTAATGCTGGCAGGGAAGATTCTGTCTTCCATGGTTCCTTTCAGAAAGAGGAAGGAATCATCACTGCAGAGGTAAATATACGCATGGGATGCTGTGAGAACTTCATCGGGAGGGGAAGTGGGCTGGGTTGCCGGTTCTGTGGTTGGAGCCACAGTGGTTGGCGGCACTGTAGTAGGAGGAACTGTTGTTGGGGGGACTGTGGTCACCGGGGTGGTTTCGACAGTGGTGGGAGGTATGGTAACTTCCGTAGAAGGGATGGTTTCTGTGGTTGTGGGGAGTGTGCTTGGGGCTGTGGAAGACGGAGCGGTCTGCAGACTGGATTCAGGCGGTGTCGCCCCGGGTGTGGGATAGGAGACACAGCCACTGAAAAGGCAGGCAACTGTCAATGCGGCAAAAAGCAGCAGAGCAAGGCTTTTTGTGTGAAACTTCATAATGTTACCCTCATATTTAGCGTATTTTACCATTATATGCGTGGAAAAGGAAAAAGTCAACCGAATCAGGGAGATCCGGATTGTTCTTTGGGGAGTTGCACGGTTTTGTGCAACTCCTTTTGTTTTTCCGGGTGGGGATGAAAGGGAGGCGCGAAATGGAACAGAAGAATACGGAATCTTTACTGAAGCAGCGGATCCGCACGGGAAAACTCAAACGGGAGGATGTTGCCCGTCGGTTGGCAGAACTGGCCTTTGGAAAGGCAAATGACTGCGTGAAGCTGGTGATGAAGGATGATGCGGTGCTGGACAAGCTGGATTTGAGTCTGCTTAGTGAGGTCAAGCGCAATGAAAAGGGCATGGTGGAGGTTCGGCTGGTAGACCGCCTGAAGGCACTGGAACAGCTTGCTCTGCTGGCAGAGGAAAGCGGCGACGATCTGGAATCCTTTTTGAAGGCACTGCAGGGGGGTGAGGAGCAGAAATGACCTACCGGGAGTTTTCCGCAAAGCAGAAAACAGTTCTGACATGGTGGACATCTGCAAACCCCCATTGTGACAAGGAGGCCATCGTTTGCGATGGGGCGGTGAGATCCGGTAAAACTCTTGCCATGGGGTTGTCCTTCTTTTTGTGGGCCATGGTTTGCTTTGACGGGAAACGGTTTGGCGTTTGCGGAAAGACCATTTCTTCTCTTCGAAGAAACGTGTTGTCGGAAATTTTGCCGAGGATGGAGTCCTTTGGCGCTGTGTGGAAGGAAAAACGGACGGAAAATCTGGTGACAGTGACCTTTCGGGGACACCGAAATCAATTTTACATCTTTGGTGGGCGGGATGAAAGCTCTGCCAGCTTGATTCAAGGCATCACCTTTGCGGGGATTTTGCTGGATGAGGTGGCATTGATGCCCAGATCCTTTGTGGAGCAGGCCTGCGCCAGATGTTCTGTAGCAGGTAGCCGTTTGTGGTTCAACTGCAATCCCGCAGGACCCAGTCACTGGTTCTACAAAACATGGATACTGGAAGCGGAGGAAAGGAACTGCCTGCGGCTGCATTTTACCATGGAGGACAATCCGTCGCTGACTCAGGCAATTCGGGAGCGGTACCGAAGGCTGTATACCGGTGTGTTCTACCGCAGATTCATTCTGGGTCAGTGGGCCCAGGCGGAGGGGCGGGTATACGACTTTTTCGGTCCGGATATGGTTCAGCCCGCTCCCGGCGGAAACTACGAAAAATGGTATGTTTCCTGCGATTACGGTACGGTGAATCCTACATCCATGGGCCTATGGGGACTGCAAAACGGAGTTTGGTATCGGGTGAAGGAGTTTTACTTCAACTCCCGGGAAATACAAAGGCAGATGACCGATGAGGAATATGCCTCGGAACTGAAAAAACTGGCAGGAGACCAAAATGTGGCGGCGGTGATCGTGGATCCTTCTGCTGCCAGTTTTATCGAAGTGCTGAAAAGGCATGGCTGGCGGGTTCAGAAAGCGGACAATGATGTGCTTTCCGGCATTCGGTTGACTTCGGATTGCCTGAAAGAGGGCAAGATCGTCATCTGTGAGGGGTGCAGGGATTGCCTGCGGGAGATGGATGAATATGTGTGGGATCTGAGTAGCGAAGCGAAGGATCGGGTAAAAAAGGAAAATGACCATGCCATGGACGATATGCGGTACTTTGTGACCACGGTTTTGAAAAAGCAAAATAACAGCTTCGCTGCCTGCGCGGTGGAGCGGAAAAAATGAAAGGAGCGATGATTTTGAGAAAAAATCGAAAGGAAGCAAAACCGGTGACGGCGGTTTGTCAGTTGAGAAACGGAAACGCCCACCCATTCTTTGCCATCCGCAGCTTTGTTCCCCTTGGAGGGGGCGAGGAGCGAATGTACCGGGAAATGCGGGAGGCGATTCCGGTGCTGGATGCGGCGGTTGGTAAGCTGGTGCGTTTGAGCGGTGGCTTCGGTGTGAAATGCCGCAGTGATGCGGCGCAGAAAAAGTTGGAGAATTTTTTGAAAAATGTCCCCTGCGGCAAAGGACAGGTAGGCATTGACAGCTTTCTGGCAAGCTTTGTAGACAGCGTGCTGACCTATGGAAGAGCGGTTGGTGAAATGGTGGTTGCCGGCGGAAAGCTGCGGGCGGTCTGCTGGGGGGATGTGACGCAACTGCAGATCCAGGAGGGGGATAACCCGCTGGAAACGGTGATCTGGGGTATGGATGAAAAGGGACTGATGCGTCCGCTGCCATATCAGCAGCTGATGCTGTTTACTTCCATGAATCCGGAGCCTGCCCACCCTTACGGAGTCAGCATCTTCCGTGGGATGCCCTTTTTGGCAGAAATTCTGATGAAGATCTACAGCGCTATTGGCACCAACTGGGAGCGGTCCGGCAATTTGCGCTACAGCGTAATTTGCAAGGGTGACGAAAACATGGATCCGGCTATGGTGCAGGAGCGGGGTCGGCAAGTGGCAAGCGAATGGGCAAAGGCCATGGAGGACAACAAAAACGGCACGGTACGGGATTTTGTTGCCGTTGGCGATGTGCAGATCAAGGTCATCGGCGGAGAAGCACCCATTCTGGATTCTGAAGTGCCGGTGCGGCAGATACTGGAGCAGTTGGTGGCAAAAACCGGCCTGCCTCCCTTCTTGCTGGGGCTGAATTGGAGCACCACGGAGCGTATGAGTACCCAGCAGGCGGATCTTTTGACATCGGAGCTTTGGGCGCTGCGCCGTACGGTGGAACCGGTAGTTCGCAAAATCTGCAAGACATTTCTGATACTGGAGGGGCTGGATCCGGAGGTGGAGATCCTTTGGAATGACATCAGCCTGCAGGATATTACGGAAGAAGCAAAGGCGGAACTGTATCTGGCGCAGGCGGCAAAAGCAAGAAAAGAAGCAGGAATTCAGGAGGTTTGAAAATGGATATCAAGAAGCAAACGGAAGTAATGGGCAGAGGTGTTCCCACAGCAGCACAGCTGGAATCCATCAATGCCCAGGCAAAGGCGAAGCTGACGGAGGAGCAGGTGTATGTATTCTCTGTTCGGCTGTGTGACGATCAGGTGGACCGGGATGGAGAGCGGTTTGACACCGGGGCGCTGCCGGCACTGGCAAAGCTGTTTATCGGCAAAACGGGAATCATCGATCACAAGTGGAGCAGCGACAGCCAAGTGGCCAGAATTTTTGAGACGCAGGTGGTTTGTGAAGAGGGAGTTAGCTTCATCAAGGCGTGGGCGTACATTCGCAGAGGCAGTCATACGGAGGAGATCATTGCCGATATTGAAGCGGGGATCAAGAAGGAAGTATCTGTTGGCTGCTCTATGGGCCGCTCGGTTTGCTCTATTTGTGGCAGCGATTATGGTACCTGCGGGCATCAGAAGGGGGCGTATTACGATGGGCAGCTGTGCTGTGCGATCCTGAAAGAGCCTATGGATGCTTACGAATTCTCTTTTGTAGCAGTGCCTGCCCAGCGAGAGGCCGGTGTTCTGAAGGGTATGGGCAGCGGCAAAAAGACTCTGAAGGAACTGGCGGATGCTTTTGGCGTGCAGGGGGAATACCGGGAACTGTACAAAACTGCGGAACTGGGAAAACAGTACCGGAAGGAACTGGAGGACAATGTTGTTCGTCTTTGTCTGGCACTGGATCTGGGAGCGGAAGAGCCGGTGTACCGCGGTGTTGTCAAAGTAGCAGCGGCGGAGGATCTGATGAAGCTTCGCAGTGCTTTGCAGACACGATTGGACGAAAGCATGCCTATGCAGACACAGCTGGGTGTGGCATTCGAAAACAAGGAATCGCTGGAAAGCGGTTTCATGATCTGAGGGTATTTCCGGCAAAGCCGGTGACCATACATTATTACTTAGGAGGAAACAAAAAATGGGTTATGACAATTTGAAACTGGAAAAGGGTATGTATCGCCAGGAGGGCATGAGCTTTACGCAGGTGCTGGAGTCTCTGGACCCCAGTGAGAACTACCGGGGTACAGCACTGGAAGGCACCGACGCATTTCAGCGTCAGTTGAAGCGTTTTGGTATCCGCGCTAAGGGCGCAGGTTCTTCCACTGTTGAGAAGTTCTTCCGCACCATGGTCAGTGCTGTGCTGTTCCCTGAGTACATTGCTCGTACTGTTCGTCAGGGCATGGAGGAAAATGACATCCTGCCCTCTATCGTTGCCACCACTACCATGATCGACGCCATGGACTACCGCTCCATCTACTCCAATCCTACCGATGAGGATAAGGCACTGCAGGGTGTGGAAGAGGGCGCTGCCATCCCCGAGACTGAGGTCAAGACCAAGGAGCATCTGGTAAGCCTTTCCAAGCGGGGTAGAATGCTGGTTGCATCCTACGAAGCCATCCGGTTCCAGAAGCTGGATCTGTTCAGTGTCATGCTGCGCCAGATCGGTGCCCACATCCAGAAGCAGCTGGTGGCAGATGCTGTCAATGTGATTATTAACGGTGACGGCAATGAGAATGCTGCGGTTCAGTACACCATTGGAAGCAGTCCCATTACCGGCACCAAGGGTTCTCTTGGCTATGATCAGCTGGTGGAGTTCTGGGGGCAGTTTGATCCTTACACCATGAACACCATTCTGTGCTCTACCGCTACCATGACGGGTCTCCTGAAGATCCCTGAACTGCAGAATCCCATGACCGGCCTGAATTTCCAGGGCACCGGTAAGGTGGGTACACCTCTGGGCGCACAGATCCACCGCACCGGCGCTGTGGCAGAGGGCGTGATCATTGGTCTGGATAACCGCTACGCGCTGGAACTGGTAAAGGCCGGCGATGTACTGGTAGAGTACGATAAGCTCATCGACCGTCAGCTGGAGCGAGCTGCCATTACTTCCATCTCCGGCTTCGGCAAGATCTGTGACGGCGCTGCCGCGGTTCTGAATGTATGACGCTGACGGAACAGATCTATGCCCAGGCGTTGGTGCTGATTCGGGATCTGGAGGATGCTGACCGGCCAATGCTGGAGCTGATGTGCCGCAGCGCTGAGGTATCTCTGCGGGAAAAACTGCGGGATGGGATCACTCCGGAGGATTGCAAAGCGGATTTTATTGCGGCAGCAAGCTTGTATGCGCTGTCCGCTATGTCGGAGGTGGAAACCGGTACCCTTCCTGAGCAGATCACAGCGGGGGATCTGACACTGCGGCGCAGCGGCAGTGACGCGGCTGCCTGCTGTCTGCGGTATCAAGCGGAGCTGATGATGCTGCCGTATATGAAGGATCGGTTTGCGTTTATGGGGGTGTGATATGGTGTTTACCATAGACAAGATCCTGAAGCGGTACGGCACCGGGCTGCAGTTAAAGCATGGAAAGCGGGAGGAATCCTTTCGGGGATTCCTTCAGCCTTCCCGATCCAAAAGCTTGCAAAATCTGGAGGTGGATTTCTCTCCGCTGGGACAGATACCTGATGGAATGTACGTGCTATTGGCACCAGCGCATATGGAAGCAGAATGTGGTGATGCTGTGGTGTTAGGGGACAAGAACTACGAGCTGCGGCGTGTAGAAAAGGTGATGTATGGCGACAAAGCGCTTTACATCTGGGCGCTTTGCAGGGAAAAAGGCGGTGAGGACACATGGGCTATGCAATCGTAGACGCGGCAATTGGGGCGCTGCGTGAGGCAGGGATCCGGGCGGACAAGGCTTGGCCGGGACAGAAGATGCCGGTACCGGAAGGTGTTTTGGCCGCGGTGAGCCTGCAATTGGCAGATCGGACGGAGAAGTTGGAACAAGTGAAAATTTCTGTATTCGCTCCCGCTGTTATGGGTGGAAATGTGTGTGAAGCCGCAGGAAAGCAGGTGTGCGATGTTTTGCAGGCCATGGGCGCCAATTGCGTTCAAAATGCCTGCGGATTTCAGAGTAATACTGGTCTTTTTTGTGTGGAGGTACTGGGAAGTTTCTTAACGGAGCAGCCTACCCAGCCGGATACGGAGCCGGTGGTGTATACTTTTTCTGCCATGGTCGCGGGGAAACCTGTGGACAATTTGGTCAGCGCCACAGCTTACCGGATGTGGGATGAAGAAACCGGAATGGTGCTGGATACTTGGACGGTACAGCTGGTGGAGCAGATTACCGGAATGGAGGATGCTGCTCAGGTAGAAGAGCCTTTTGAGATCCGGCTGACGAGAAACGATCAGACGGATGTGTATTCCGGTTGCAACTGGAGCTCCTGGAGGCGGGTGTTGGATAGCAGTGGCTTGAAGCAGACCCGAAGCGCCATCGCACAAAGCAGAACGACACTGATAGTTGAAGATGAATGAAAAAAACGGCGGACCGGTTTTCCGGTCCGCCGTAATATTATTTATACCCTTCTTTTAACAGATCTGCAAGGGTGATGCCTTCGAAGAATTCGTCGATCATTTTGTCCAGTTTGTCCCACATGGGCTTAGTGTGGCAGCATTCCGTACGGGAACAGGCGGAAGGTCCTTGGCTGGTGCAGCTGACTGCCGCAAGAGAACCTTCTGTCAGCTTTAAAATGGAGCCGATGGTATAGCCCTCGGGATTACGGTTTAAACGGTAGCCGCCGCCTTTGCCGTGAACGGCATCCACAAAACCGGCCTTGCTGAGGACGGTCATGATGGATTCCAGGTACTTTTGAGACATATTCTCCGATTCGGCGATCTCCTTCAGCGGGATGAACTCTTCTCGCTGCCGCTGTGCAAGGCAAACCATGACCCGCAGCGCATAGCGCCCCTTTGTCGATACGATCATAGCTTAATCACAATGAGCACAATGCTCGCAGTCGGGGAACATGGTCTTGTCGTAAGGAATGTTGTTGCGGTCAAAGTAATCCTTCAGTGCGTTCTTGATGGCTTCTTCTGCCAGAACGGAGCAGTGAAGCTTATGTGCGGGCAGGCCGTCCAGTGCTTCGGCAACAGCTTTGTTGGTCAGAGCCATGGCTTCATGAATGGACTTGCCCATGATCATTTCCGTGGCCATGGAGCTGGAGGCGATGGCGCTGCCGCAGCCAAAGGTTTCAAATTTAACATCAACGATTGTTTCGTTTTCGATCTTCAGATAGATCTTCATGATATCGCCGCACTTGGCATTGCCGACTTCGCCGATGCCGTCGGCATTTTCGATGACACCCACATTTCTCGGGTGCATGAAATGATCCATAACTTTTTCACTGTAAAGTGCCATAATTGTTCTCCTTGTTACAAAATATATTCCCGCTTACCGGTCTGCAGGTCACGCCAGACAGGGCTCATACCACGCAGGTATTCCACAACTTCGGGAACCACGGTAAGGATATGGTCGATTTCTTCTTCTGTGTTGTACTCGCTGAGGGAAAGACGCAGACTGCCGTGGGCAACATCGTGGACTCTGCCGATGGCCAGCAGCACATGGCTGGGATCCAGAGAGCCTGAGGTGCAGGCACTGCCGGAAGAGGCGCAGACGCCCTTCATGTCCAAAAGCAGCAGCAGACTTTCGCCTTCGATGCCCTCAAAGCAGAAGCTGGCATTACCGGGAAGACGGTTGACAGCATCACCGTTCAAAGCGCAGTGGGGGATCTTAGAAAGACCGGCGATCAGTTTGTCCCGCAGGGCAGTGACTTTTTCAGCGTTTTCTTCCAGATGGGCAACTGCTTCTTCCAGTGCGGCGGCAAGACCCATGATGCCGGGAATGTTTTCCGTACCGGCTCGTTTACCCCGCTCCTGAGCGCCGCCGTCGATCAGATTGGTCAGTGCCAGACCACGACGGCAGTACAGCGCGCCAACGCCCTTAGGCCCGTGGAACTTATGAGCGGACAGACTCAGCATGTCGATGTTCTGCTCTTTTACATTGATTCTAAGATGACCGACAGCCTGCACGGCATCGGTGTGGAAAGGAACACCGGCTTCCTTGCAGATGGCGCCGATTTCCGGAATGGGAAGAACAGAGCCGATCTCGTTGTTGGCGTACATGGTGGTGACGAGGCAGGTGTCCTCACGGATGGCATCCTTCACCTGCTGGGCAGTGATGTTGTGATTGTTCTTCACATCCAGATAGGTGACATCAAAACCCTCTTTTTCCAGTTTCTGCAAGGTGTGCAGAACAGCATGGTGCTCAAAAGCGGTGGAAATGATGTGCTTTTTACCCTTGCGAGCACCGATGCGGGTTGCGGAAACAATCGCCTGATTATCCGCTTCGCTGCCGCCGGATGTGAAGTAGATCTCACGGGGCTCGCAGCCAAGGCAGGCAGCCACCCGGGCGCGGGCGTCTTCCAAGGCTTCCTTAGCTTCCTGACCAATAGAATGCAGGCTGGAAGGATTGCCATAAACAGAATCAAAATAAGGAATCATTGCTTGAATTGCCGCTTTGCTCATCTTTGTGGTAGCGGCATTATCGGCATATACTTGCAGCATACGCGACCTCCTAATATTTTCCTAGTAAATTCATAGGTAATATAGCATCAGTTGCCTACTTTGTCAATAGGTAAATGCGAGATTTTTTAAAAGCTTAATATACCAGAAGAATTTGTGTTTATTTTCCAAATTTCGCGACTTTTTCAGCGGTTATCCGGAAACACGCTATGGCATATTAAGAGGGCAGACGAAATGGAGGGGTGAAAAATGAAAAGGATTTTTATGCGTGTCGCATTCATAATGTTTTTAATAGGAACAGTTTCTTTTTGTGCAAACGGAAAGGAATTGATACCGGTGGGACAGATTGTAGGACTGGAGTTACGGGACGGCAGTGTAGTGGTAGCTTCCTTTGATGAGGAATTGGGAAGCGGCTGCAGAGATGCGGGGGTGCAGATCGGTGATGAAATTTGTAAAATCGACGACATACAAATTCAATCTTCCGCGGATGTTCGCAAAGCACTGTCGCATTCTGATGGGGAGGTAAAGATTACGCTATCCCGGAACGGCAAAATCCATGAACTGCAGCTGCAGCCTAAGATAACAAAAGATGGTCCGAAGCTGGGGGTATATCTTCGTCAAGGTGTGACTGGGATTGGTACTGTGACGTGGTATGATGCCGAAACCGGAAGCTTTGGTACGCTGGGGCACGGTGTGAATGATTCCAAAGGCAAGCTTTTGAAAATGAAGGAAGGGAAAGCCTACGATGCCAGAGTGCTGGCAGTACGAAAAGGAAAAGCGGGGGAGCCGGGGCAGCTGATGGGAGCGGTAGAACGATTGGAACCCATCGGTGAATTGAAAAAGAATACACCGCAGGGCGTGTTTGGAAACAGTGCCGAGGGCTGGAAGGGAGAGGACTATCCTGTTGCGGATTTTTCTCAGATCCGTACCGGAGAAGCAACAATCATTTCCACAGTATCCGGTATAGAGACTCGGGAATATTCTGTGGAAATCCTAAAAATTTATCCAAAATCCAGACAGACGGGGAGAAACATGCTGATCCGTGTCACGGATCCGGATCTTTTAGAATCTACCGGCGGCATTGTGCAGGGAATGGGAGTGAGTTATAATAAGGACAACCAATGGAACCCGTAGCTTGCAAAGGGTTCTGGTGCCAGTCCCTATTTTCAATGACCTCGAGAATAGTTTGCATCAAGCGCAGATGCAATTGGACGGAATCGCCGGAAG
>JAFQUA010000064.1 GCA_017408725.1 Oscillospiraceae bacterium
ACCCAAGCCTCCCTCTGACGAGGGAGGTGGCTCAGCCGTTAGGCTGAGACGGAGGGAGAGAAACTACCCCTCAGTCACGCTGTTCGCGTGACAGCTCCCCTGACAAGGGGAGCCTTGGTGCTAAGCTAAACGATCATTTACAATGCATAGAAAGCCACGGCGATGAGCTGCAGCAGGCTGCCCAGCACCACGAAAATGTGAAACACACTGTGAAACCATCGCTTTTTAGAGCCGATCCCGTAGAGGATCGCGCCTATGGTGTAGGCAATGCCGCCGCTGAGCAAATAGTAAAATCCCGGCCTTGTCAAAACGGCCATAGTTTGGGGGAGACAAGGAAGCACCGCCCAACCCATGCCGATATAGCAGATCATGGAAAACACATTGTATTTTTTCAGATCGATGGCGGTCAAGGTTACAGCCAAGGCGGTCAATCCCCACTCAAAAAAGAACAGCCCCCAGCCAAGAACCGGATACACCGGCCGCAGGGCGGTCAGCACGATTGGAGTATAGGTGCCGGCAATCAGAAAATAGATGGTGCAGTGGTCGATGACCTGCATCACCTTTTTCCCCATGGACGGACGCAGGCCGTGGTATACACTGGAAACAGAGTACAGCAAGATCATGCAGATACCGTAAATGGAAGAGGCAGTAACACCCCAGACATCTTTGGCACGGCTCAAGCAAAGCACCAGAGCGGCGATGCCCACAGCGCCGCCCACAATGTGGGTCACCATGTTCATGATTTCTTCGCCTGTGGTATAATCCGGAAGGCTTCGGTAACAAAGTTTTGTTCGTTTCAAATTGCTTCACCTCAATGTCAGTATACCAGGAAAATGTCGGTAGAGCACCCTACCCTTGCCGTTCTACGGCGAAACCGCTGGTAGAGAGGCAATTCTACTGCCTGGAGAGAAAGAAAAGGATTGACAAATGGTCGGTTATGGTCTAAAATCCATACCATAACCATGGCTGAGGTCGCGGTGTTCATCAGTACCATCCGGTTTGGCAATTGCTGGAGAAGGAAAGGGACCACCGCCGAAGTTTTTGCCGGTGCCAAACGGCGATTTCTGGGGTCGCGCAGAATATGCGCGGAACTGTCATCCGGAAGGATGGAGTGCGGACGTGGGGTGATACGGATCGTACTGCCCTGTGTCTTTTTATGACATGGGGCTTATTTTTTAGGAGAAAAGATTATGAAAAAGACACCTTTTTTGACACTGGAGAAGGCGCAGGAGATCATTCGGGATATCCCGACGCCTTTTCATCTGTATGACGAAGCAGGCATCCGCCGCAATGCCCGGGCGCTGAAGGAGGCTTTCTCCTGGAATAAGGGGTTTCGGGAATACTTTGCTGTAAAGGCAACCCCCAATCCCTATATTCTGCAGGTGCTGAAGGAAGAGGGCTGCGGCTGCGATTGCGCCAGCTATACGGAATTGCTGCTGGCCGAAGCGGTGGGCGCAACGGGACATGATGTGATGTTCTCTTCCAATGTGACGCCGGAAAAGGACATGCGCAAGGCCTATGAGATGGGGGCTTACATCAATCTGGACGATGCCACCCATGTGGAATTTCTGGAGCGGTTGGTGGATGGTAAGGTTCCGGAATCTGTTTGCCTGCGCTATAATCCCGGCGGATCTTTCAGCCTCGGCAACACCATTATGGATATGCCCCGGGATGCCAAGTACGGCATGACCGAGGATCAGATGGCCGGCGCGATTAACCGCCTTATGGCTTTGGGCACCAAGCATTTCGGTATCCATGCATTCCTTGCCTCCAATACCACCACCAATGAGTACTATCCCGAATTGGCAGCAAATCTGTTCCGGCTGGCTGTGCGGATGCACAATGCCACCGGTGCTCACATTGCCTTTGTCAATCTGTCCGGCGGTATCGGCGTAGACTACCGTCCCGAGCAGCCTAATTGCGATATCGGCATCATTGGAGAGGGTGTCCGTCAGCGCTATGAGCAGATCCTGACCCCCAATGGTATGGGCGATGTGGCGATCTATACGGAACTGGGCCGGTTTATGCTGGCACCCTACGGCCATCTGGTGTCTACGGTGCTGCATAAGAAGCACATTTATCGGGAGTATGTGGGTCTGGATGCCTGCGCGGCGGATCTGATGCGTCCTGCCATGTACGGCGCTTACCATCATATTACCGTGCTGGGCAAGGAAACTGCAATCCTTGACCATGTATATGATGTAACCGGTGGCTTGTGTGAGAATAACGATAAGTTCGCCATTGAGCGCAGCCTGCCCAAGATCGATATCGGCGATATTCTGGTGCTTCACGATACCGGCGCTCACGGACACTCCATGGGCTATAACTATAACGGCAAGCTGCGCTCCGCAGAAGTCCTTCTGAAAGAAGATGGTTCTCACCAGTTGATCCGCAGAGCGGAAAAACCTTCGGACTATTTTGCCACATTTGATTGCACGCCCTTCCATTTTGGGGAGTGATTTGTGCAAAATAGACAAAAACGAGTTGTTTTTTTCGGCAGCTAAATATAGGATTCACAATAAATTTTCATACTCCTTTGCGAAATGTGTGCTATAATAGTAGTGGCGGCAGGGAAGCTGCCAGTGCAGCACATAAAGGAGCTAGTATGAATAATAATATTTTGTTCTTTCTGACACCCAAGGCCATGTGTGCCTACTTATACGATGATTACACCATGCGACAGGCGTTGGAAAAGATGGAATCCGCAGGTTATACTGCATTACCGATCCTCAATAAGCGGGGAGAATACCGCGGTACATTAACCGAGGGCGATCTGCTGTGGGGCATTAAGAATATGTGTTATATGGATATGCGCCAGGCAGAGGCTCGCCGCATTATGGAGATCTCCCGACGGCGGGATCATATCCCCGTTCGGATCACCACATCCATGCACGATTTGGTGGAGCGGGCAAGCAGCCAGAATTTTGTACCGGTGGTGGACGACAAGGACGCGTTCATCGGTATCGTTACCCGGGGCGCGATTATCAAGTACTGCTCTCAGCGGCTGTTTCCGGAGGATTGAATCTACATAAAAATATACCCACAGGTCTGACCTGTGGGTATATTTTTTCCGGAAACCGGTTTAGAACAGGAAAAACAAGGCAATAATCACCCTCGGAGGTGCTTAACATGAAAAGCAGAAAAACTGGCAGCGGCAAATTTGCCGGTAAGGGCTACTACATAGCCCTGATCCTGTGCGCAGCTGCCATCGGGATTTCCGGCTATTTGTATTACCGCAATGATAACAATTCAGATCCTCAGTTGCAGCAGCCCACGCTGGGCGTGGATGCAACAGACCCTCATGGAGATGTACAGGCAGTGGCCACACAGCCAACATTGGGGAAGGTGGACGATGCCACAAGACCCACCGGTGACAGTGGCAAAAAACCGTTGAAAACCGGCATGCCGGTATCCGGTCAGACTGTGGCGGGCTATGCTATGGATTGTCTGAGTTATAATCCCACTACCCGTGACTGGCGTGTCCACAATGGTATCGACATCGCGGCAGAGGCAGGAACTGCTGTCTGCGCCGCGGCCGACGGTACGGTCTATACCGTTTATGAAGACGAGACCATGGGAACTACCGTCGTTGTTCGGCATACGGACGGCTATGTGACCAAGTATTCCAGCCTTGCCAAGGAAGTATCCGTTTCGGTCGGAGATACGGTCGAACTGGGGCAGACCATTGGCGTGGTGGGCAACACTGCACTTTTGGAATCCGCAGTGGGTGACCATGTCCATTTCGCGGTGGCCTGCAACGATGTTCCCATGGATCCCATGGCATTCCTGCAGCTGAGCTAAGCTTGCTTTCTATCATTTTCTTTCCTCTTTGTCTTTGGAGCCGCCGAATTCCGGTGGCTCCGATTTTTTCTCTAAATAATCGTTTATGTTACGAATAGTGTGCACCCAAGCCTCCCTCTGACGAGGGAGGTGGCTCAGCCGTTAGGCTGAGACGGAGGGAGAGAAACTACCCCTCAGTCACGCTGTTCGCGTGACAGCTCCCCTGACAAGGGGAGCCTTGG
>JAFQUA010000065.1 GCA_017408725.1 Oscillospiraceae bacterium
AACAGAATCCCGCACCTATTACCTGCCGGAAGAGGCACATGAAAGCGAAACGGCGGTAACGGTTGATGCGTACAAAGCTGTAAGCGTGACTGTACCGGTATATGCCAATGGGCGGATCACCGGAACATCCACCTCAACTTATTACGAGCCGAACGGTACGGAAACACTGGAACCGACGAAAGAGAGCGTTAAGTTTGTGGAATGTACCATTCATCCCTTTGATAACACCGTGATTGCCAGTGCCTTCGGCATTGATCTGAGTGCCCAGTATCAGGGATTCAATACAACCTATGGTCAGGCAATCCAAAGTATGGCCAACGGTTTGAAGATGACGCTGTACGGAACCTTAGGACAAGGTCAGGCAGTCCCGCTTACGGATGCAGAGCTGATCTTCTTTGTAAACCGGCAGAATGTCAATGCTACCAGAAAACACATTCTTACCACGGCACTTTCGCTAGTCGGTAAAGTGCCATATTTCTGGGGCGGTAAATCTGCACCCGGATGGAATGACGAGTGGAACACACCCAAGCTGGTAACTGCTGCAGGTTCTCCCAGTTCCGGAACAATCCGTCCTTTTGGTCTGGATTGCTCCGGATTCTCTGACTGGGTTTACAAGACGGCAGTTGGCGTTAGTCTTTATGGTGGCACATGGAGCCAATGGGATGAATCCTATGCCATTTCCGCTGATGAGCTTCTGCCCGGAGACCTCGGATTCCTTATGGATGAAGACGGAAACGGATGGAACCATGTGCTCATTTTTGCTGGCTACGGTGAAAATGGAGAGCGGATGTGGGTGCATTCTTCCAGTGGCAGCGGTGTGATTCTGAATACCCCAAGCTATGAAGCAGGCCTGTCCCTTCGCAGACCCAAGAATGTGGACTTCGAGATGCTGGACGGAACGGCTTCTACTCAACCGTAAGGCAGGTGTCCATTATGGATGATAAAGAATACAGTAACATTTACGCCATTCCGGCGAACTATACGGACTCCGGCAAGATCCTCGGCGGCATGCTGGAGACAAGAAACGCAATTGAGGCATTGTTCCTGCTGGCGGCTGTCGGGTACCCGATTCTTTTTCTAATCCCCATGACAGCGACAGTACGGATCGTGGTTGCGACAGTGACGCTGATTCCACTCGGTGTTTTGGCAGCGATGGGAATTGACGGAGATTCGCTGTTGCAATATGCCGGCCATATGCTGACTTTTCTCACCAGCCGCCGAAGATTACATTTTAGGAGGGTTGGATATAAGTATGACCCGCGGCAAATCCGCAAAAAGAAAGGCGGAAAAACCAAAAAGAAGGCCTGAGAAGCTGGACTTCGTACAGGACTTTATTCCTATCCGCAATATTGCCAATGGTGTTATTGAGACCACAGATGGCAGATTCATCAAGATCCTGGAGATCGAGCCGGTGAACTTCCTGCTGCGGTCTGAAGAGGAGCAGTACAATATCATCTGCTCCTTTGCGGCGTGGTTAAAAATCTCACCCATGCAAATGCAGTTCAAGAGCATCACGCGTCGGGCCGACTCAGACAAGCATGTCGCCATGGTCCGCCAGGAACTTGAGCAGGAAGAAAGCGAAGCCTGCCGTAACATGGGCGAAGGGTATATCCGCCTGATCAAAGATGTTGGAAGCAGAGAAGCGTTGACAAGACGCTTTTTTCTTATTTTCCAGTATGAAGAATCCCGTCGAGGTGACAAAGAGGATTACGGTCAGGTTCTAAGCATGATGCAGACGGCTGAACAGAATGCCCGGGCGTACTTCTTCCAATGTGGCAATGCCATTTTGGACCCGAAGGATCCGGACGAGTTTCTGGCAGAAATCCTGTATATGTTCTTCAACCGGCGGTCGTGTGTGGAAGAACCCTTCACGAGCCGTATCAATCGAGTTGTCATTGATACTATGGCGGCAAAAAACAAGGTGATTGGCGTGGATCCGGTGCCCAATATCCGGATGGCGCACTTCATTGCCCCTAGAGGCATTGATCTGACCCATCATCATTATGTGGTGATGGATGGGCTGTATTACACTTTCCTCTACATCAAAAGCAGCGGTTACCCCAGTGCTGTACGGGCCGGATGGATGTCATCCATCATCAATGCCGGTGAAGGCGTGGATGTGGATGTATTCCTTCGGCGGGAAAACCGGAGCAGGAGTATCGACAAGGTTGCCCAGCGCATTCGGTTGAACCGTACAAAGCTTCGTTCCATGCACGATACCAGTACGGATTATGAGGAGTTGACCAGTTCCATTCAGGCAGGTTACTACATCAAACACGGTCTTTCCAATAATGAGGATCTGTTTTATATGTCCTGCTTTGTTACGGTGTCTGCCCGCAGCTATGAAGAACTGCTGTGGCGCAAGCAGAAGATGATCGATCTTCTTAAGTCCATGGATATGTATGTCAGCGACTGCAAGTTCCAACAGGAGGCTGCTTTGAAAACGGTGATGCCGTTCCTGCAGATGGCACCGTCACTGGCAAAGAAGTCGCAGCGGAATGTTTTAACCAGCGGCGCAGCCAGCACCTATATGTTCACCAGCTTTGAAATGTCGGATGATTCCGGTGTTCTTCTCGGTGTGAACCGGCACAACAATTCTCTTTGTATCGTGGATCTGTTCGATACCAAGAAGAACAAAAATGCCAATCTTAATATCATCGGTACTTCCGGAGCAGGTAAAACTTTCTCCATGCAGCTTTTGGCCCTTCGGATGCGAATGCGGGGGATCCAAAGCTTCATCATCGCTCCCATTAAGGGACACGAGTTTCGCCGTGCGTGTAATAAGATCGGCGGACAGTTTGTCCGGATTGCTCCAGGATCTCCGCATTGTATCAACATTATGGAGATCCGGCACACCATTGCCCCAGAGATGGAGCTGATCGATGCGGTGGATTATGTGGAGATGGGGTCTATGTTGGCAAGCAAGATCCAGCAGCTTATGATCTTTTTTGCCCTGCTGATCCCGGATATGTCCAATGAGGAGGAGCAGCTTCTGGATGAAGCCCTCATTAAGACCTATGCAGAGTTTGGTATCACTCACGATAACGACTCTGTCTATCTGGATGCCAAGGCCAATCCACCGAAGATGAAACCGATGCCCATCCTTGGTGATTTGTATAACCATCTCCTGGAGAATGAGATGACGAACCGAATTGCTGTGATCGTCAGTCGATTTGTAACTGGCTCTGCCCAGTCGTTCAATAATCAGACCAATGTGGACCTCAGTAATAAGTACATCGTTTTTGATCTTTCCGAGCTGAAAGGTAAGCTTCTACCTGTAGGCATGTTCATTGCGCTGGACTATGTGTGGGACAGCATCAAGACGGACATTACCAAAAAGAAGGCCATCTTCATCGATGAGATCTGGAAACTAATCGGTGAAACAGCCACCGGCTCTGCAGCAGCCTCCAATCAGGCGGCAGAGTTCTGTTTGACTCTGTTTAAAACAGCCCGCGGTTTTGGTACTGCGGCTATTGCAGCAACCCAGGACCTCTCGGACTTCTTCTCTCTGGAAGGAGGCAAGTACGGCAGAGCCATTATCAATAACAGTAAAAATAAGGTCATCCTGAATTTGGAGCCGGATGAGGCAAAATATGTTCAGGATATCTTGAAGCTAACGCCCACGGAGATGCGGGCTATTACCCGTTTCGAGCGAGGTGAGGCTCTGATCAATTCCAATAATAATAAGGTCCCGGTTGTTATCAAGGCATCCCGGGAGGAGCAGGAATTGATCACCACAGATCGCGCAGAACTGGAAGCAATCCTTCGTGAACGGCAGCGCGAAAAAGCGTATTCCGGTTAAGAATACGCATTTTAAGCAAAATACGCATTTTGGGAGGTAAATAACCATGCTTTTGCCAGAGGAGCAGTGCGTTGTGAACTGGCTTTACCAGTATGGCGCATT
>JAFQUA010000009.1 GCA_017408725.1 Oscillospiraceae bacterium
ACGCCCCAGTAGATCATCTTCTTAGCAGGCTTTCCGCAAATGGGGCAGACATCTCCCAAATACTCCTGCTCAAAGGGCATACAGCGGGAAGACATCCCCGCCTCCTCCTTCATTTTCAGCTCGCACTCAAGCTCACCGCACCACATGGTCTTGATAAAGCCGCCGTGCTGCTCCTGCAGTTCCTTAGCCTCCTGCAGAGAATGGGCTTCATAAATATGTTCCTCCAGGTTCTTCTTTGCCTTGTTATACATACCCTGATGGACCAGCTCCAGCTGCTGGGCGACTGCTGCTTCCAGCTCCTCCAGCTTTACAACGGTCTTCTCACCGTCGTTCCGGCGCACCAGCACGCACTGGCCATTCTCCAGATCCCGGGGGCCGCACTCTACGCGCACGGGCACACCTTTCATCTCGTACTCCGCACACTTCCAGCCCATGGAATTGTCGGAATCATCCATATCTGCCCGGAAGCCGGCAGCGATCAGCCGGTTCTTCAGCTCGTTGGCCGCTTCCAAAACGCCGGGCTTATGCTGGGCAACAGGCAGAACCATCACCTGAATAGGTGCAACCTTGGGCGGCAGTACCAAACCGTTATTGTCGCCGTGGGTCATAATGATGCCGCCGATCAGACGGGTGGACACGCCCCAAGAGGTCTGATGGGGGTTGACCTTTTGATTGTTTTTGTCTGTAAAGGTAATGTCAAAGGCCTTTGCAAAGCCATCTCCAAAGTAATGGGATGTACCTGCCTGCAAAGCCTTGCGGTCGTGCATCATACACTCGATGGTGTAGGTTGCTTCTGCGCCGTTGAACTTTTCCTTGTCTGTCTTCTGTCCCCGGGTCACAGGCATAGCCAGAACATTCTCACAGAAGTCCGCATAGACGCCCAGCATCCGCTCGGTCTCTTCCCGGGCTTCCTCTGCAGTGGCGTGCATGGTATGACCCTCCTGCCACAAAAATTCCCGATGGCGCAGGAAGGGGCGGCTGGTCTTTTCCCAGCGCAGCACACTGCACCACTGATTGAGCATCATCGGCAGATCCCGGTGGGACTGGATTGCATTCTTGAAATACTCACAGAACAGGGTTTCGGAAGTAGGACGGATGCAGTAACGCTCTTCCAACCGCTCACTGCCGCCATAAGTGACCCACGCGCACTCCGGCGCGAAGCCCTCTACGTGGTCCTTTTCCTTCTGAAGCAGGCTTTCGGGGATCAGCATAGGCATATAGACATTCTGCGCGCCGGTCTTCTTAAACTCGGCATCCATGATGCGCTGGATGTTCTCCCAGATCGCATAGCCATAAGGACGGTAAATAAACATACCCTTAATGGAAGAATAATCGATCAGCTGGGCCTTTTTGCACACATCGGTAAACCACTGCGCAAAATCCACTTCCATATCCGTGATCTCAGTAACCTTTTTTTCCTTTGCCATATATCTTTCATCCTCTCGAACGGTTATTCGCTTTTTATATTGTAGCACGCCTGTCAAGCATTTGCATAGGATGAAGTATCTTTTCCGTTTCGGGAGGCCCTCTATGGTACAGGTGACCCTTTTCTTAGAACCGTCGGTGGCTCTTTTTTATTCCAACATATCCAAATATGCCGGCATCCCACTGGAGCAGGTGCTGTCCGATGCACTGTTTAAGCTTGCAGGAGAGCTTTCTCTGGAGGCGTTGCAGGCGGTTGATCCGTCCTGCATCTCAACGCAGTAAGCTCACAAAACAATCATCGTGTAAATATCAGA
Source organism: Oscillospiraceae bacterium (assembly GCA_017408725.1). Next base: position 1,740 of record JAFQUA010000009.1, read on the forward strand.
AAGATTGAACAATCGGCTGATTTGTGGTAAAATAAGCTATACTGACTAAAATTGCACATAAGGAGCTTTGAAATATATGAAACTAGGCATCGGAATCCGATGCCCATATTTCATAGTTTGATGATCTCCTATAAGTTCTCATAAATCCCCATATCGCAATGGTTTTTCAAACTGTACAGTTTACAAAGCTTCATATTTTTTCTAAGGCTCAATGCCATTGTGGTGTAAAAATGGTGTAAAACCACAAATGAAGTTACCAAGAAAAAGCCATTGCAACAAAGCTTATAACAACACCCCGCCTTTCAAGGCGGGGTGCGTTTAGTTATATGCCAAAATACATCTTACCGCAATATATTCCATAGAATATGCACTTCTGCAAAAGAGTGTTAGATCATACTCTTCATTCTGAAGCCACTGCGTTTGCGCGTGTTTTGACCTGTCGATTCGGGATACAATGTAGGAAAACTGCGCTCCGGTCATGTCGGTAATATTGAGCACAGCATCATGTTCAATTTCATCACAGAAGCCGAACTGCCTGGGATGATCTACTCCACCAATAACCAAGCTTTTATCATACGCACTTCCGGAAAAACGGGCTGGAGAATTGGAAAGTCCCATACTGTTCCATTGATCGGCCACAGGCAATACGACACTTTGAGAAGGAATCTCAAGCAGCGCCACATAGTCTGCCCCATTGATTTCCAGAACGGGCATGACAGAATCTGAATATGCTCCCGAAACGCCAGGTGTTCTGTCGGGGAGAAGCTTATTCATTTCCATTACGACCTCTTGGCAGTTCTTTGCTCCGTGGTACTGCTGAAACTGAACAACAATTACACAACACAGGCTGAACACGATCAAACAAGTTCCCAAAATCAACAGGAAGGGTTTTCTCCGCTTCATTCCTTATGCCTCCTGCTGTAAACGCCAAGGATCACCAACAGAATGCCGGAAAGACACATGATTATGATCCATGGTAGCGGAGCAAACGTATCACCAGTCTGAGGAACATCTGTTAGTGTATGCCATGTATTGATAATGGAAAAATTGTTGCCATTTTCCTTGACCGTTAGCTTGTAGGGTGCAGAAACAGAAGGTTCGGTTACGGTCCATCTACTGTATTCCTCACTATTGACAAACCAAGTATAGGTCCAGTTGTTGCTTGCGCTGAGAATTTGTGTTTCGTACAGCTGTCCATCCTTATAGATCTCTACGGAAACTTCTTTCGGGCGAGATGCTTGATTTCCGGAATCCTGCCACAGCTTGGTAACAGTATATTGGGTCTTTGGAACAAAATTTGTACATTTGGGTCTTGCTTCGACAGCATAATTGTAGCTGCCATCTGCTTGCGGTGTGGGAAGATAAACCATAAACCGGTTAAACACATAAGTTCCGCTGGTGTTTTCCGCCGCAACCTCTTCAACAAGATATAAGCCTGTTTCCAAATCAGTAAATAAAGCAACCCCTTCTTCATCAGTCAGCATTTCAGCGTCAGGCGTTATATGATTTGAGACAATGTACGCATTTAAGGTATTTGCTGCATTTGTCCACTGCTCCTGTACCATGATGTCATGTATATTGACCGGATAGGAAGAAAACGGCTCAATCAATTCAAATATCCCGCTAGGGAAAGCTTGCGCCACACGATATATGCCCACTGTCAAATCCGAAAAAGCGGCACCATCCTTCCGATAGGTTATTGTTAAGGAAGCCTTTGCATTAGGATCCAATGGTGTTGCCGCATTCACGCAAAGCGGAGAAAACAAGGTTAAGCAAATGACAATGAGAGATATCAATAACAGGATTCTTTTTTTCATACATTATCCTCTCCCAGAGTTTCTTTTTTCACCGGTGCGACCATCACATAAATCAGTAATACAAAAATAATAGGAAGTGCTACAATCGGCATGACGATCAGAGGTTCGATTCGATATGCCTCATTGGCAATATAGATATTGCGAGTTTGGGTCGCATCCACCTGATGTCCCCGCACCAGCAGTCGCTGGGTATTGATGCCGTAAGGCGTACAGGTCAGAAGGGTGCAGTAGTCCTTGCCCTCTGA
>JAFQUA010000066.1 GCA_017408725.1 Oscillospiraceae bacterium
ACCGCCAAAAACGACGTGCATACCGGCAAAAACACAAGTGAGAAATAGATAAAGGCAGAATTTAGAAAAAATTTTGACGCCATACCCAGGGGGATATCCAGATTTACCCCACAGTAGGCTCTGCAACAGTGCCCCATCACACCATTCACCAAGGTTACGGAGTTTGTGCTTGATTTAGACGATGCGAAAGCATATTTGTATAAAGATAGCACCAAACACCGCATACACAGGTGGAACGACTTAAAAGTCAATATCTTTGTATAGTGTGTTAAGGTATACAAGAGTAATCTTGTATACCTTACACCGAAAAATATTGGAACTGGCGTAGATTATTATGAAAAGAAATCCAATGCTATCAACTATAGATAAAAAAACTAGTGCAAGCTTCTCTTTTTCACTTGCTATTTCTCTTATAGTGTGTATATTAACAACATACGCAATAGAAATACCAAATCAAGGCAATCCAGACCTAACATTTGTTGAGTTTATAAAGCCGTATATTGTATCTCTTTTTGCGACAGTTGTGACCTTTGCAATTACGACACTTTCCCAAAGTTTTATACAAGTGATTGCTTTAAAAGCAAAAACGGAAGAAGTAAGTTATCGTTGGCTGTTAGTCACTCTTGGCTATGTCCTTGTTTATACAATTTTATATTTCATTTATTTGATGAATTGTAATTGGTTCCAAACAATTTTGATTATGCTTTTTACGATAGCTTGTATTGTTTTCTCTATTCTTTGCTTTGCCGAGGCGTTTTCAACAAAAGAAGCTTCTCTTGTGGGTGAAAAACAATGAATATTACAATTATAATTTCTTTAGTCGCTATTGTTGTTCTTTTTATAATTTCTTTTACTATTGTTACAAACTATAATAATTGGACAAAAAACAAGAAAACAAAATTCGTTTCACATAGTCGCATTTTGCTCAATACAATTTCACCGAACAATAATTCTAAACCATTAAGTGATTTTGTAAGATTTTTGGATGAAGAAAAGCCAAAAGGATATACTCTAAAAGGTAATAAATATGAGTGAGCAGCAAAATTTAAAAAGCGATATTGATAAATTACATAGTTACGATTATATTTTTCATAAAATAGTTATACCTTTAGTAGAAGAAATTGCAGAAGATGTGGACCCTGATTTTAAAAATGCTTGCGATTTTGAAACTCTTAATACAGAAAGTATTTTTGTTAAAAGTCACCCTCTCTTCAAACAAAAACGAGAGAATATAAAGAAAAATTTTTATGGTGACATCTTTTTAAAAAAGGGCGAAGATTTAGACGATGATAAGTATCGTTTAGACTTACACAAAATCGCTTCCATTGTCTGTGCCACTTTGATTCGAAACAAGATTTTTTGGTATGATGAGAAGAAAGCAAAAGATTATATTTGCAAAAAAGAGTTTTCTACAGATTGGTTAATTAAAAACATTTTGATTAATTATAGACTAGCTGTCCATACAAGTTTTTCTATAATTTACAATAAAATGTTATTTGACCATGAGAAAACAAACAAAAAATTGTATAATGATATTGAAAATCAGCAAGGCCTCTATCTTTATCGTACAAATGACGAACATGAATCGTTTGAAAATAGCATTATATTAGATTTTGCAAAACGAGATATAGATAGTCGGTCCTTTGATTATCTTCTGTATTCTGCATTGCTATATCAATTAGAGGAATATAATAAAGAAAAATTTAATAAGATTTAGGGAAGTATGTGAAAACTTCCCTATTTTTTTGACCAAAATCTCCTTGAGGTGAGTACTTAATGGGCATATTATTAGTTTTATGTGCGGTTATTTTTTATTTATGGCGACTATTTGTATTTGCTAATACAATGAACAATAACACCAAAAAGCGAGATTGTGAAAGTGGTGAAAACCCTAAAAATCACGGTGAGACAGACAAGAAGACAGTTGGAAAATATTCTATTCGCCGCAACATATCTGAATGAATATAGCACCAAACACCGCATACACAGGTGGAACGACTTAAAAGTCAATATCTATGTATAAGAGAACACCCTATGACGTAAAAAGTCATAGGGTATTTTTATGCTTTAAAATAAGCGAGCCCCGAATCAATCGGGGCCCGCCGTTAAATTGGTTGACCAAAGTTAACCACCGGCTCACCGGCGGGTCTTTGCACTTACAGCAGTTGTTCATCTTTTGCTGACTTAAATTATGAAAGGCTTGCTTAAAATCTGGTCGCAGTGTATAATGGCAAGCACGAAAATCGAGAGGAGAACACAAGCGTGTCAATTACGACAGTTCTTTTTGATCTGGATGGTACTTTGCTGCCAATGGACCAAGATGTTTTTGTAAAGGACTATTTCACCCGGATCGCCGGAAAGGTAGCGCCTTAAGGCTATGATCCCAAGCAGTTGATCGACATGATTTGGCGCGGAACCACAGCTATGGCAAAGAATGATGGCAGCAAACCCAACCCGGCTTACTATCGGGATGTTCTGGCTCGGTTGAATGTAAAGCCGGAAGAATGCCTGATGGTTGGCAATGATGTTGGCGAGGACATGATCGCGCAGCAACTGGGTATGAAAGTGTTCCTGCTGACCGACTGCATGATAAATAAAGCGAATGCGGATATTTCAGTCTATCCTCACGGTAGCATTGATGACTTAAAGAACTTCCTTAATACACTTTGATTTAACGTATTACGGCACTGCTTCGGCGGTGCCGTTTTACTATTTTATGAAAAGATGTTGATAACTCAACAAATAAAATGTACAACACAGAAGTTGATAACGCAACAAGTATTTACCAGGAGGTAATCTATGTTAAACAGATTTGCCCGATTCTCTCTTGCAATTTCTGAAATTGACCGTTGCTGGCACAAGCTGGCAGCGGAGGAAATGGCAAAGTATGAGCTGAACAGCCCTCATGCTGTTTATCTTACGACTCTCTACAATTTTGAGGAAGGTATCACTGCTGCCAAGCTGGGCGGGCTGTGCCGCAAGAATAAGGCGGACGTGTCCCGTATGGTCGCCATTTTGGAGAAAAAGGGACTTGTGCGTAAAGAAGCCGTCGGAGGGAATCTCTATCGCGCCAAACTGCTCCTGACAGATGAGGGCAGGCAAGCTGCGGAGCATGTGCAGCAGAGAGCTGCCCTGGCAGTAGAATTGGCAGGCTCCGGTATGACAGACGCTGACCGAGAGGTTTTCTACCGCTGCCTGGAGCGGATCACGGCAAACCTGCAAACACTTAGCAAGGAAGACCTCTGCAATCAATATGTCGGAGAGTGCGGACTTCTTTGCGGAGTTAACCAAGGACGGCAGTGCGGTGATTCATTTTACGATCAGTTCCTCCATGTCCGTTACATACAACAATGCCCGCGTTGCAGCAGAAGATTTTGAAAATGTATATGTTGTCGATTCTAAGAATCTCTCCACAGGAAACGGCCTGCTGGTTATCGCCGCTGCGGAAATGGCTCAGAAAGGCATGGATGCAAAGGAGATCGCTGATAAAGTGTCTGAACTTGCAGACTGTGTAGACGCTTCATTTGTGGTGGACAATCTGGAATACCTGGCAAAGGGCGGACGATGTTCTGCTGTTGCTGCTTTTGGCGCAAATCTGCTGCAGCTGAAGCCCTGCATTTATGTCAAAAATGGCGCAATGGGTGTAGGCAAAAAATATCGCGGAAAGTTTGAAAAGGTGCTGCTCGGATATGTCGCGGATAGATTGGGGGACAGGTCGGATATTGACCTTGACCGTGTGTTCGTAACCCACGCAGGCTGCGATCCTCAGGTTGTGCAGAGCGTAGTGACAGCAGTCAAGAACACATTGCCCTTCAAAGAGGTTCTCGTAACCCGTGCAGGCTGCACGGTATCCGCTCACTGCGGTGCCGATACATTGGGCATGCTTTTTATTCGAAAAACGCCGTTAAACTGATTCGATAGAAAGGAAACTGCAAAATAAGCGAATATGTAATTTTTGCCGATTCCTGCTGTGATGTATCCCCGGAGCTGCTGGCAAAGTGGGGCGGACGCGTCAGCCCGCTGGTGGCTTTTGCAGGCGGTGTATTGGGAATCAAGCCGGTTCTGCAGATGGACGAGGAAGGACATTTGGTCGAGGTTTCTACCGCCCGTGGCAGAAAGAAGGCTATTGAGGCGTTGGCAGAGAAATATGCTGAGCTTTCCTATGAAGAAAAGAATACACCGATCTTTATTTCCCATGCAGAGGCTGAAAACGATGCCAAGCAACTGGCTGATATTTTGAAGCAGCGGCATGGTGCAGAAGTTACTTTGATTACCGAGATCGGCCCTGTCATCGGCTCACACGCAGGCCCCGGTACCCTTGCAATCTTCTTTGTTGGTAAGCACAGATAACATATGAACTGGTGGTAGAGTGGCATTTCTACCCAACAGAGAGCCCAAATTCCCGTAGTAGGTGGAAAACTGCCTGCTGAAATGATACCCTTTGAATGAAAACGAAAGGCAGGTATATCCCTTATGAGAACTGTAAAGATTGTTGCGGATTCCTCCGCAAATTTGATGGAACTAAAGACCGTCGCCTTTGATGCGGCACCGCTGAAGATTATTACCGCAGAGCGGGAGTTCGTAGATAACCGAGAACTGGATCTGAATGAGATGATCCATTTCTTTAAGTCTTACAAAGGCAAGTCCCAGACCTCCTGTCCCAATCCCGAGGATTGGTTGACCGCTTTTGGTGATGCTGAGGATGTTTTCTGCGTTACTATCACCAGCGGTCTGTCCGGAAGCCATAATGCCGCCTGCATCGCCAAGGATATGTACGAAACGGAACATCCCGGCAGACGGGTCTTTGTGATCGACTCTCTTTCCGCGGGCCCGGAGTTGACCCTGATCGTAGAGAAATTGGAAGAAATGATTAGCGAAGGAAAGTCATACGAAGAGATATGTGCCTATATGCCCGAATATCAAAAGAATACCGAACTGCTGTTTATGCTGGAATCCCTTAATAACTTCGCCGCGAACGGGCGGGTATCTCCCGCAGTTGCTAAGATTGCTGGCGTACTCGGTATTCGCATCGTGGGCAAAGCCAGTGATGTGGGCACCTTGGAGCCTACAGATAAGTGCCGGGGTGAAGAAAAATCCTTGAAGACGATTTTGAAGCACTTAAAAGAAAGCGGCTTGAAAACCGGTAAAGTGCAACTTGCTCACTGTTTAAATGAATCTGCTGCCAATACACTGAAAAATATGATTGAGTCCGAGCTTCCGGGTGTGACTGTGAAAATCGGTATCAACCTGGGCCTGTGCAGCTACTACGCAGAAAAGGGCGGAGTGCTGGTAGGCTACGAAAAATTTTGATTTCATTATGAATCCCAAAACCCCTGTCGGGCAATAAACAACCGGCAATCCGGAGAGTGTTTTTGACCGGATTGCCGGTTAGAATTCTATCCGACGCGTGCCTGTTGTAAAAAGTTCTTTTTAATTGGATTGTGATGCAACTGTATAGCTGACTTTGCCGCCATGTCCACAGAAGATCTGCCACTGGCCTACGCCCAACCGCTGGAAGATGGCCTGCCGCTCTTGGGTGCAAAGGGTCTTGTCCGTATCCACAGAAGTCATGAGGATGGGTGCGTAGCGGTTGTATTCCGCCTGCTCCGGGGTCATGTCCTTCAGATTAATAAAAATGTCGCCGGTGAAAGCCACCTTATGCTCGTAGTCGATAAGCACAAGCTCGCCGGCCACATGTCCGCCCTGTCCTTCCAGCAGCTCAAAATGCAGGTCGCCAAAGTCGAAATAGCCAACATGGGCGAGAGGATCATTGCTTTGGGCTGGATTGCCGATGACGGAGAACTTGACAGGATTCGGGGGACGGTAGGAAGTCAGGATCTTGCAGATCCGTACATAAGGCTGATGCAACCGCAGCTTTTCCCGGAAGCCCTCCTGATTTTCGTATTCAAGGCGCAGGCATTCGGCGCTTTTTGCGGAGGCATAGATCCGGTCAAACAGGGGAAGCAGACCACAGTGATCCAGATCTGGATGGGTGATCAGTACCTGCTTGGGGGCGGTGTCGAAATCCGGAACATACCGGCGGATCACCTCCAAAGCTTCTTTTTCGTGGCAGGCGTAGCCGGTGTCAACGAACAGCGTATTGCCGCCGGACTGCAAAATGGCAATGTTGCTGCCGCAAGGGGGCTCGATAAGGACAATACGGGTATTTTCCGTGATGGTATGCTCCGTGACCCGGGGCTGAAACAGCTCCTCCCGGGATTTGGAAAGCAGATCGGTAAACCGGCTGATGCTGGAAAATGCCCGGTAAGGGGAAAAGCCCAGTTCGTCCAGATTCTGCATAGCAAGGTTGGTATTGATCAGCAGCTCGGTCTTGGACTGCTCGGAAAGGTCCATGGCCTCGTACAGTTCGTTGACGAAGGTGTTATAAAACACGCTGTTATCAAAAACTTTATCTGCCGGATTATAGTCCATCTGCCTTACCTCGCACAGTTTCCGGGCGGCGGAAAGGAACACATCCAACTGAGATTGATTCTCGATTACCAGACCCACCTTGAAAAGTTGCTGGGAGGGATCGCTGTCCTGGGCGCTCATGTAGGAGATGTTCATTTGATGGCTGCTGATCAGCTCCAAAATGCCGATCACACTTCCGGGTGCGTTTGGAAGCCGGAATTCCAACAGGGCAACGGTTTTTTCCCGGGCTTCCTGCTGGGTATAGCCAATACGCTTCAGTTCTTCCCCAGCCTTTTCCAGCAGCGCTTCCGGGCCTTCGGCATCAATGAACAGAGTGTGGGTATCCACAGCTTTGTTGTAGCTGATGCGGGTGATGTTCAGACCCAGCGCCGCAAAGCACCGGCTGGCTTTCAAAAAAGCGCCGATGTGGTTGGGCATGACGGTAACGAATGTTTTTTTCATAATCTTTCTCCGTTTACAGCATGATCAGCAGCAGTGTGACGATAATTACGATGCTGCAGATGATCGAGATGGAATTGATGGCGCTGGAAAGACCCACATCTTCCCCTAGATCGGCGGTGAAGCCGGGGGTGGCAGTGCTGACGGGGCTGAAAGCCAGAATCACCAGCGTCTGCCGGGTGATCAGATCAAAGGGAAGGATGAAATAGTAGATCACAGCAAGAACCGCGGCAACAGAAAAACGGACGGCAAGCATTTTGCCCACTTTACCAAGCTGGGTCTTGTCCGCTTCCAGATGGAAGCCCACACCGATCATCAGCATAGCAAGGAAGGCGTTGGCGTTGCCAATGATCTGGGCGAGGGAAACCACCGGGCCGGGAAAGGGAATCCGGAACAGGTTCATCAGCGTTGTGATCACATAGGTCAAAAAGGGAACAGAGCGGATCAGGGCTTTTCCCACGGGACGCAGATCCAACTTTCCGCCCTGTTTCACAGCGGTGGCGATGCCGTAGGCGGTGCCGAGGCAAATGCAGGCATTGCCCACATCGAAAAGGCCGGTGGCAAGCACACCGGCGGGACCCAGAAAGCTCTGGGTGAAGGGCATGGCGAAATTACCGATGTTATAGCCGGATAGGTTCAAAAGACCAAAGGCTTTCTGATTGGCGGTTCCTTTGCGGTTCATGAAATAGCCCAGCACCATATAGATCACGCCGCCGCCCATGCCCAAAAGGGTAATGGTCAGCAAGGAAATGCTGATTTGCCGTCCTGCGGCGCTTACGATGATGGCCGCGGGCAATGTGATACGGATCACAATCTTTGCCAAAACATTAAAATCTTCTTTTTCGAAAAAGCCGATCCTGCGAAGGCCTATGCCCAGCAGGATAATGGCAATGTAGCACCCGGCCTTGATGAGAATTTCCGCCACGGAACAGCCTTCTTTCTTGTTTCTTAGTATGTCCATACTACCATATTTACAGCGAGGGAATCAAGATAGAAATGGTTATAAATTTTGCAAAATTGTATTCAGGTAATATTGGCTGTTTGCCGGGAGAAGAAGCCGGCACCCATGGTGGGCGCCGGCTTTTTAAGCTTTGGTCAAACACACAACCGTTTCCACATGGGCGCAGCGGGGGAAGAGGTCGGCGGCGGTGGCGTTTTGCAGCGCGTAGCCCCGTTCCTTCAGCAAAGAAACATCCCGGGCAAGCGTTGCCGGGTCGCAGGATACATACACGATCCTGCGGGGCGCGAAACGGGCGAGGGCTTCGATAGCATCGGCATTCAGCCCTTTTCGCGGCGGGTCAACTACTACAACATCCGCTTTGATACCCTCTTTTTCCAGCGCCAGAGCCGCTTCGCCGGCGTCACCGCAGAAAAATTCCGCGTTTTCGATGCCATTGCGCTGGGCATTTTCCTTGGCGTCTTCTATTGCTTGGGGAACGACCTCCACGCCGATGACCTTGCCGGCGGCAGAGGCCATGCACAAGGTAATCGTGCCCACACCGCAGTAAAGATCCAGCACCGTGTCCGCTTTGGTGATCTGTGCCTGCTGAATGGCGCATTCATACAGCCGCTGGGCCTGGTGGTGGTTGACTTGGTAGAAGGAGCGGGGGGACAGCCGGAAGGTCAGGCCGCACAAGGTATCTTCGATCCAACCGTTGCCGTAAAGTACGATTTCCTCGTCGCCCAGTACCGTGTTGCCCTTTTTCGTGTTGACGGACAGCACCAGTGTTGCAAAGCCACGGATCTTCTGCAGCCGGGCGATCAGCGCATCCGCATGGGGAAGCTTTCGACCGTTCACCGCAAGGCAAACGAGGATCTGTCCCGATACCGCGCCCCGGCGGACATAAATATGCCGCAGAAGTCCTTTGTGGGCGGTTTCGTCATAAACACTGACGCGGAATTGGTTTACATAATCTATAACCGCGTCCTTTACAGCATCCATTTCCTTGGGCAAAATGGCGCAGCGGTCATTTTCCACCACGCTGTGGCTTGCTGCTTTGAAAAAGCCGGCGTAGGCCTTGCCGTTTTTCTGGGAAACGGGGTACTGGGCTTTGTTCCGGTAGCCATAGCAGGTGGGGGCGGAGAGAATGGGCATGGACTCCAAATTTTCACCACCCAGACGGTTCAGGCATTGGCGCACCCGCTCCGCTTTCAGCCGGGTCTCTTCTTCGTAATCCATGTGCCAGAAATTGCAGCCGCCGCAAAGCTTGGCAACACCGCATTCCCGATTGACCCGGTGGGGGGATTTTTCCAGGATCTCCACGATCTTGCCGGCGGCCCATGTTTTCTGGGCTTTTTCGATGCGGACTTTTACCCGTTCCCCCACGATGCCATTGGGAATGAACACGGCGCAGCCGTCACATTTGGAAATGCCCTGTCCTTCGGTTGTATAGTCCACAATGGTGGTTTCGTAGATCTGATTTTTGATCAGCATAATTTCATCTCCATGGTGATGCTCCGGGGTGTCAAACCCGCATTTTTGTAAAATTTCATAGCACTGTCATTGCCGCTCCACACATTCAGCGTGATGAAGGTGCAGCCGATGGTTTTTGCATAGTCTGTCACATGGCTGTACAGTGCCTTGGCGATGCCGTGACCCCGGTGATTTTCATCTACGCAAAGGTCGTCAATATATAGCTCTTTCCGGTCAGTCATGACACTTTCGCCCTCGAAGGCACGCAGAATACAGAAACAGTAACCCAGCACTGCATTGCCTTCAGCGGCGATGAAGATGGGACGGGATCCATCTTTCAGCAGCTCCGCCAGAGCCGTTTCGTCATATTTTTGGCAGCCATTGCGGAAAATGTCAGGACGGATGCCGTGATGCACTTGCCCCACTTGCTTCAGCAGTTCGATCATGCCGGGAATATCGGTTTCTTTTGCAATACGAATAATCATTGTAATTCCTTCTCTTGTAAGGTAAATGATCGTTTATGTTACGAACAGTGTGCACCCAAGCCTCCTTCTGACGAGGGAGGTGGGCCGCCGAACGGCGGCTCGGAGGGAGAGAAACTACCCCTCAGTCACGCTGTTCGCGTGACAGCTCCCCTGACAAGGGGAGCCTTTGGAACGCTAAACGATCATTTATATTTTCTTCATCATACCACAAAAAATCACGATGGTAAAGTTGAGAAAGGAGAAAATCCGTGGTAGAATGGGGAAAAGGATGTGAGAAAATGGATTATGTAAACTGCGAGCTCTGTCCCCGACGATGCGGTGTGGACAGAACAGCCGGGGAGCGTGGCTTCTGCGGCGCACCGGACAAGGCTATGGTGGCCAAGACCATGCTCCATATGTGGGAAGAACCGGCCTTGGCAGGCAGCGGCGGCAGTGGAGCCATTTTCTTCGGCGGCTGCACTCTGGGCTGCAAATACTGCCAGAATGCCGCTATCAGCGCCCGGGCGGTGGGAACGCCCATGGACAGCGCCCATCTGCGGCAGGCGATGGAAGATCTGATCGCGCAAGGGGCGGAAAACATCGATTTGGTAACGCCTACCCATTATCTGCCCACGGTGATCCCGGCGCTGACGCCCAAACTGCCGGTGCCGGTGGTCTATAACTGCGGCGGTTATGAGCGGGTGGAAACCATTCAAAAATTGGATGGGCTGGTGGACATCTACTTGCCGGACATGAAGTATGCCGACGGCAAACTCGCAGCCGCCCTTTCCGGCGCGGCGGATTATTTCTGCGTAGCGGCAAGCGCCATCCGGGAGATGGTACGGCAGGTGGGCGCGCCTCAATGGGAGGGCGAGCGGCTGAAGAAGGGTGTGATCATCCGCCATTTGATCCTGCCGGGCTGTGTAGAAAATTCTCTGAAGGTACTGGATTGGATCGCGGACACCTTTGCCCCCGGGGAGGTTCTGGTGAGCCTCATGCGGCAGTATACCCCCATGGGAGGACTTCCCGCTCCCTTTGACCGCCGGGTGACGGACGAAGAATACGATGCCGTTTTGTGCTGGATGTATTTGAACGATCTGGAAGGTTTTGTCCAGGAAGCGGAAGCGGCAGAAAAAAGCTATGTTCCCGATTTTTAAAAAAGATCCGGGGCGCGAATTGCGCCCCGGATCAAGCATTTTAAAGGGATCTTAGACTTCGGTTTCTTCTGCGACAGGAGCCTGTGTTCCCAGCAGTGCTTCCACCAGGTCGGATTCATCATCAGCGGTGGTGACGGCGGGAGATTCTTCCGCGGGCGCTTCCCCAGCAGATTTTTCCGCTGCCAGCAGGACTTCCGAGAAGCCGGCGGCATCCTCTGTCACGGCAGCGCTTGCAGCGGCGGCAGCAATGCGCTTTTTCTTAAGCACACCACCCCAAACAGCACCGCCAATGATCAGCGCCAGACCGAACAGGGTAACGCCAAGACTGATGGTGCCTGCCAGAGCCAGAATCTGACGGATGGCGTTGCCAATGATGCCCATGCCTGTAAAGACAGAGGGCGCAAACTGTGCCACGGCAGATGGGAGCAGGAACAAAAGGCCTGCGATGAAGTAGGTAGTACCGCTGCAGCGCAGGGCGGCATTGGGACGGCCCCAGTTGGTCAAAAACAGCAGTGCGGAGATCAGCAGACACACAGCGATGCAGCTGATGAGCACGACGGGAGCGGTGATGATCCGCACCAGCGCCAGGATCTTGCTGAAGCCCATGTCGGAGAAGTTACCGGAGGCAACATCCTGCAGGACGTCCAGATCACCGGGACGGAAGAGGGGCTTCTTCAGGTCGCTGCCGGAAGAACCGACGGTGTTGCCGTCAGAGGGCTTTTCGTCATCGGGGGTGGGAGAGATCTCGACGCCGACGATGTCGGCAACGCTCTGCTGAATGGTTTCGGAAAGCTTGCTTTCTTCCACAAATGTACCCACGGATTCAATAACCTCATCGGGGATCTCGGTCTTGAAGGTGTCCTCGATGAGCTGTTTGTTTTCTTCCAGAAGCTCCACCACTTCTTCCTTGGTGATGGTGGTGGTAACTTCGCCGTTGATCACATCCACAACGATGCCGGAAACCTTGTCGGAAATGAAATCGGTCAGGGTGGATTCCTCAACGAAATTGGTCACATCCTCTTTGGAAATGGGGAGCTGCTCCTCGGGGAACTGCTCTTCCAGAATTCCGAAGAGCATGTCAGCAATGGCACCGCTGGAGCTGTCACCGGAAATGATGCCGCTGAAGTCGATGCTGCCGAAATCAATGCCGCCCATCATATCCTCTTCGGGGGTGGAGAAGCGGACGGGAACGCGACCGGGCAGAACACCCGCGGGGGAAAAGCCGGGTCTTGCGGGAGCGGATGTGGAGAACAGCACATCCTGGATCAGCTTCTGCAAGCCGCCCTTGGAGGTCAGCAGGCTCAGATCCGCCACCAGAATGGTAACGATGGAGCATACAAACAGGACAATGCATAAAATTACCGAAATAAAGCCCAGAAGGAACCGTACTCCGGCAGGGAGCTGCTTTTTGTTCATAAGATCAAACTCCTTTGGTGTTTAAAATTTGTTCATATTGATTCTACATGATACTGGAAGAAAAGTCAACAGATGCCAATTTTGCTTCAAAAAAAGAGCGTAAAAATAACGGTTTATGAAAATTGTCGAAATCCCCCCAAGGGGGATAAGAAAATAATTCCCAATTGTGGCCAAATCCACAATTGACTTTCTGTCATTATATTAGTAGAATATTATCGATACACTATGCGCCGATGCGCGTTATGCGTATCGGAGAGAATTTCTTTTAGGAGGAAAAACACTTTGAAGGATTGGGCATTCACAACGACTGTCGAAGAGATGGAAGCTGCCACCAATGCGTTGTTGGAAACCGCAAACAAGGTCGGCGCTGACACCTGGCAGAAGAGAGTCAAGGATCAGACTCCCCATTGTGGATTCGGCGAGGCCGGTACCTGCTGCCGTATCTGCTCCATGGGCCCCTGCCGTATCACTCCCAAGAGCCCCAGAGGTATCTGCGGCTGCGACGTGCACGGTATCGTTGCACGTAACTATCTGATCTTCACCGCCGGCGGTGCTGCAACGCACTCCGACCATGGCCGTGAGATCATGCACACCCTGCACCAGACCCGCGAAGGCGGCAACTATCAGGTCAAGGATCCTGAAAAGCTGATCCGCATCGCCAAGGAATGGGGCGTTGAGACCGAGGGTAAGGACATTTACGATCTGGCTCACGAGATGGCTGAGGTCGGTCTGCTGGAGTACGGCAAGCCCTTCGGCACCCAGAAGTTTATCAAGCGCGCTCCCGAGCACACTCAGGAGCTGTGGGCCAAGGCTGATATTGAGCCCCGGGCAATCGACCGGGAAGTTTCCCAGTCCATGCACATGACCCATATGGGTTGCTCCTCTCTGGCAGAGGCTCTGATCCGTCAGGCTCTGCGCGCCGGTCTTTCCGACGGTTGGGGCGGCTCCATGATGGGCACCGAGTTCTCCGACGTTATGTTCGGCACTCCCCGTCCCATCGACACTGAGGCTAACATCGGCGTTATGGAGAAAGACAATGTCAACATCGTTGTCCACGGTCACGATCCTTCCCTTTCTGAAATGGTCGTGTACTTCGCAAACGATCCGGAGATGATTGCTTACGCCAAGAGCGTTGGCGCTAAGGGCATCACCGTTTCCGGTGTCTGCTGCACTTCCAACGAAGTCACCATGCGTCACGGTATCCCCATGGCCGGCAACTACCTGAACCAGGAAAACGTGGTTCTGACCGGCGCCTGTGAAGCCATTGTTGTTGACGTTCAGTGTATCTTCCCCGCTCTGGGCCCCCTGAGCAAGTGCTTCCACACCAAGTTTATCACCACTTCTCCCATTGCCCGGATTCCCGATTCTGAGTTCATTCAGTTCTCCGCTGAGACCGCTGATGTCAGCGCCAAGAAGATCGTGAAGATGGCCATCGAGAACTTCAAGAACCGTAAGCCCGAGCTGGTACATATCCCCAACCAGAAGCAGAAGGCAAGAGTCGGCTACTCCGTCGAAGCCATCAAGAAGGTTCTGGATACCGTTGCCAACTCCCAGCTGGACGAGTTCGGCACCACCAAGCCTCTGATCGAGTGTGTCCACTCCGGTGTTATCCGCGGCGCTGTGGCTATGGTTGGCTGTAACAACCCCAAGATCCGTCCCGACACTGCCCATATCAACCTGATGAAGAAGATGCTGGAGAACGATATCATCGTTATCACCACCGGCTGCTCCGCTCAGGCTGCTGCCAAGGCCGGTCTGATGGATCCCGTACAGGCTAAGGAATACTGCGGCGCAGGTCTGAAGAGAGTTTGCGAGCTGGCGAACATTCCTCCCGTACTGCACATGGGCTCCTGCGTGGATATTTCCCGTATGATGATCCTGGCTTCCGACATTGCCAAGGACTGGGGCATCAACATTTCTCAGGTTCCCGTCGTGGGCTGCGCTCCCGAATGGATGTCCGAGAAGGCTGTTTCCATCGGTAACTACGTTGTTGCTACCGGTATCGAGACCTTCCTGGGCGTTGATCCTTACTCCAAGGGTTCCGACGAAGTCACCAGATTGCTGCAGGGTGAGGACGGCATCAAGGAGTGGGTCGAGGCTAAGTTCGTTGTGGATACCGACATCGAGTCCCTGGGTGACAAGATGATCGCCTGCATCGAAGCCAAGCGCGACGCCCTCGGAATCTGATCAGCGGATCTTTTTCCGCAGCTCGGCACAATCCAAGCCTTGGAATACCTTAGTATGCCGGCGGCTTTGATTGCTTGATCTGCGAAAAAATCTCTCGCTGTCAGCGTCAGAGGATGTGGATACAAGATATCTCGTATCTCGTATCTTATATCTCGTATCTTAGTTTATTGAGGTTGTTTTCCAATGAAAGTTGCAATTACCGGCAAGGGCGGTGTGGGTAAGACCACATTGTCCTCCACTCTGGCAAGACTCTACGCCGACGAAGGACGCTGCGTCCTGGCCGCCGATGTAGATCCCGATGCCAATCTGGGTCTGGCCCTTGGCCTTTCTCAGGAGGAAGTGGACAAGATCGTTCCCATTTCCAAAATGCGTACTCTGGTGGAAGAGCGCACCGGCGCTACCGCCGCCAACAAGTTTTTTAAGCTGAATCCTTACGTGGCGGATATTCCCGACACCTTCAGTAAGGACATCAACGGCGTAAAGCTCTTGGTCATGGGTACTGTGGATGTGGGCGGCAGCGGCTGTGTCTGTCCCGAGCATGTGATGCTGAAATCTGTTCTTTCCAGCCTGACTTATCGCAAAGACGATGTGGTCATCATGGATATGGAAGCAGGTCTTGAGCATCTGGGCAGAGGCACTGCCATGAATATGGACCAGTTCATCGTGGTTATCGAACCGGGCGCAAGAAGCGTCCAGACCTACCACAATGTCAAGCGGCTGGCATCGGATTTGGGTGTCAAGCGGGTCAGAGTGGTGGCCAACAAGGTTCGCGATGCGCGGGATGAGGAGTTCGTAAGAAATGCCATCCCTGCCGAAGACCTGCTGGGCATGATCCATTACAACACCGAGATCATGGATGCCGACCGCAACGGAAAATCACCTTACGACTTCAGCCCCACGGCAATTGAAGAAATCCGTAAGATCAAATCGATCTTAGACCAAGATTAAAATAGGAGGAAATACCGTGACACTTTTTGATAGAGTTTTCGGCGGTAACGACTATAACTACGAGCGTACCGTAGCTGCCATCGACGCAGCCATTGCACAGTACGGCGAAGCCGAGCCCGTAGCTTTCCCCAATACCGCCTATAATCTGCCCTGCTACTACAGCATTACCGGCAAGAAGATCAATAACCTGGGCGAGCTGAAGGCAGCTCTGCTGAATGACATTAAGCCCATGATGACCCGCAACAAGCGTCTGCAGGACGTTTTCGACAGCGGTGTCGCTTCCGCTCTGTGTGCAGAGTTCCTGGAAGTTCTGAAGTACCTCCACGGTGCTGAGCCTTACGCTGAGCCCGAGATGGGCTTCCTGACCGACGCATTCGTCCGTAACCTGGGTCTGCCTCTGGTTACCGGCGATATCCCCGGTGTTGCTGTTATCATCGGCGGCGCTGAGAATCCCGCTGAGACCGTGGAGCTGGCCAAGTCCTATCAGGCACTGGGCCTGCTGGTCACCCTGACCGGCGCTTCCGTCAAGCACTGCGCCGATTCCGGCATGAACCTGGGCGAGGGCGTCCGCGTTGTGCCTCTGGGCTACGAGGATCAGTCTGTTATCCATATCGTTTCCGTCGCTCTGCGTGCTGCTCTGATCTTCGGTGCTATTCAGCCCGGCGATACCAAGGCTCTGTACAAGTACACCATGGACCGTATCCGCGCATTCGTCAATGCCTACAAGTCCCTGACCGATGAGATCGTTTCTTACGGCGCAGGCGCAATCCAGCTGGGCTTCCCCGTTATCTCCAACGAGACCGAGAACATGTTCCGTGTTCCCAAGTCCCTGATCCAGCAGCTGGATACTTCCAAGTGGAATGCTACCTCTCTGGAAGCCCGCGACATCAAGCTGAAGATCACCAAGATCGACATTCCCGTTTCCTACGCTACCGCTTTCGAAGGCGAGATCATCCGTAAGGGTGACATGCAGGTGGAAGTGGACGGCTCCCGTGTGGACTGCTTCGAGCTGGTTCAGACCAAGGAACTGCAGGAAGTCGAAGATCACAAGATCACCGTTATCGGACCCGAGATCGACGAGATCCCCGTGGGCTCCAAGATCTCCCTG
>JAFQUA010000067.1 GCA_017408725.1 Oscillospiraceae bacterium
ATAAGAGCTGTTCATAGGAAGCTGATAGAATAGGCCAAAATCCGAAGTCATAATTTTCGCAAGGCTTAAAATAAACATAGTAATAATCATCTTCTTCAGGTGCGGCAGGGTGATATGTACTGTCCGCTGCCACCATGTGGCACCGTCCAGCTTTGCCGCTTCATACATAGCGGTATCAATACCAACCAGCGCAGAAACATAGATGACCATGCCCATACCAAGGCATTTCCACAGATGGAAAACGGTCAAAATCAGCGGCCAATAGCCGGGATTGTGATAAAAATCCGTAACACCCAGAAGATGACTGATCACACCGCTTTTCTCACTCAAAAACGCGTAGCCGATATAGCCCACGATGACCCAGGAGATGATATTGGGCAATAAGATTGCGGTCTGGAAAATCTTTTTGGAGGTGGCATTCTCAATGGAGTTAAACAAAATCGCAACGGCCACCGGCACCACAATATCCAGCACGATGAATACCAGATTATACATCAGGGTATTGCGAAGCAAGATCCCGATGATATCCTGCTTGAAGATCATCTCAAAATTGATAAATAGGTCCTCTAACGGATAAAAAGGACTGTTTAAGGGCCCCAGCTTATAGCTGACATCCCGAAATGCCAATGTAATGCCGTACATGGGCAAAATATTATTTATGATAAAATAGATCAGGCCCGGCAGGATCATCAAATATGTGATCGCCGTCCGTTTCCACATACCGTTCTGATTTAAGGATTTGGCTGTCTTATTTCTTTTCATAGCTCCTCCAATGCCGCAAAGGGCCGCCGCGAAAACCGCAGCGGCCCTTTCGTTTGGGTCATCCGTTGATCTCTGCCAGATACGCATCCAGCTGAGCCTGCTTATCTGCGATCACAGCATCAATATCTGCCGCCTTCAGCGCGGCAATAAACTCTGCATAAACTTCATCGGTGTAACCGCCCAAGGCCATGATATTGGCATAGCGGTCAATAACAGCTTCTATATTTTTGATGGTCACGTCATGCGCTGAGCTGTCGTAGATAAAATTGCCTGCAGGAGAGGGATTCTGCGCTGCAGCTTCCATAGCCGCACGCTCCTCCTGCTTGGCAGCAACCTGCTCTTCGTAAGTATCGACGGTGGATTCATACACGTAAATGTAACGCTTATCACCGTAGAAGCCACCGCCCATGCGGAAGCCGGAGGTCTCGGCGGTCAAACCGTCGGCATAGCGAATAATGCCGTTTTCTGCGTCCACGATCTCAAAGTGCGTTCCTTCAATGCCCCACTGGATCATATTCATCAGCTTTACATCGGACCAGAACAGATCCAAGAATTCCAGAGCTGCCTGCTTGTTTTCGCTGGGACCGGCAACCGCCCAGGTGATCGCCTCTGCCCGCTGCGGCACATAGGTAGGCGTCAGGATTTGCAGCCGGACACATTCCCCACCAACCTGCGTAGCAAAATCATCACGCAGAGAAGGCAGGCCCTCCAATAGGACACCGCGGGCAACGCCGTTAATAAATGCCGCATTCTTGGTGACGGTACTGGTCTCGGCCTCCGGATCGATCCAGCCGTTGGCATAGCAATTTGCCATAAACTTGCAGAAGCTTACATATGCTTCGGACTCATAATAATTGACGATCTGGGTGCTTTCCGTTCCGTTTATGGAGAAATCCAGCACACCGGAGGCAAACTTATTGTTTCCCAGGGGGTCAACAGATACGGCATAAGAGGATTCGTCCATCTTGCTGACGATGGGATAAGATTCCGGGAACTGCTCCTTCAGCTTACCAAAAATCGTCTCCAGCTCGGAAAGGGTCACCGCAGTACCATCTGCATACTGCTCACCCATCCCAATGGCATCCAGGTCGCTCTTACGGATCACATACGCACCACCGTTATAAATACCCAGTTCACGGGTAGAGATGCCGACGATTTCGCCCTGAGAGTTTCTCACCATCATGTCGAATTCATCGTTCATTTCCAGAATGTTGGGGCAGAACTCCTGAACTTCTTCATCGGTGATGGTCTGGATCATTTCCATCTGTGCATAGTAGATGGGGCTGCTGCCAAAGGCTACGCACATCAGATCGATAGGATCGGTCATTAGAATGGTGGAATAGTTCTGACTGTATACGGAAATGGGATAGAACTCCATCGTCAGATCCGTGTTCAGTTCTTTGAGATACTCATTTACCGCGGCTTCCACAAGATCAATGTCTTTGGGAAGTTCTTCGCCGTAAAAATAAGTCACAACAACGTGTCTGCCGCCGGAAGATTCCTCCTGCTTACCGCAGCCGGTCATTCCCAGCGCCAGCGTTGCGATCACGGAAACACACAAAAGAAGGGACAGTATTTTCTTCACTGCGACCATTCTCCTCTCACTGCAATTTTCATTTTTCAGAGAGTCACCCGGAAACGGGTGACTCTCCTGTGCAATCATCAATTGGCCTGCTCCAGAGCAAAGTACATACCGGGTGCGCCCAGAGGTTCACCAATATCGTACTGCAGCAGCTCGCTGCCTTCCTGCTTGGTCAGATTGTAAGTATAACCCACAAATTCGGGATTTGCGGCGATCTCATTTAGAGCATACATGGTAAGCTGCGTACCATCCTCGGACAGGGTATAGTAGCCCAGGACCTGCAGAACGCCGGTCTTGTCCAGAATATCCACAGTGCCGTCAGTCTTGAACACATAGCTGTTCAGTGCCCAGCCAAAGGTTCTTTCGGTCTCAAAATATTTGGTTGCGAGGAATGCAGGCCGTTCCACAGCTTCAACAGTCAGAACCATGGAGGCAGTTGCTTCGGGATTGTCAACAGAAGTAACGGTGATGGTCACAGAACCGGGCATCAAGGGATAGATACTGGTAGTGTCTACATAAACGACCTGAGAAGCAGTGTCACTCACCGTGATGGTGATGTCGGACACAGTGGGATTCTCGGGATTGAAGGTGACCATCTGTGCCATGTCGAACACAGCGCCGGAAGCGAGGGTCTTGCTTTCAGGTACGGAGATGCTTTCCACATCGACCTTGCTGCCAACCGTAATGCCCAGCTGAGCTGCCTGGTCAGCAGTCATGATGAACTGTGCAGCAGTAACACCCTGGTTGACCTCGGTGCAGGTAATAACGATGGTATCACCAGCTACCTCGGCAGCAGTGCCGATCTGGCCGGAGATCCCCATGACCGTTGCATCCACAGGATCAGCAGCAAAGGTCAGAACACCATCAACGATCTCATAGGTAGTTTCAAAGGCGAGCTGGGCATTCAGGTTTGCGTAAAAAGCATTGATGGCACAGGTGCCGTCAGAGTTCAGAGTAATATCACCGGTGATGCCCTCAGCAGGTTCTGCAGGAAGTTCGCCGGCCTGTCCCACGGACAGGATCGCTTCGCTGACCTGAGAAACGGTGACTGTGCAGGAGGCAGTCACGCCGGAGCCATCAGCTGCAGTTGCGGTAATGGTTGCTTCACCGGCTGCAACAGCAGTAACGGTCGCTTCGTTGCCATTGGCAGTAACGGTAACGATAGCTTCATCGGAAGACGCCCATGTGACATCCTTGTTGGTTGCCTTCATGTTGACTGTGGCAGTCAGCGTGCCGGTTTCGCCTACTTTCAGGCTCAGTCCGGTGCCAATGTCGATCATGCTGACAGGCACGACTTCGGGTTCCGTAGGAGCGGGTTCCTGACCGCAGCCTGCAAAGGTTACGATCATAGCCGCGATCAGCAGCAAACAGATTAGGGATTTGTTCAGCTTTTTCATAATGTTCCTCCATCTTTATGTTTGGTTTGCACGCTCGTGCGGTTTTCAGGTAGCGCGGGACATTTGCTTACAAGTAAAGTATATCTCAACACCAAATCAAAAGAAATAATCAAGATAACACTTCATATATGTGTTGAATTTTGGCTTTGTTGTGATATAATACAAATCAGGAAGGTGATATTTGTGGATGAAGTTCAATACCTGAGAAGTTTACGAACCCTGAAAGCATACGAGCGTGCCGGCCAAAGCTTTTACAAGCAGCATGGCTACCAGATCGACATCCCCCATTTTTTGCATCATACACAGCATGCTGACCGGACGGCATTGCTCACCCAGTTTGCCAAGGATTATTCCCTGCAGACTATTGAATACTTTTTAAGCCTCAGTCCCGAGGAGCTGCTTGGCGAGTTTCTGCCCAAATACTATGTGACCCAGCCTCGGACTGTTACGGTACAGCAGCTCATGCGATACATTAAGGTTGCACCCCACAAGCATGAGTTCTTTGAGCTGGTATTTGTTCTGACCGGCACCTGCACCCATGTGGTAGGCGACAATTCCTTTGAGCATGTTCCCGGAGACTTTACCATCATTCCGCCGGGCATCACCCATTATCTGGAAGCCAGCGGCGAAAGTGTCTGCCTGACCGTTAAAGCTACCGCAGATACCTTTGAGCGGTTGTTTTTCGATATTTTGAGAAACAATACACTGCTTTCTGCATATCTGGACCGTTCCTTACGGCAACCTTGGTTTCAGTGTGCTGTTACACTCCACGCCGGTAATGATGAGCAGTTTCAGCGGATGCTGCTGAGCATCTTTTGGCAGCAGGAGGAGAACCTACCCTACAGCGGCATCATCATCGAGTCATCCTTTCAGGTTCTTCTTGCCTACTTGATGCAGAACTATGAAAATACAGCTGAGTATCTGGTTTCTGACAATGTAAGGCAAAAGCAGATCGTGGAGGTCATGCAGTATGCCTACCGCAACCACAAAACAACTACCCTGGAGCAGGTTGCGGATCATTTCCATTACAATCCCAGTTACCTCAGTGCCAGGATCCGGGAACTGACCGGGCATACCTTTTCTTCCCTCCTAAAGGACTACAAAATGGGCATCGTGCAGCATCTGCTGGTCAATACGGATCTTCCCGTTTATGAGATCTGTCAACAGGTGGGATATCAGAATCCGTCACAGTTTGTACGAACCTTTCGCAAGAAATTTGGCATGACCCCGATCCAGTACAGAAACCGCGAACGGAACAAGCAAGAAACAATCAATATCTGAATTTTGGACAGGCCGCGACGATCAAGACGCGGCCTGTCCTTATTTATCGATTACCGAATTTCCATGCAAAGGCCACCATTCTGGCGGCGCATTTTTCCATTCCTCCACGAGTCAGCGGATACTGCTCTGTTTGACCGTGAAGTGCCTTGACCAGGTTTTCGTAGTGGATCTTATTGCCGGGCATCATAATGTCATTTCCTGCCTTTACGCATCCGTTGGAACAGGACGACGGATATTTCTTCCTGGACTGGAAACCTGCCACCACCCAGTCAGACATAACAATTCCATTGAAGCCCCATTGCTGCCGCAGCAGTGTTTCCATCAGATCCTCCCGCTGAGAGGTGTGTTCGCCGTTGAGCAGATTGTAAGAGCTCATAACCGATGCCGGGTCTGCCTCATCAATGACGATACGGAAGCCCTTCAGGTAAATATCCCGTAGGGTACGTTCGCTCAGGATGCTATTGGAACGGAAGCGGTTTGTCTCCTGATTGTTGGCTACAAAATGCTTGATGGCAACGCCCCGGCCGGGATGCTTCTGCACACCCTTTGTCACAGCAGCGGCGATCTTGCCGCTGATCAGAGGATCTTCAGAATAGTATTCAAAGTTGCGTCCGCACAGGGGCAGGCGGTGGATATTCAGCGCCGGAGCCAGCCAGATATGGACACCGAACCGCTCCATTTCCGCACCTACGATATCGCCGCAGCTTTCACAAAGGGCTATATTCCAGCTTTGCGCCAGAGCCGTGCCGATGGGAATCGCCGTGCAATACTGGTCGTGAATAACTCCGTGGCGTTCGAGCGTAGGCTGTCCAAAGCCAATGGCTTTCAGCATTTCCTCCGGCACCACTTCAAATGCCGCAGCCATACTGCCGTTGTCCAGAGTATAGATGCCCTGCTCGTCCACACCGAATTGACGAGCGATCCGCAATCCAGCAGGACCGTCAGCCATGACCACATTGGGAACTCCCATGTGAGAGAATCCAGCGGTGGTTTCTCCGGCAGCACCCGCGACAGTAAGACCCGCATTGCCGATAAAGCTGCCGCTGCCTTCTCCTTCAAAACCGCCGGTGCAGAGGTATGCCAGCTCTTCATCAGTCAGCTTGCGGACAAAGTCTAATGCGTTCTGATTCAGCTGCGGAGGCGTGATTTGGATTTCCTCCACCTCAGTCACAGTCACAACGGGTATGTTTTCCGGAATCGCCACAGGTATGGGATTTTCCGGTTTCCAGTCAGCAAAATCCGTTTCTCCTCCCACATGGGTGTACTGCTGGACAACATTGGTTTCATCCAGCTTCACAATGCCGCAAGGAACAGTATTATTGCTGGAATTGCCCAGACGAAGCACATAGCTGCCAGACTCCAGAACATCGCAGGCGACATCATAGTCAAAGGATGCGATACTGCGCATATCAAATGTCAAAGTGAGCATTTCGGATGCTCCCGGCTGTAATTGCGCTGTCTTGACAAATGCCGCCAGCACCTGATAGGGCTGGTCCAGCTTTCCGGACGGAATGCTTACATAAAGCTGGGCAACCTCCTTGCCGGGGCGGCTTCCGGTGTTAGTCACCTTTGCGGTAACCGTAACGACACTGCCCTTGGCCGCCACATTCTGCGGTTCCATGACAAAGGTGGTATAACCCAAACCGAAGCCAAAGGGGAACAACGGCTTTTTCCCTACGGAATCGAAATAACGGTAACCCACATAGATACCTTCCCGGTATCTGGTATCATCCTCGTTTCCAAAGTCACCCACATGGCAGTAATCCTCCCATGCTGCCCAGGTGGTGGTCAGCTTGCCGGAGGGGTATGCCTTGCCCAGCAGCACATCTGCCAGAGAATCACCGATGGTCATGCCGGTCTGGGACAACACCAGAATATTGGAAACCTCCTCTGCAACAGGGGTCAGATCAACAGGGCCTCCCACATTGAGAACCAGTATGAATTTCTCATACTGCCGCTGCAGCTGTAGAATATCCCGGATCTCTGTTTGGGTCATTTGGAAATCACCGGTTACGGTGGTTCGGTCGCTTCCCTCTCCGCTGATACGCCCCAGCACATAGATAGCAGTATCTCCCTCGCCCTCCATGGGAAGCTGATAGTCCGGTTCCGTCATGATCGCGCCGATGCCCAGCATGATAGAGCCAAAGCCCTCCCGCGCGATCCGGGCCTTGATAGAAGCCTTAAACTTTTTATTCTCCTCCGCATATACGGCATCATAATCATCCAGCCACTGCTTTGTGGTGATGGTGAAGCCGGCTTTTTCCAGTCCCTCCTCCACGGTGGTGAAGGCTCTAACATTCACATCGCCGGAGCCGGTGCCACCCTTAATGGTCTTCCGGGCCGCATTGCCATAAAGGGCAATCTTGCCCGGTACACCCAGAGGAAAACTGCCGTCAGATTTCAGCAGCACCATGCACTCCGGTGCAGCCTGTCGCAGCATTGCAATGTGCTTTCTTTCATATTCATGGATCATGTTTTACCTCACATCATATTTTGAGAATGTTTATTGAATTCTATCCGGCTTGAAGCACATCTGCTCCCACATTGCGGGTGCTTCGATCCGCTCCACAACTTTGTTATCTTCAAATCTTTCCAAGATAGCAGTACCGCCCATACGATGATAAGAACCTCTGAAGCCCAGCAGATAAAAAAACACGGCCATAGGCTTGCCAACAATATCCCGCATGGTCTGCCGTTCCACATCCTCATTGCCCTTTTCGTAGGTCACACGATAATGGATGCCGTTTTCTTTGTCGTTGTAGTCATACACCAAAGTATGTGCCACATATCGCTTGGTATAAGAATCCTTAATATGATTCTTTTCTTCGTAGGTAAGGTATTTCGCTGCATCACCTGTCAGGGTCTTTCCATCCTTTGCAAGCATGAAGATTGGCG
This sequence comes from Oscillospiraceae bacterium, assembly GCA_017408725.1. Next base: position 7,918 of record JAFQUA010000067.1, read on the forward strand.
TTGCTTTATAGCCGTCCTTCTTGGTGGCGTAAATATATGAGGATACCACAACATAATCACCGATCTTGGCTCTACCCCAATACCAGTCATTCATAAGGAGGATCATCAGCTTGTTTCCCCAGTTGTGGTCATGGTAGCCGGTGCCATTCAAGGTGATGGTTTCGCCCTTGGCTTCCAATGTACCCTCGACAACACCTTCCGGTACAGAGGGGAGCCATGCAAAATAGTCTTTTTCTCCGAAGTAGATATGTCCCGAATCCGGCCGCCAGGAGGGAACACTTCTTCTAAGACTGAGTTTACATTTCGCATCCTCATTTTCAAAGTAGATCTCATAATTCTGCAGGTCGCCTTTGATGTAGCAATTACCGATCCTTACATCGCAGCACTCCTTGGAAAAAGCGCAGTCAGTCGTTTCGACCTTTGTGCGGATTTCTTTTCCTTTGGGATTGATGTAATTCAAGCTGACATAGGGCTGAAAGACACTTCCAAAGGATGTGACCGGCTTGGTGTAAAAAACGATCACCAGACTGGAACCGTCGGGATATTTCGAATCAAAGTACCACCACTCGTAATTGCCGGATTTTTCTTCCGTTCGGAGTCCATCTTCAAAAGGCTGCACTTCATCGGTCAAGCCCAGTTTTTCGGGCTTTAACAATCTGACTTTATCG
>JAFQUA010000068.1 GCA_017408725.1 Oscillospiraceae bacterium
AAGCCTCTGGATTGGGCTGTCAGCCTGGAACTGATCAGTTCCAAAGAAGCAGTCAATTTCTATAAGAAGTACGGATTTGAAGAAAGACCCTGCGATTGGGATGGTCCGGGGATGTTCAAAATGATTCGGTAAGTTTTCGAGCCGGGAGCAATCCCGGCTCATGCTTTTATCAATTTCAGCTGAAAAATAAATATCGGCGAAATGAACCTTTTAGTGGTATAATCCGTCTATATATGTGAAACCGGTTTTGATCCTACAATGAAGGAGGTGAGGATATGGATGAATTTGAGAAATTGCTTGCGGAAGTGAGCAGCGGTATGGAGCGGTTCGTGCGGTATCGTCTGCCGAGCCAAACGGATGCGGACGATGTGCTGTAGGAAGTGTACTTAAGCGCTTACCGCAAGTTCCCACAGCTGAAGAATAAGGATGCATTCAAGACCTGGATTATCAGCATCGCTCGGAATAAGTGCAATGACTATTTCCGTGCCAAGGCTGCACAGATGGAAATATCCATTGAAGAACTGTCGCAGCAGGAACTGTCTGCTGGACGGCTTGGTATTTCTGTGGTACATACCGTGCGGGAAACTCTGGATCGGCTTGGGGATAAAGATAAGCAGATTCTATACTTATATTTCTGGAAAGAACTTCCCCAGACAGAGATTGCAAAGATACTGGACATTCCCGTGGGAACGGTGAAAAGCAGACTCTTTACTGCCAAGCAGCATTTCAAAAACAAGTATCCATATCAAACCCAGAAACTGAAAGGAGATACTATTATGCAAAAACTGCCTGAATATATTCCCGAATATACCATTGAGCGACTGGATGCAGAGCCTTTTAGCGTCCGTTGGGAGGAACTACAGGGCTGGCTGATTGTGCCTCGTGTGGGGCAGAAACTGACCTGGGGTATGTACGACTTCCCGGAGCGGAAGCGCACGGAATATACGGAAATGGAAGTCATCGGCAAAGCGGAAGTCCACGGAATTGAGGGCGTGGAAGTGGTTGCCATGCAATTCGATCCTGCCGACTATTACCGCACCGGTGCGCTGGATCGGGTGGAGCGGCGATTCGTGGCACAGCTCACTGACACCCACAGCCGCTACCTTGCGGAAACCCACATGGAAGATGGTGTGCGCAAATGCTACACCTTCCTGGATGGAGAAGCATTCCTCAATAACTGGGGCTTTGGTGAGGACAACTGTGGTAACGAGGTGAATTTACGTCCCAAGGGATTGCTGCATCGTGAAGAGAACTGCGTCACCGGAACCATCCCCAGAGAGGTGGTGGATGTGGTAGGCCGCTACCGTGTGACCATTGGTGGCAAGTCTTACGATACCGTCTGCGTCATGGACATTGAGTGCTACAACGATGCGGTGGCATCGGAGCAGTATGTGGATCAGAATGGACGCACCGTTTTGTGGCGGCGGTTCAACCGGGATGACTGGGCCATTGACAGGTTCGGTGGAAAGCCCTGGAGTGAGAAGCTCCCTGATAACGAGCGCCTCACCATCAACGGCGAAACCTATGTCCATTGGTACGATTGCATTTCGGACTACATCTTATAATCTAGCATAACGATAATCAAGTGATTCCAACAAGCACCTAAACCGAGCCGGGAGCAATCCCGGCTCATTATCCCCCTTGACAAAGGAAATCAAGGGGAGTACAATAACGAAAAATCGAGGAAGGAGTTACGACAATGGCAGTACATAATTCTATGTTCAATATGGTTATGCTGCAGCAGCGCGTCGAGGTCGCACAGACTTTGCCGGGCTTGTATTGTCGTACCCAAATTTCAGAATAATCCATCTACGGATTAGAAATATTTGGATCATGACGGTGCAAGTCGGGGAAATCTTCGATTTGCACCGTTTTTATTTTCTTAGAAAGGAGGCTTGTATATGCCGGAACAGTCCGTTTACCACCAAAAAGAAACCGACTCTGACCAACAAACTCTATACTTAAAAATCAAAGGAGATATGAACTATGAAAACAATCGATACTGTGGTTCTGGCAGGATACAATGCCGGAATTGAAAAAGACCGCCTGAGAACCGGAATCGGACTCATCGAATTTGAACGAACCAAAGAGATCCTGTTGGAGAAGCTTCCCAAGCCCCCGGCTGTCATTTACGATATTGGAGGTGCTTACGGCGAATATTCCTGGTGGCTGGCTTCTCTGGGTTACGAAGTCCACCTGTTTGACCTGTCTGAAACCAATATTGCCATGAGCGCCGAATTGGCCGAGGAATATTCCGGGGTAAACCTGGCCTCCGCTATGGTCAGCGATGCCCGATCCATCCCTCGCCCGGACAAGAGCGCAGATGCCGTCCTGCTGATGGGACCGCTGTATTCCATTACGGAATACGGGGAGCGGATCCTTGCCATTGAAGAATGTGGCCGCTTGCTGAAAGATGACGGCATTCTCTTCTCTGCCGCGTTGACCCCTTTCAGCGTCCTTGTTCCCCGGATTGCGCTCTATCACATAGATGATTCAAGAAAACGGAAAGAACTGGATGATCCTGCGGTGATCTGCATGATCGAAAGGGCATTGGAGGATGGCTGTTACATCAACCCGGAAAAGAAAATTGCAAGCGGATTGGGATCGTCCCATCTGCACACCGCAAAAGCATTGAGAGAGGAACTGTCCATGGGTGGGTTCAACACTACATCAGTCCACGGCGTCATGGGCGGTGCATGGCTTGCGCCGAATCTGGATGAACTGCTGGCGAACAAGGAAACGAAAGCGGTGCTGATGAAAACCGTCCGAATGCTGGATACCCA
>JAFQUA010000069.1 GCA_017408725.1 Oscillospiraceae bacterium
ACACGGGCCTTTTTGCTAATCGTAATTAGCAAAAAGGCCGCACATTTAACGCTTTTTGTCAAGTGTTTTTCTAAATTTATTACGAAAAAACTGGATCCCACATTTCTGTGAGATCCAGTTTTTCTTAACTTAATGACATTGGCTGGAAGGCGGGGCTTTGCATGATCATTAAAGTCCGAAGTAACGGATGGCGTTGTTGGAAGAAACACCCTCTACAATCTTCTTGAGAGAAGCGTCGTTATTGGGATATTCGCCGTTTTCTACCCAGTTACCGATGAGGTTACACAGAATGCGGCGGAAATAGTCATGGCGGGCATAGCTGAGGAAGGAACGGGAGTCGGTGAGCATACCGATGAAGTTGCCCAGAAGACCCAGATTTGCCAGAGATTTCATCTGCTCTTCCATGCCGGACTTGGTATCGTTGAACCACCACGCAGAGCCGTGCTGAATTTTGCCGGGGATGGAGCTGTCCTGGAAGCAGCCGATGAGGGTGCCCAGCTGGGCGTTGTCCACAGGATTCAGAGAGTAGAGAATGGTGCGGGGGCACTGGCCAGTGATATCCAGAGCAGACAGCAGCTGGGCAATATTGCCGCCGCAAGTGTTTTGAGAAATCGCATCCACGCCAGTGTCAGGGCCCATAGCCTTGAAGATTCGCTCATTGTTATTGCGCAGGCAGGAATAGTGCAGCTGCATGACAATTCCAAGTCGGCTGTAGGCCTTGCCAAGGCACAGCAGAATCACAGTTTGATAACCTTCAATTTCCTCGGCGGTCAGCACTTCACCGCGCAGTGCCTTCTGGTAAACGGCATCTGCCTGTTCTACGGTATAATTCTGGAAGGGAACATAGTCAAGACCGTGGTCAGAAGCCCGGCAGCCGTGCTCCTTGAAGAACTCCAGACGCTCCACCAGTGCGTCCAGGACATCCTGCATGGTGGCAAGGTTTTCCTTGCCGACGCTCTGAGCGAGCTTCGCCATATATTCTTTCCAACCGGCCTTGTTGATATTCACAGCCTTGTCGGGGCGGTAGGAGGGGCCAACGATGGTCTTCATGGTGGGGTCGGCGGCGATCTTATCGTGATATTCCAGAGTATCGATGGGATCGTCAGTAGTGCCGATGAAAGCAACATTTGCCTTGCGGATCAGACCGCGGGCAGTCATATCAGGATCTTCCTGCAGAAGCTTATTGCAGTGCTCCCAGATCCGGGGGGCGCTTTCCACGGTCAAGGGCTCATATACGCCAAAGAACTGCTGCAGCTCCAGATGGCACCAGTGGTACATGGGGTTGCCGATTGCCATTTCCAGTGCTTCTGCCAGCTTGAGAAAACGCTCGTAGGGGGGCTTGTTGCCGGAAATGTAGTCTTCTTCAATGCCATGAGAACGCATCATGCGCCACTTGTAGTGGTCACCGGCGTAGCTGCCATCGGGATTCTGGCCGCCCAGCCAAACTTCAACGATATTATTGAAACGGCGATCTTCATAGATCTCCTTGGGATTCAAGTGGCAGTGATAGTCCACGAGGGGCGTTTTTTCGGCGTAGTCGTGGAAAAGGTGCTTTGCGGTTTCGGTTTCAAGGATAAAATCCTTGTCCATAAAAGCTTTCATTTGGAGTGCTCCTTTGCATAGTAATCTAGCTTATATTATAAAGCATCAAGCACAGAATGCAAGGGGGAATACAAAAACTCCCCGCATTGGGGGAGCTTTGTTAACGCGGAGGCTGAATGTATCGCTCGTGACTGCGAGGGGACGGTCTGGCGTGGACACCGGACACGAGCCCAAGCATAGCAAAAATTGTAACGATGGAGCTGCCGCCGTAGCTGATCAGCGGCAGCGTCAGGCCGATAACCGGCATAACGCCCATGCACATACCCACATTGACACAAATCTGGAAAAACAGAGCAGCTGCCGCGCCGAAGCAGACCATTCGTCGCATGTAGTCGGGGCTGCGGGTGCCTACCCAGATGCAGCGGGCCACAAGACAGAACATCATGATGATCACCAACGCACAGCCCAGATACCCCAGCTCTTCGCCAATGGCAGAGAAAATGAAGTCCGTATGCTGAGAGGGAAGAACATTGCCTGTTTGCGTACGGTTTCCTTCAAACAGCCCCTGTCCGGTAACGCCGCCGCCGGTAAGGGATTTGAGGCTTCGGATCATGTGGTAACGCTCTTTAATGCCCTGAGGATCGATCGTAGGATCAAAAAGAACCAGGATACGTTTTTGCTGATAGGTGTCCATTAGTTTGTTCCAGATAATGGGCGCAGCGGCAACCAGCGCGCCACCGCCCAGCAGGAACCAGATCAGCTTGACACCACCGGCAAAAGCCATGCCAATAAAAATAAATACGAAAATCAGTGAAACACCGGCATCCCGGGAAATGATCACATTGGTGCCCACCAAAAGCAACAGCTGGAAGCCCATGTGGAACATGGAACGGAAGGAGGATACATGGTTTTGGTGGGAAGCCATAATGGAAGCATTGATGAGAATATAGAAGATTTTACAAATTTCCGCAGGCTGGATGTTAACAGGGAATAAAGGACCGAAATCCAGCCAGCTTTTGTTGCCGGATTTCAGGTCTGTGCCAAAGGGAATCAGCAGAAACAGAAGGAACAGACAGAAAACCACCAGCGCCCGGCGGTGCTCCGAGAAAAATTCCAGATCAATGGAGGACATAACGGCATAGAAGATCACACCCAGTATGATAGCAGCGCCCTGGACAGTCACATAGCGGGTAAAACCGCGGTAATTATTGGTGCTGGCGATCATCAAGCAGCCGAAAGCGGAAATTGCCAGACACATGACAAGCAGTACCATATCGCCTTTACGGAAAAAATTTCGCAGTTCCCGACCAAAATCGCGCAAGTGATCGCCCCCTTTCTGTAAGCGTAATTGTAACATTAATCGGGAGAAATGTAAACATCTTTTCTGTAAACAAAACGGGGCTGCCCAGCAGCCCCGTTGAAAGGTATTTGATTATGCCAGATAGATTGCCTTGCAGGCCAGCATGGTCTCCCAGCAGTCCAGCTTGGAAACCAGCTCCAGAGGAGCGTGCATGCTCAGCACCGGAACGCCGGCATCCACAGTGACAATATTGCGGTTTGCCATAAAAGCAGCTACGGTGCCGCCGCCGCCCTGATCGACCTTGCCCAGTGTGGCGATCTGCCAGATGACACCGGCGTTGGCGAAGGTGGTGCGGATATGACCCATAGCTTCAGCGGAAGCATCGGATGCGCCGCCCTTGCCACGGGAACCGGTATACTTGCAGATGGAGATACCGTAGTTCAGACGGGAATTGTTACGGCCGTCGGAAACCTCGGCAAAGTTGGGATCGTAAGCGTTGGAAACATCGGCACTTAGGCAGAAGGAATTGGCGAAGCAATCCTCCAGCTTGACACCCTGTGCGTCACACAGGCCGCCCATGAAATGCTCGAAGTAGTGGCTCTGCATACCGGAAATGCCCACGGAGCCGATCTCTTCCTTGTCGGCAAGGATGCAGACGGCAGTCTTGGTGGGGGTATCGATGGTAAACAGGGCTTCCAGTTCGGCATAAGCGCAGACGCGGTCGTCATGGCCGTAGGCGCTGAGCAGGCTCCGGTCGAAGCCCACCTCGCGGCACTTGCCGGCGGGAACGATGACCAGTTCGGCGGAGAGGAAGTCTTCTTCAATGAGACCGTACTTTTCATTCAGCCACTTCATGATATTCAGCTTTACCAGATCGCCGCCTTCACCCTCGATGGGCTCGGTGCCGAGGATCACATTCAACTGCTCGCCGGCGATGACCTTGCCAGCAGTCTTCTGCATCTGGTCAGCAGCCAGATGGGGCAGCAGATCGGAGACCATCAGAACAGGGTCGGAAGGATCTTCGCCGATGGTGACAGTAATGACACTGCCGTCCTTGCGGTAGACAACACCGTGGAGTGCCAGCTCAATGGTAGGCCACTGGTATTTCTTGATGCCGCCGTAGTAATGAGTCTTGAAGTAGGCAATCTCGGAATCTTCGTACAGAGGATTGGGCTTCAGGTCCATACGGGGAGAGTCAACATGCGCGGCGCAGATGTTGGCACCCTTGGCAAGGGACTCTTTGCCCACAACGGCCAGAGCGATGGCCTTTCCACGGCAGTTATAGTAGATCTTTTCGCCGGGATTTGCGGTCATACCGGGAGTAAAGGGCTTAAAGCCCAGCTTTTCTGCCTCGGCGATGGCCCATGCGGTGGCTTCCCGCTCGGTCTTGCAGGCATCCATGAAGGCTATATAGCGCTTGCAGTAGGCGTTCATTTCTTCTTTCTGCTCTGCGGTGATGCGGGTGTAGCCGTTTTTGGGAGCGGCGAGCAAGGATTCGCGCAGTTCTTCGTTGGTCATAGGTGGTGTCTCCTTTACTGGTTTTCTTTCATTATACCCAAGGTGTGCAAAAATGCAAGACATTTGGTTGCGAATGCATCTATATTTCCGTCGTTTACAAGGATATGGTCGCATTTTTCCCGGAACCAGTCATCGCTATGCTGGGCAGCAATGCGGCTTTTTGCGTATTCTTCAGGAATGTTGTCCCGCGCCATTAAACGGCAGACGCGGTCTTCGACAGGGGCAATGACTGCAACGGTAACATCACAGATATCCGCCAATCCACCTTCGAAAAGACCGATGGCATCAATGGCAGCCAACGCAGGGGCATCTGACAGGCGGCGCAGAACCTCAGCTTTGACAGCATTGTGGGTGATCCTGTTCAGGTCCAACAGGGCATTTTTGTCAGAAAAGACTATGGAACCGAGCTTTTTGCGGTTCAATGTTCCGTTTTCCACTGTGCCGGGGAAGCGGGATTCGATAGATGACAGCATGATGGTATCGGTTGTAAGAAGCGTATGGTAGATTTCATCACAGTCAAGAATAAAACCATCCTGCCGGTGGATGATTTCCAAAAGTGTTGTTTTTCCGCTGCCGGTTCCTCCTGTGATACCAATGATCATACTTCCACCTCCGCATCAATGATGTGGAAAGCTGCGGCTTTTTTCAGACGATTCTGAACCGCATAAGCAACGCCACCACCCACCGGGCAGCGGGCGTAAACTCTGCGGACTGCTGGACTGTCCAGTTCCCGAAGGGCTGAGAAGAGGCCGGCAGATAGGGTGGAAACATCGGATTCCCGACCGTAGGACAAGGGATGGCAGTTTTTGTATAGAGCAAGCTCTTCTTCAAAGCAAAGAACCCGATCGCCTTCAATAAAGTGAGAATGGATATAAGCGGCTGCTTTCTCCCGGGAGCCGGAAACAATGATGACTTCACTCTGGGGTGCATAGTGCTTGTATTTCATGCCGGGTGCTTTGACAACGGCATCTTTATCAATCTGAGAGGTGACGGCTTTGTCCACAATCAAATCGCCCAAAACAGCATGCAACTGCTCCGGAGTGGTGCCGCCGGGACGCAGCAGGCGAGGGGTATCCTCGGTCAGATCGATAATGGTGGACTCCACGCCCACACGGCAGGGACCGCCGTCTACGATGGCAGCAATGCGTCCATCATGGTCGTGGCGGACATGTTCTGCGGTGGTGGTGGAGGGTTTTCCGGAGATGTTGGCAGAGGGGGCGGCGACAGGAACACCGGCGAGTCGGATGATTTCTCTCGTTACCGCACAGTCGGGGCAGCGGACGGCCACTGTCGGCAGTCCTGCCCGGGTGGAAAGGGGAACGACAGGGCGGGCGGGCAGAACCATAGTCAGAGGACCGGGCCAGAATTTTTCCGCCAGGGAATAGGCAGCTTCGGGAATGGAGTGGCAGAATTTTTCAATATCTGAAGCATCTGCTACATGAAGGATCAAGGGATTGTCCTGCGGGCGGCCTTTGGCTTCAAAAATTTTGGCAACGGCAGCTTCGTCAAGACCGTTGGCGCTCAGACCGTAGACGGTTTCTGTGGGAATGGCTACCAACTCGCCGCTTTTTATAAGATTTGCTGCGATTTCCGGAGTGTTCGGACGGTCGGTAGATAAATATAGGGTTTGCATAAATATGCCTCCTATGTGCAAAAGGAGTCGCTGCGGATATGGCAGCGACTCCCAAGTGGATTCGATTAAACAGTGGGCTGGTTAGCTGCCTCGATGATCTTGACGAACTTCTCGGGAACCAGAGATGCGCCGCCGATGAGGCCGCCGTCGATGTCGGGCTGAGCCAGCAGCTCGAAGGCGTTCTTCTCGTTCATGGAGCCGCCGTACAGAATGGAGATAGCACGGGCGTTCTTGGAAGAGTACAGCTTGCGGACCACGCTGCGGATCATTTCGCAAACTTCCTCAGCCTGCTCGGGAGTAGCGGTCAGACCGGTACCGATGGCCCAGATGGGCTCGTAAGCGATGACGACCTTGCGGATCTTCTCTTCGGGAACACCGGCAAGACCCAGCTTGATCTGCATGGTGATATGCTCGGCGGTGATGCCGGCTTCGCGCTGCTGCAGAGTTTCACCGCAGCACATGATGGGGATCAGACCTGCGTCCAGAGCGGCCAGAACCTTGGCATTGACATCAGCGTCGGTCTCGCCGTAGTACTCACGGCGCTCGGAGTGGCCGATGATAACATACTTGCAGCCGGCGTCAACCAGCATGTTAGTAGCGATCTCACCGGTGTAGGCGCCGCTTGCCTTTGCATTGCAGTTTTCAGCGCCGATACCCACGCGGGTCTCGCGCATAGCGCGGACAGCAGCGGGGATGCAGACAGCGGGAACGCACAGTGCCACATCGCACCAGCGGCCCTTGGGCATAATGGCCTTCAGCTGAGTCATAAACTCCTTGGTTTCGGAGGGGGTCTTGTTCATTTTCCAGTTACCGGCAATGACGGTCTTGCGATACTTTCTGTTCATTTCGATTTCTCCTTTATATGTGCGCATCGCTAGGCGATGTGATTTACAAATTTATAAATTGATATTAATTGAATAGAAAGGGGGTGGCGGCGCCACCCCCAAAATGTCGCGAAAATGGGGGATTACTTATCCTGCAGACAGGCGATACCGGGGAGCTCCAGACCCTCGAGGAACTCGAGAGAAGCGCCGCCGCCGGTGGAGATGTGGGTGATCTGGGAAGCAAAGCCCAGCTGCTCACAGGCAGCTGCGGAGTCGCCACCGCCGACGATGGTCACGGCGTCAGAGTCGGCCAGAGCCTGAGCGACAGCGATGGTGCCCTTTGCCAAAGTGGGGTTCTCGAACACGCCCATGGGGCCGTTCCAGACAACGGTCTTGGCTGCCTTGGCAGCGGATGCGAACTCTGCGCAAGCCTTGGGACCAATATCCAGACCCATCTGGTCAGCGGGGATGGCGGTGCAGTCTACGTAGTCAACGGCGATCTCAGCATCGATGGGGGAGGGGAAGGAAGCGGCAACAGCGGTGTCAACAGGCAGCAGCAGCTTAACGCCCTTAGCCTCTGCCTTAGCCATCATTTCCTTGCAGTAGTCCAGCTTCTCGTTGTCCACCAGAGACTTGCCGACGGTGTAACCCTGAGCAGCCAGGAAGGTGTAAGCCATGCCGCCA
>JAFQUA010000070.1 GCA_017408725.1 Oscillospiraceae bacterium
CAGTCAGTCTGGGAGAATGGTTATTCTTGTTCCACTGGCTGATGCCTTTCACTGCAATTACAATGAACATACCGATTACTACCACAAATATGAGGGTTACAAAAATGCCCATGATATTGAAGCCGGTACTGAAACCGGAAAAACCGAAATCGTTAAAGCCAAATCCCATACCCATTTTCATTTCTCCTTCTTATCTGCAGCACCCAGGGGCGCCATTTCGCCGCGTACTTCAACGCCTAATGCCTTTGCAAAATCCGGACGGCTTTGAAGCTTTTCCAAAAGCCGAATTGTCAGGATCCTTTCTCTTGCACTCATATGATCCCTCCTCTGGATACAATGGTTTATCATACTCCTATTGTATCGGGGGTAATGATGGAAATATAGGAAAGAATCAGCAAATTAAGGACGGTATTTTCTCTGCGCGCAGCAAATTAACCTTGGTCTGCCCGCATGGCATCCCGGTATGCCTGATAGGCTTCCGGATCAATAGCGCCTGTGGCAAGCATGCGCTCGCACCAAAGCTGCAGAGTTTCTACTGCCACGGAGATCTTCTCCAGTTGTTCCTGGATGGCAACAAAGTCTGCCAGCTCATCCCCAGAGACTTTTCCATCTACCGTGATCTCGATCAGCCGATCCTTTTCTTTCTGCATGCTGTTCAGAGAAGCCAGCATCTCCAGAATGATCTGAGATAGATCCTTGACCTTGATTTCCGGCACATACTGCGCACCGATAGGACACTGGTTGGCGCAGTAGTAGTTACACAGGCTGGGCTGCTTGTATTTTTGAGCCATTACCAGCACTTCATCGGGATGGGGCATTGTCCGTTCATTCTCGATTTTCTCAATCCGCTCCGGAGCAATGGTCTCCAACAGCTCACTGGCAGCTTCCCGGGTCAACTTCAAGCCTTCCCGGGTAGTTTGATATATGTTCTTGTTCTCTTTCGTAGATACTCTTGCCATGTTGTTACCTCTCTATGTTTATCACGCAATAAGGATGGGTTCAGATGACCTGAACAGTAATATCGTCGTGGAGTTTCTCCAAAAAGACAATACGCCACTCCACTTCGTCCACATGTTCAAAACACATAGACGAGGATGCCATACGAAGCTGACTGGTCTTGCCGGCAGGGCGGCCCACAAAGACCGCAGTGGGACCGTCGGCACCACCGATGATACCGATGGCAGCGGCTTCTCCGTTAATCTGCACCTCTGCGGGTCCTTCTGCGCGAGTGATTTTCATAGGTCTCGGTTCATCGCTCTGCTTGCAGTCCATAACGCGGTATTGGCGAGATGCCAACTCCGGCTCAATCCTATACTCCATCTGGGTGTACTTCGCAGGAAACTCCAGACCCATACTCTGCACATGCCGCATATCGGCTTCCTCATGCTTGAGATTTTCAATGGTCAGTGTATAGATTTTACCACACAGCGGATGCTGCACCTTCACTGTGTTTCCATCCACAGGGGTTTTGAAATGGGTTCCGGAGAGAGATACCGGCCTCTGGGTGATTGTGACTTCAAGAGAATTCAGTTTGGATCTAGTGCCACCCGGCCAACGGTAAGTGTCCCGGTTGATGATCCACGCGTAATTGGTATCAAAGCCGTAGTGTTCCAGTACCCATCTTGCATCATCATATCCGTTGCCCTCGCCGGGCATGGGCGGCATCCAAACCATACCGCTACCACCACAGTACACACCATTGGAACCGTTAATCTTTGCAGCACATCTAAGATGGATGTTCAAGGGGCACTCCGCATCCATACGCTCGATTTCTTCCTGGGTCTTAGGCTCTCCGGTCATGTACTTGCGAACCTTGGCCGGATCGATCTTACCCAAAGTGAGTACTACAATACCTTCTTCGCAGGCATAGACCTCCGGAATGACCCAGTCAATACCGGCCCAACGGAATTCCTTGTTCGTCTGAATTGGAATGCCGGGTGTGCCTTGCTGATCTACAGAGTGAAAGTCCCCCGGAAGGTTACTTTCCACTCAGGAGCAGGCTTTGGGGCAGCTGGATTCATGTCGATGTCATAGAAATCCTCGGTATAGGGAATCTTGGAAAGATCGAATTCTGCCTGCAGCTGTTTCACATACGCAAAAGCATCTTCCATCGGCTCCAAGCCGAATTCTGCCTGAATTGCTGCCAGAGCTTGGGTCTGTTCTTTCGTGGCAGGGCAGTCAATCAGCCACGCCTTGTATTCTTCTTCGTCCCAGGCATAGCACTGCTCCAGAACCGCCATATCCGCGCAGGACAGCAAAAGCCGCAGAAGATCTTCAAAGTTTTTGGCGATGGGATGAACACAGTCGCCAAAATCCATAGGGTTGACAGCAAAGATGATCTCACCAAATCCGGGTATGGTGCAGTAATGAATGCCATCCACACCTGCAGAGCCAATGATTACCGCATCCTTGGGTGTGCAGTAGTAGTTCTCATAATGCTCCAGCTGCTGAATGCCAAGGCAGGCAAAGTTGATATCTAGCTTCTTAAATTGCTCATATGTATTCATAGCGACTCCGCTCCTATTGTCTGTCAAAAGGTCAAGATTCGGTTTATATCGATTGGGCTGTGATTTCAATATCTTGTTCTCTCCATTTCCCGCTTTGATATTTCAGTGCAATCAGTTCTGCGTTTCTGATTTTACGAGGACTTGCCTGATTGGAATAGATTTCCCCTTTCACGATGGACAGTATCACATGCATCACACCACCGTGGGTCACAAGCATAACATTCTCATTTCTTTCCAGGATATCTTTTTGAAGCACATCCCATGCACAGCGAATTCTTTCATAGAATTCTTTGGGGCTTTCTCCGCCAGGATACTGCTGTTCCCAAGCAAGAGTGTTCCAATACAATCCGGGATATTGCTCTGCCACCAGTTCATTTTTCATGCCGGCAAGATCTCCATTATTAACCTCCCGGAACTCCGGCTTCGGTGCAATTGGTAATCGGAGGCTGTCTGCTACGATCTGAGCGGTTTGCATTGCACGCAACAAGTCGCTGGAATATAGCTGCTGAATACCCAGGCCACTTTTCTGTACAAAGTCTGCCAGCTCTGCCGCCTGCACTTCCCCCTCATCCGTCAGTGGCTGCTGACTCCAGCCGCCTCGCACAGTATCATCGTCTTTTCCATGTCTGACTAAATAGCAGATCATCCTATCTCACCTCATTTGATGATATTATACCACACAGATTTCCCATTGTAAACTCTGCATATTACCGCTCGGTCTGTAGCCACCATACAGTAAATATGGCAAAGCAACGGGAAACGTCGGTGTCGGCTTCGCCCACCGGGGCGATACAGAGTACTTAAAATCCATCCTCGATAGCAACGAAAACATCAACCTTGGTAACCTATCCTCCGTTTCTCCCGATACTCAATGATAATAGTTTGACCGTCACATCCCATTCAGAATGCTGACGGTCTTTTCTTTGTTTATAGCGGCTCATTTTATGGCCATAAGCTTTTCCTTATCCGCAGTGATTTCCTTCTTCACTTCCTCGATCATTACCGCCAGCTTTTCTTCGCATTCTTCACGGGTTTTGGCGTAGACATTGCGGGAGATTCGCTTGCCGTGGGCGTCTCTGGGAGAGTATTTGCCCTCCCAGAGGTGGTCGTTAAGCTGGTAGATGCCGCCTGTTCCTGCCTTGCGGTATTTGGATTTATACGGCTGGAAGCCGCTTTGATCGGTGTGCTGTTTCTGTTCGTCCGGCGGCATGGGAGCATCGGTCTTACCGATCTGATGGTCGATCTTCACTGCCGCCTGCTTCTGCATGGTGTCAGTCACATGGGAGTAGATGTCCAGCGTCGTTGCCGAGGAGATGTGACCGATGATGGTGGAGAGCGTTTTCACATCCATGCCATGCTCCAGCGCCATGGTTGCGAAGGTGTGCCGCAGGTCATGGAAACGAACCTTTTTACACTGCGCCCGCTCCAAAGTCTGCTGCATCCGGCGGCGGACGAAGTTGGGCGTCAGAGGACAATCCTCTTTCACAGGCGACGGGAACATCCACCGGGATGTCACCGTCGCTTTGTAGTTTTTCAGGATTTCCAGCAGCGAACCGGGCAGAACGATCACTCGAACCGAAGATTTGGTCTTGGGTTCCGTGATGTGAAGCTCGCCCTTGATGAAGGTTGCGGACTTGGTGATCCGCAACTCGCCAGTCTCCATATTCAGATCATCCCACTGCAAGGCAAGGATTTCACCCAGCCGCAGGCCGGTTCCAAGCTCCAGCAGGAAGAGTTCATAGTAGCCGTCCTGCTTCGCCTGGATGAGAAACCGTTGCATTTCCTCCTGAGTGAGGATATTCATTTCGCCGCTTTTCTTCGGCGGCAGTTTGCAGCCGATGGCAGGATTGATCCGAATCAAGCCTTCCTCCACCGCCTTTTGGAGTGCCGAGCGGCAATTGGCATGGCACACCCGCACCATCCGGTCGGACAGCCCAGGGCCATACTGTTCCACCCGAATCAGCCTGCCGCTGGTTTTCAGCTTCGCATAGAACTGCTGAAGATCACTTTGTGTGAGCTGGTTCAGCGGGATTTTTCCGATCTCCGGGATGATGTGCTTGTAGATCCGATCCTCGTAACCGAGCTGCGTGTTCAGCCGGAGCTGTGGCTTACAGTAGTTCTGATACCAAAAATCCATCCAGTCACCGAATGGCATATCCGGCTTGCATCGGGTCACAGGCGGCGCATATTTTTCTCTCAGTTCTTCCAATTTCTTAAGGCACTCTGCCTTGGTTTTGGCAAGAACATTTTTTGTTTTGGGGTTGCCGCTGTCATCGTAGCCGATGACAACTCTGGCTTCCCAACGACCGTCCGAGCGTTTTCGGACCGTTCCGCTGCCGTATCTTCGTTTCTTCGCCATGGACTATCCCTCCTGTTGCAACATAGTCGTATCGGTCGTTATTCACTTCCCGATACTCCTTGTTGCTGCCACTCCTTATTGCTCGCTCCTCCCGCCACCGGCGGCGCTCGCAAACGTCCCCTTTCACATGATCTTGTCCAGGAAATTTCCCACGATGCCGGATGCCTTTTTCTGCATCTCCGTGGTCATGTGAGTGTATGTATCCAGCGTGAAGGACGCATTCGTGTGTCCTAAGATGCCGGACAAGGTTTTCGCATCCACACCGCTGGTCAGGGCATGGGTTGCGAAAGTGTGCCGCAGATCGTGGAAGCGAATGGGCGGCAGTTCCGCGTACCGAAGCAAGGTTTTCATGCGGCGGTAGGCTGTTTCCGGCGACAGCGGAAGCTCCGGCACCGTTGGATTGTGGAAGATCCATTCGCTGTAAGATTTCCTTTTCCGTGCTTTCATGAGTTCCACCGTGCTGGGCGGAAGCTGAATGCTGCGAGTACCTTTTTCGGTTTTCGTTTCACCAACTTTCACACCGCCGCCCTTTCGACTTGTGACCGCACGGCGGATCTGCAGCCGCCCAGTCTTTTCATCGAAGTCCTGCCACTTGAGGCCGCAGATCTCACCCCGGCGCATACCGGTGGTCAGCTCCGTGTAGAAGAAGTCAGACCACACTGCATCCTGCCGCACCACATCCAGAAACTTTTGGAGCTGCGCTTCCGTCAATATATTCTTGGGTGCGTAATTCGCCTTAGGAATCACCGTGCCGTCGGTAGGATTTTTCACGATGATCCGCTCCTGAACCGCCGCATCCATCGCCTGGTGGAGCATCATATGGATACCCCGAACCGAGCTGTCCGAGAGAGCATTTCCCCGCTCGTAGTGCTCGTTGATCCGTCCGTTTTCCCGGAGCCAGTTGTACATCTTCTGCACGTCCGCCGTGGTGACGGAACCGATTTTCTTATCCCCCATATGCGGCTTTATGTAATTGTTGGCGATCCTGCGGTAACCATCCAGTGTACTTTCCCGGATAGTGAACCGCATCCGCTCGTCCAGCCACTTGTCCAGCCATCCACCAAGGGTGAGGTTGGAGTTTTCTTTCAGTTCCACATCCCGGAAAGTTTCGATGCTCCTGTGGAGTTTTTCCATCAACTCTTTTTGCGTTTTTGCGAACACGCTTCGGTAGATGGGCTTGCCATCTTCCTTGTGTCCCACTACAATTCTGCCTTCCCAGCGGCCGTCACTGCGCTTTCGCACCAGTCCGTCGCCATCGGGCCGTTTGTTTGCCATAGGTCTGACCTCCTTTCTTAGTCACAATACATATCACAAAGCTTTTCGAATAGCTAGCGCCAAAGATGCCGAAATTGGGTATTTTTCCGTTAGACCCCCGCAAAGTAAGTTGCGGCTCTAAGGAAAGTCCAATTTCAGACGCCTTTGGGCTATTTGGGGGTCAAAATCAACCCCCACTGGCAAAACCAACAACACTTTCAAAAAGTCGTTGCGGTTCTAAGCATATTTCGGCCGGCATTGCCGGACGATGGGATTTGGGCGGGGAAAAGACGCCCGCCCTTATTCCTGCACCTCGTTCGCAAAAACGAGGTTTTTAGGTTTTGTGCATAATCACATGGGATTATGCCACCTGTTCTTCGAGCTTTTTTCGCTCGTTTTCCCGCATCTGCTGCTCCACATGATACCGCTTCGCTTCCTCGATGGGGCGAATGGTGAAGCAAAGGTTGCCGTTGCGCTTCAGTCCGCCCTTACCCCAGACCGTAGTCGGTTCCGTGTAGATGAGATGTTTTTCCTCAAGCCCATGGACATACTTCATGACCGTATTCTTTGTTTTACCAATCGCTTCTCCAATGGTTTCATAGGAGGGATAGCACTGGTAGGTTTCACGATCCTCACACCGCATCAGGTAAGCATAGGTTGCGATCTCACCTGTTGACAGCCCCAGAGAGAAGATCTCGTTGGGCAGAGGAAAGTAGTTCCGCTTCGCACTGCGGGACGGATACTGTTCGTATTTCAAGATCTTCACTCCCTTACTTATTGATTTGATTTTGAACCCAAGTCTGGAACTC
>JAFQUA010000071.1 GCA_017408725.1 Oscillospiraceae bacterium
CTGCGGCAAGCATCACTTCACCTCCATCCGTAACTTCAACCTGATGTTCCAGACCAAGATCGGCGTTACCGAGGACTCCTCCTCCATCGCTTATCTGCGTCCCGAAACCGCTCAGGGTATTTTCGTCAACTTCGATAACATCCAGCGTACCACCCGTAAGAAGCTGCCCTTCGGTGTCTGCCAGGTCGGTAAGGCATTCCGTAATGAGATCACCCCCGGCAACTTCACCTTCCGTACCCGTGAGTTCGAGCAGATGGAGTGCGAGTTCTTCTGCCAGCCCGGTACTGACCTTGAGTGGTTTGCTTACTGGAAGGATTACTGCGTGAACTGGCTGCTGAGCCTGGGCATCAAGAGAGATTCTCTGCGCCTGCGTGACCATGATCCCGCTGAGCTGGCCTTCTACTCCCGCGCTACCACCGATATCGAGTACCAGTTCCCCTTCGGCTCCGGCTGGGGAGAACTGTGGGGCATTGCCGACCGTACCGACTATGACCTGGGCCGCCATCAGGAGGCTTCCGGCAAGAAGCTGACCTATTTCGATCAGGAGCGCAACGAGCATTACATTCCCTATGTCATTGAGCCTTCTCTGGGCTGCGACCGTGTTGCTCTGGCATTCCTCTGCGAAGCTTATGACGAGGAAGTCGTAGGTCAGGATAAGAACGGCAAGGATGATGTCCGTACCGTGCTGCGTCTGCACCCCGCGCTGGCACCTTTCAAGGCTGCAATCCTGCCTCTTTCCAAGAAGCTTTCTCCCAAGGCTGAGGAAATTTACAAGATGCTGCGCAAGGACTTCATGGTGGACTTCGACGATTCCGGTTCTATCGGCAAGCGTTACCGCCGTGAGGACGAGATCGGCACACCCTTGTGCATCACCGTGGACTTCCAGACCATTGGCGACGAGAATACTCCCGCTGATGATTGCGTCACCGTCCGTGACCGGGATACCATGGAGCAGGTCCGTATTCCGATCTCTGAACTGAAGGCATACATTGCCGCAAAGTGCGAATTCTAATAAGAATACCAGTGCCCCGGAGGATTCTCCGGGGCGCTTTCCGTCGAAACCGGGGGAAAGATTATGGGTTGACAAAAGGGCCCTGGTGTGGTATACTATCCAAGCACTGAAGCAGTGCAATTGAATATCGCGGGATAGAGCAGTTGGAAGCTCGTCGGGCTCATAACCCGGAGGTCGGAGGTTCGAGTCCTCCTCCCGCAACCATGTCGAGTAGTCGTAACGGATTTCGTTATGACTACTCACTTTTTTATTCCATATATGCCCCGCTTGGCGGGGCATTTTCTTGTATAAAGAAAACCACGCGTTAGACGCGTGGTTCAATAAAGCCTATGACGGTGAGTAAAAATCCCTGTTAAGATTATAGGTGCGGTCCACCAACTGCACAAATAATCAAAACAGGGAGGCACTCATATGAGTATGAATGACAACAATAGTTTATTATGCGTTTACGTATTACGCAAAAAAGATAGGGCTATGCCCGCACATGAAGAACCCCCGGTTTCACCGGGGGGTTCCTTTTCCTGGTGCTTCAGGGCTTCCATTTTCGTCTTGTAATCAAAGCTATTCCCACTAAGATTAGGAACGGAGTCAAGCATCCAGCAAAACCCGAAAGGGTTCCGTCAGAGAACACAATACAAAAGAAAACCACAACTCCCACAGGAGGCAAGATGGCAAGCAGCACGATCAACCCCAGCATCAGCAGCAAGACATGCCTATCGTCCGGCTTTAAATAAGGAAGGTATAGAAGCATTTCCCTTCTAGCCAAATTGGCTGGGCTGTGCTATAATTACGGCATGACAACAAGGGAGTTTTCTTTATGACCATTTCCGGACTGCAAAAAATGACATTGCTGGACTACCCTGGCAAGGTGGCCTGCACCGTTTTCCTGCAAGGCTGCAATTTCCGCTGCCCTTTCTGCCACAACAGCGCCCTTTTGGGCGGCACCGCCGAGGCTTTCATGACCATGGAAGAATTTCTGGACTTCTTAAAAAAGCGCACGGGTCTTCTGGACGCGGTCTGTGTCAGCGGCGGCGAGCCTACCCTGCAAAAAGATTTGCCGGAGCTTCTGAAAGGCATTAAGGCACTGGGCTATAGCGTGAAGCTGGATACCAACGGCAGCCGTCCGGAGGTGCTGAAAGCACTGGTAAGCGACGGTCTTGTGGACTATGTTGCCATGGATGTGAAAAACAGCCCCGGCTGCTACAACGAGACAACCGGTGTTGCACAGTTTGATATAAAGAGCATCGAAGAAAGCCTGCGCTTTCTCATCAACGGAAATGTGGCCTATGAATTGCGGTCTACGGTGGTTGCGGAGCTCCACAGTGAGCAGTCCATGACAGAAATGGGACAGTGGCTCTCCTCCCTTGTCCCCGGAAAAAAACCGGAAAAGCTTTACTTGCAGTGCTTTGTTGCCCGGGACAGCGTTCTGAAAAGCGGTTTAACCGCACCGGATGAGCAAACTCTGGTCCATTACGCAGAAATTTTGACCCCATATGTGGGGTTTGCAGCCGTTCGCGGCACTTGATACACAATATATTGTGTTTTGAACAAAAAATAAAGCACAACATCTAGCGTTTTACTATTGACAATCCCACAATGGTTTAGTATAATACAGGCACTTCGGTTTTTTCAGGCAGGAAAACCATGCCTGTATTTACTATTATTTATGGAGGTAGAAATATGTATCAGGTACTGAAGCGTGACGGCAGCACCATGGAATTCGACATTTCCAAGATCAGCGCTGCCATGATCAAGGCCTTCGAGGCACAGAACAAGAACTATCACCCCAGCGTTATCAATATGCTGGCTCTGCAGGTCAGCTCTGATTTCGAGCCCAAGATCAAAGACGGCTTCATCGCCGTGGAAGACATTCAGGACAGCGTTGAAAAGGTTCTGTCCGCTGCCGGCTACTCCGATGTTGCCAAGGCCTACATCCTGTACCGTAAGCAGCGTGAGAAGGTGCGTAATGTTAACTCCGCCCTGCTGAACTACAAGGATCTGGTGGACAATTATCTGAAGATCAACGACTGGCGCGTGAAGGAAAACTCCACCGTTACCTATTCCGTCGGCGGTCTGATCCTTTCTAACTCCGGTGCCATCACCGCCAACTACTGGCTTTCCGAGATCTACGACAGCGAGATTGCTGAGGCACACCGCAGTGCCGCGCTGCACTTGCATGACCTTTCCATGCTCACCGGTTACTGCGCAGGCTGGAGCCTGAAGCAGCTGATCCAGGAGGGTCTGGGCGGCGTTCCCGGCAAGATCACCTCTTCCCCCGCAGGTCACCTTTCTACCCTCTGCAACCAGATGGTCAACTTCCTGGGCATCATGCAGAACGAGTGGGCAGGCGCACAGGCCTTCTCCTCCTTCGATACATATCTTGCCCCCTTCGTCAAGGTGGACAATCTGACCCAGAAGGAAGTCAAGCAGTGCATCCAGTCCTTCATCTATGGTGTGAACACCCCCAGCCGTTGGGGTACCCAGGCTCCCTTCTCCAACATCACCCTCGACTGGGTATGCCCCCCCGACCTGGCTGATCAGCCTGCCATCGTCGGCGGCAAGGAGATGGACTTCACCTACGGCGACTGCAAGAAGGAAATGGACATGGTCAACAAGGCCTTCATCGAAATCATGATCGAAGGCGATGCCAACGGCCGTGGCTTCCAGTATCCCATCCCCACCTACTCCATCACCCGCAACTTCGACTGGAGCGAGACCGAGAACAATAAGCTGCTGTTCGAAATGACCGCCAAGTACGGCACTCCCTACTTCTCCAACTACATCAACTCCGATATGGAACCCTCCGACGTCCGCTCCATGTGCTGCCGTCTGAGACTGGACCTTCGTGAGCTGCGCAAGAAGTCCGGCGGCTTCTTCGGCTCCGGCGAATCCACCGGCTCCATCGGCGTTGTTACCATCAACCTGCCCCGGATCGCTTATCTTGCCAAGGACGAGGCCGACTTCTATGCCCAGCTGGACAAGCTGATGGACATTGCTGCCCGAAGCCTGAAGGTCAAACGCGAGGTCATCACCAAGCTGATGGAAAACGGTCTGTATCCCTACACCAAGCGTTACCTTGGCACCTTCGCCAACCACTTCTCCACCATCGGCCTCATCGGCATGAACGAGGTGGGTCTGAACGCCAAGTGGCTGAAGGCTGATCTGACCAACCCCAAGGTTCAGAAGTTTGCCCAGGAAGTGCTGGATCATATGCGCGAGCGCCTCTCCGACTATCAGGAAGCCTACGGCGACCTGTACAACCTGGAAGCCACTCCCGCGGAGTCCACCACCTACCGTTTTGCCAAGCACGACAAGGAAAAGTATCCCGACATTATCACCGCCAACGAAAACGGCACGCCCTACTACACCAACTCCTCCCACCTGCCCGTTGGCTACACCGAGGACATCTTCTCCGCTCTGGAAGTGCAGGACGAGCTGCAGACCCGCTACACCTCCGGCACTGTTTTCCACGCATTCCTTGGCGAAAAGCTGCCCGACTGGAAGGCCGCTGCCGCTCTGGTTCGCAAGATCGCAGAAAACTTCAAGCTGCCCTACTACACCATGAGCCCCACCTACTCTGTCTGCGCAGAGCACGGCTACCTCATCGGCGAGCAGCACAAGTGCCCCCTGTGCGGCAAGAAGACCGAGGTCTACAGCCGGATCACCGGTTACTACCGCCCGGTGCAGAACTGGAACGACGGCAAGAGCCAGGAATACCAGGATCGCAAGGTTTATGACATTGAAAACTCTGTTCTGGGCAACAAGGGCATCGCCTCCCGTGAAGCAGCCCCTGTCGCGGAAGAAGCCGCACCTGAGGTCTGCTGCTCCGGCGAAGTATTGCTGTTCTCCCGCGTCACCTGCCCCAACTGCCGGGTTGCCGAGCAGCTGCTGACCAAGGCCGGTGTTGCTTACAAGAAGCTGATCGCGGAAGAGAATGTGGAGCTGTGCAAGAAGTACGGTATCAAGGGCGCTCCCACGCTGGTGATCACTGACGGTGAAAACCACCAGAATTTCTACAGCGTTCCCGAAATCAAAAAGTATATCGCTTCCCTGTAATGAAAACGAAAGGGCCGGGCAGTGCCCGGTCCTCTTTCCGCAGATAGGAATGGAGGATCATTATGCATGATATAATCATTGTAGGCGGTGGCCCTGCTGGCCTGACTGCCGCAGTTTATGCCCTCAGAGCCGGAAAGACCGTACTGGTTATCGAAAAGAACGGCTTCGGCGGTCAGATCGCCTTTTCTCCCAAGGTGGAGAATATTCCCGGCACACAGGTCATCAGCGGCAGCGAATTTGCCGAAAAGCTCATTGAGCAGGCTATGGCTTTGGGCGCCGATGTAGAACTGGAAACTGTTACCGGTGTTGAAAAAGCAGCGGACATTTTCCGCGTTTCCACGGAAGACGGCAATACCTATGAAGGCCGCGCCGTGATTTTGGCCGTGGGTGTTAAGCATCGCACACTGGGTCTGCCCGGCGAAGAAGAACTGATCGGAAACGGCATCAGCTTCTGTGCTGTCTGCGACGGCGCATTCTACGCAGGCCAGGAAGTGGCTATGATCGGCGGCGGCAACTCCGCTTTGCAGGAAGCGCTGCTGCTTAGCGAGGTTTGCAGCAAGGTCACCATCGTGCAGAACCTTGCCTTCCTCACCGGTGAAAAGAAGCTGGCAGACCCACTGGCAGAGAAGGACAATGTAACTATTCTCTACAGCACCGTGGTCAGTGCCTACGAAACCGAAAACGGCGCTCTGACCGGCCTTACCTTGCACAATGAGGAAACCGGCGAAGAAAGCCGTATCCGTGTAGACGGCGCGTTCCTGGCTGTTGGATTGCTGCCGGAAAACGAACCCTTTGCCCATCTTGGCAAGCTGAATGACTGGGGCTACTTCGACTCTGCCGAAGATTGCTTGACCCAGACCCCCGGCGTATTCGTCGCCGGCGACTGCCGCAGCAAGCGGATCCGTCAGGTAGTCACCGCAGCAGCCGACGGCGCCATCGCAGCCATGGCAGCCTGCCGCTACATGGATTGATTTTTGAAAGGAGAACACCTTATGATCTATGATCTGATCGTTATCGGCGGCGGCCCCGGCGGTTATCTGGCTGCGGAAAGGGCTGCCCACGCAGGTCTGAAAACCCTGCTTTTTGAAAAGAATTCTCTTGGCGGTGTGTGCCTGAACGAAGGCTGCATCCCCTCCAAGGCTTTGCTGAACTCTGCAAAGACCTACACCCACGCCCTCCATGCTGCCGACTACGGCGTGACCTGCACCGGCGTGTCCATCGACCAGAACGCAGTCATTACCCGCAAGCGGAAGGTCGTCCGCACACTGGTTTCCGGCGTTAAGGCAAAAATGCGGGCTCACGGCGTAACCGTGGTGATGGAAGAGGCAACGATCGAGAGCAAAACCGCCGACGGCTTTACCGTCCGCTCTGCCAGCGGCAGCTATACCGCAAAGAAGCTGATCATTGCCACCGGATCTTCCTCCGTAGTGCCGCCCATTCCCGGTGTGAAAGAGAATTTGGGCAGCTTTGTGCTGACCAACCGGGAAATTCTGGAGCAGACGGAAATCCCCGAAAAGCTGACCGTCATCGGCGGCGGCGTTATCGGTCTGGAAATGGCCGCTTACTACGGCGCTGTTGGCTCCAAGGTCACCGTCATTGAAATGTTGGACCACATCGCCGGTGCTACCGACCGGGAGATCAGCTCCATGCTCCAGAAGGAGCTGGAGAAGAACGGCGTTACCTTCCTGCTGGGTCACAAGTGCCTGAGCATGGAGCCGGGTACCGTCTGGGCGGAAGCCCCCGACGGCAAGAAGATCGCTGTTCCTGCCGACAAGGTGCTGCTGTCCATCGGCCGCCGGGCAAATGTGCAGGGTCTGGGCCTTGAGAACATCGGCGTCAACTTTGACCGGGGTATCCCCACCGACACCATGTGCCGCACCAACGTAGCCGATGTTTACGCCATTGGCGATGTCAATGGCCACCACATGCTGGCCCACACCGCTTACCGCGAAGCCGAAGTTGCTGTCAATGTGATCCTCGGCAAGAAGGATGCCATGCGCTACAACGCCAACCCCTCCGTTATCTACACCGTTCCGGAAATCGCTTCCGTGGGTCGCACCGAGGAAGAATGCAGGGAAAAGGGTATTGATTACGAAGTCAAGAAGCTTTCCATGCTGTATTCCGGCCGGTTCGTAGCGGAAAACGAGGGCGCCGACGGTCTGTGCAAGGTCATCATTGACAAGAAGCGCCGGAATATCCTGGGTGTCCACCTCATCGGCTCTTACTCCGGCGAGATCATCTGGGGCGCTGCGGAAATGATCGAGATGCAGATGCGCGTCACCGACGCCCGGCAGATCATCTTCCCCCATCCCACCGTCAGCGAGATCATCCGTGAGACCCTCTGGGAATTCCACGACTAACCATATTATTTCCCCTATTGCACACAATCCAACGGGCGCGCCAATCGGCGCGCCCGTTTCAATAATCTTTCTGCGGCAAACTTCTGCTCCGCATATTTGCTTCCCCCAAAAGCATCCAAAACCATCATAATCTCGTGAAAATCCTGCCGGAACAGCTTCCTTTCCTGCAAAAGGAAATGTTTGTGCATTGACAAAAAGACAATTTTCATGCAAAATGACCACAAACGAAACATTTCGCTTCCCAAAAACCGGTTTAAAACCCTTGTTTTTGGCCCCGTGGACATTTGTCCGTGTATAAAAAGCACAAAACGACACAAAAAACACAGCTTTTTTTAGAGAATTATTGTGTTGAAATCATAAAACAACTGTGCTATAATCTCTTAATACAGCAAACTTATCATAATACCCTCACAGCCTGCATCCGTCCCTTGGTTTATGGGCTGTGGTCAAAGGGGTTCTTGGTGAAGAAAGGAAAGACAGTATGAATTCCAAGACTCTGTTATACATTTTAAAAAGAATTGCACTGGCAATCTTGACGGTTTGGATCGTCATTACCGTGACCTTTTTTGTCACTCGTGCGGTACCTGGCGGCCCCTTCCTTGGCGAGAAGGCTCTTTCTGCGGAGGCAGAAGCAGCTCTGAAGGCTAAGTACGGCCTGGATAAGCCGGTATTTGAGCAGTACACCACTTACCTGAAGGATATTGTTACCAAGCTGGACTTTGGTCCTTCCCTGAAGAACCGCGGCCGTACCGTTATAGACATCATCTCCAGCGGCATGAAGGTCTCCGTAAAGCTGGGTGTGATCGCTGCTGCCTTCGCCACCGTGACCGGCATTGTGCTGGGCGCTATTGCTGCGCTGCGCCGGAATAAGTTTATCGATAAGATCATCATGGTCATTACCACCGCGTTCGTCTCCATGCCCTCCTTTATTATGGGTACGCTATTATTGCTGCTATTTGCGCTGGTGCTCCAATGGGTACCCGCCAACGGCGCAATGGAAGGCGGTCTGATTCTGCCCATTGTCACCCTGGCACTGTATCCCACCGCTTATATCACCCGTCTGACCCGCTCCTCCATGCTGGATGTTCTTGGTCAGGATTATATCCGTACCGCCCGGGCTAAGGGCGTGTCCGGAGTGAAGATCATCTTCGGTCATGCACTGAAGAACTCTCTGATCCCTGTCATCACCTACTTAGGACCCATGCTGGCATACATTGTTACCGGTTCTCTGGTTGTGGAGCAGATCTTCGCTGTTAACGGTATCGGCCGCGCTTTCGTCGGCTCTATTACCGACCGTGACTATCCCCTGATCATGGGTACCACCATCGTGCTGGCAACCCTGATCGTTTTTATGAATCTGGTCAGCGACATTATGTACAAGGTCGTCGATCCCAGAATTACTCTGGAGTAAGGAGGAGCATCCATGCAGATAAGGAAATTCCCCTACCTGTCCATGCACGTGAATGTGGACGATTTCATCCCGGCTACCGATGCGGAAAAAGAATATATGGTGCAGATGCGCCCCTCCAGCACCTTCTTTAAGGACGGCGTGAAGCGCCTGCTGAAGAACAAGATCGCCACCGTCAGCTTTTTCATCGTGGTGCTGATCACTCTGACTTCTATTTTCCTGCCCATGTTCTGGCCCTATTCCTACGACCAGATGCTGGGTGTTA
Organism: Oscillospiraceae bacterium; assembly: GCA_017408725.1. The sequence goes on from JAFQUA010000071.1 coordinate 9,102, forward strand.
CCCCCGGCCGACCCGTAGACCCCTCTTTCAACAATCTGTCGCCTTTTAAATACGGTACCACGGAACAGCGGTGGATCGAAGAAGGCCAGTTCGTCTTCCCCCACATTTTTGGCACCGACTCTCAGGGCCGTGACTACTTTATCCGTGTGGTCTACGGTGCAAGAATCTCTCTGGCTGTCGGTTTCTTCGCCAGTATCATCGTGCTGATCATCGGCATGACCGTTGGCTCCATTGCCGGTTATATCGGCGGCAAGGTGGATATTATCATCATGCGTATCGTGGATATTATCTACTCTCTGCCCGATACTTTGATGGTCATTCTGCTTGCCGCGGTTATGAAGGTCGCCTTGGGCGATGCCATTGAAGGCACAATTTTAGCAAGCCTTGGCGCGAATATGATCAGTCTGTTCCTGGTGTTTGCCCTGCTGTACTGGGTTTCCATGTCCCGTCTGATCCGCGGGCAGATCCTGTCTTTGCGTGAGCAGGAGTATGTGCTGGCCGCCAAGTCTGCCGGCGCAAAGCCCTCCTGGATCATTCGCAAGCACCTGATTCCCAACTGCATCAGCGTGGTCATTATCTCCACCGCTCTGCAGATCCCCTCCGCAATTTTCACCGAGAGCTACCTGTCTTTCCTTGGCTTGGGTGTTAACGCTCCCATGCCCTCCCTCGGCTCTCTGGCTTCCGATGCCCTGAACGGCATCACCTCTTACCCCTCTCGTCTTGTGATCCCTGCAGTCGTGATCAGTCTGATCGTGCTGTCTCTGAACCTGTTTGGCGACGGCCTGCGCGACGCATTCGATCCCAAACTGAAGAACTAATGAAAGGATCGTTAAGTTATGGCATTACTTGAAGTGCGCGACCTGCACACTGCCTTTACAACCCCTGCGGGTACTGTTAATGCGGTTAACGGCGTGTCCTTTAATCTGGAGCGCGGCAAAGTCCTTGGTATCGTGGGCGAATCCGGCTCCGGTAAATCCGTTACCGCTTACTCCATCATGCAGATTCTGGAAAAGAACGGTCAGATCGTCTCCGGCTCCATTAAGGTGGACGGCCAGGAGCTGGTCGGTGCCGGCGAGAAGGTCATGAAGACCGTCCGCGGCAACAAGGTTTCCATCATTTTCCAGGACCCCATGACCTCTCTGAACCCCACCTATACCATCGGCCATCAGCTGGTGGAAGCCATCGTTTTGCATACCTCCCGCAATAAGAAGGAGTCTTATGAGCGTGCTGTGGAGATGCTGCGGCTCGTCAACATCAACGAACCGGAAAAGCGCATGAAGCAGTACCCCTTTGAGTTCTCCGGCGGTATGCGTCAGCGTATCATGATTGCAATGGCACTGGCCTGCGAGCCTGATATTCTGATCGCCGACGAACCCACCACCGCGCTGGACGTTACCATTCAGGCCCAGATTCTGGAACTGATGCAGAGCCTTCAGAAGGAACTGGGTATGGCAATTATCATGATTACCCATGACCTGGGCGTTGTGGCCCAGATGTGTGACGAAGTGATCGTCATGTATGCCGGTTCCATTTGTGAGCAGGGCACTGCCGACGAGATCTTCTATAACCCCCGCCACGAGTATACCAAGGGGCTGATGCGTTCCATTCCCACCGTCAATAACGACGACGAGAAGCTGGAGCCCATCTCCGGTACCCCCATCGACCTTCTGAATATGCCCGCCGGCTGTCCCTTTGCCCCCCGCTGCGATGCCGCTATGAAGATCTGTATGCGTGAGCGCTGCCCCTGTATGGAGATCAATGACGACCACGCCGCAGCTTGCTGGGTCAATGTAAAGAAAGAAATGGAAGGCGGTGAGGAAGCATGAGCAATGTAGAGAAGCTGGTTGAGATAAAAAACCTGAAAGAATACTTCAACATCAATACCGGTATGTTTTCCTCCAAGCCTCTGAAGGCCGTTGACGATGTCTCCTTTGCGATCCGCAAGGGCGAGACCTTGGGTCTTGTCGGTGAATCCGGCTGCGGTAAAACCACCGTTGGCCGTACCCTGCTGCACCTATATAAGCCCACCGCCGGAGAAATCTGGTTTAAGGGCAAGAAAATTGAAACTCCCCACGATATTGTCGAGTTTCGTAAGAAGACCGCAATGGTTTTCCAGGACCCGTATTCCTCTTTGAACCCCAGAATGACCGTATCCGACATCATCGGCGAGCCTCTGGATGTACACAAGATGTACGCAGATAAGCAGGAACGCATGGAAAAGATCCTGGCCATGATGGAAAAGGTGGGTCTGAACTCCGAGCACGCCAGCCGGTATGCCCACGAATTCTCCGGCGGTCAGCGGCAGCGTATCGGCATTGCCCGTTCTCTGGTCACCAACCCCGAATTCGTTGTGTGTGACGAGCCCGTTTCCGCATTGGATGTTTCCATCCAGGCCCAGGTCATCAATATGTTCGATGAGCTGCAGAGCGAGATGGATCTAACCTATCTGTTCATTGCCCATGACCTGCTGGTTGTCCGTCACATTTCCGACCGGATTGCTGTTATGTATCTGGGCAAACTGGTGGAGTTGGCCGATGCCAAGGAAATCTACGATCACCCCCTGCATCCCTACTCCAAGAGCCTGATGTCCGCTGTGCCCGTGCCCGATCCCAAGGTGGCAAGAAGCAACCAGCGCGTGGTGCTCCACGGCGACATCCCCAGCCCCTTGAATGCACCCTCCGGCTGTCCCTTCCGTACCCGCTGCCCCTACGCATGCGATGCCTGCGCAGAGTCCATGCCCGAGCTGAAGGAACTGTCCTCCGGTCACTTCGTTGCCTGCCACAGAGCAGAGGAGATCAACGGCTAAGCGGCGAATTGCCGCGCTGTCATCTTGAAGATGGCAGTTACATACTTTGTTTCGTCCCTGTTTTTTGGTGTGCCGTACCAAAAACGGGTATGAATATATTTGCGAAGAAGAATTCCCACCTCAAATTCAAGAAAGGAAAATGAAAAGATGAAGAAACTATTCGCATTGCTTCTGGTTGTTGTGATGGTTCTGAGCCTGGCTGCTTGCGGCCCTGCCCAAACCACTAACCAGAACGCATCCACCGCTACCGTAAAACCCACCACCCCCGAAGAGATCGAGGCTGCTAACGCCGAGATCCGTTACGCTCTGGGCCTGCTCCTGGACCGTAACTACATCGTTGAGTCTGTCGCTCAGGGCGGCCAGACTCCCGCTAACACTTTCGTTGCTGACGGCATGGCCGACTCCAACGGCGGTAACTTTGCTCTGAACTCCAACGGAGGCAAGGGCTACTACAGCGTCGACAAGGCTGACTTCCAGAAGAACTTTGACGAGGCTGTCACCATCCTGAAGAAGTACTACGACTTTGACGGCACCAAGTTCATCAACGCTCCTACTGTGAAGTACCTGTACAACACCAGCGAATCTCATAAGGTTATCGGCGAGTACATTCAGAGCGCTCTGGCTACCGTGGGCATCACCATGACCATGGAGAACCAGGAGTGGGCTACCTTCCTGAATACCCGTAAGGACGGTCAGTACTCTGTTGCCCGTAACGGCTGGGTTGCTGACTACACCGATCCCATCTGCTTCCTGGATATGTGGATCTCCGGTTCCGGCAACAACGACGTGCAGTTTGGCAAGGGCGCACACGCTAATCTGAAGATCTACGACCTGGACCTGACCTCCTTCGGTCTGGACATCAAGGTTGAGAACGGCACTTGGGCTGAGACCTACGACGTTCTGATCGCTGAGATCAAGAAGTGTTCCGACATGGATAAGCGTTACTCCATGATGCACCTGGCAGAGGATATGCTGATGGCCACCGGCTGCCTGACTCCCGTATACTACTACACCGACCTGTACATGGCCAGCTCCAAGCTCGAAGGCTTCTACTCCATCCCCTTGGGCTACAAGTTCTTCCAGAACACTAAGCTGGACGGCAAGACCGATTCTCTGCCTGTGTGCCTGGCTTCCGAGCCCGACACTCTGGATCCCGCTCTGAACTCCGCTGTTGACGGCGCTACCATGCTGGTCCACCTGTTCGCAGGTCTGGCTAAGTGGCAGCAGAACGAAGACGGCACTCTGAGCGTTGTTGCTGACTGCGCTACCGCTCTGCCCGAGGGTAAGGTTAACGACGACGGCACCGTTACCTACACCTACACCCTGAAGGACGGCCTGAAGTGGTCCGACGGCAAGGCTATGTCCGCTAAGGACTTCGAGTTCGCATGGAAGCGCGCTGCTTCTGCTGAGCTGGGCGCTGACTACGGCTACATGTTCGACGTCATTAAGGGCTTCGATGTTGATAAGAGCTGCGCTACTGAAGAATTTGCAGTCAAGGCTCTGGACGACAAGACCCTGGAGGTCACTCTCAAGAACGCTGTTTCCTACTGGAACGAGCTGTTGGCATTCCCCACCTACTTCCCCGTCCGCGAGGATGTTGTGAAGAACGAGGCATGGGCAACTGATCCCTCCACCTTTGTCTGCAACGGTGCTTACAAGATCACTGCATGGGAGCATGATTCCCTGATCACCATGAGCAAGAACCAGAACTACCACGGCAGCGCTACCATGAATGAGCTGAAGTTCTATCTGTCTGATGATGCTAACAACATGCTGACCAACTTCAAGAACGGTGACTGGGCTCTGATCGACGATGTTCCCACCAACGAGATCTCTTCTCTGAAGACCCAGTATCCCAACGAGTTTGTGATCGCTGGTCAGATCGGTACCTACTATGTTTGCTGGAATGTCAACGAGAACCTGCTGCCCAAGGCTTAATCGCCTGCGCGCTGCTTGTTGAATTAAATATCAAGCGATCCCCACCTTCTTGGTGACCGGAACCAGTAAAACTGGACAATAGACAAAACACCCCCTCATGTAGGATAAAAACTACATGGGGGGGGTAATTGCATGGCATGACAGGATCAAGAGAAAAGCAACTGTTGAAATAGATTAACGAGATGTTAGAAACAGGAATGACATAGAGGGAAGTAGAGGATGAATTAGGACAGACAGGACTTACGGCTACAGATGTGTCTGGAAATGGCTGAAAGACAGATACATCCGGAATAAAACCGGAGTGGCGCAGCGTTAGCGGTGCCACTCCGGTTAATACTTAATATTTCCTGACTGGGGACTTTTTTATGCTGTCCATACAAATTGGGTCAGTTCAGCATTCGAAAGGGGCGGATCTATGTTATTTGCCGGGGTTGCCGGCGGTGTCCGCGCCGTCTCCTACAAGGCCTAAGCGCTTGGCGGCATCCTCACGCATCTTGTACTTGAGGATCTTGCCTGCTGCATTCATGGGGAAACTGTCTACAAATTCAATGTAGCGGGGTACTTTATGGCGGGCCATGCTGGCTTTGATATAGGCGGTCATTTCTTCCACAGTCACAGAACCGGGCTCTTTCAGAATGATACAGGCCATGATCTCTTCACCGTACTTCTTATCCGGCACGCCGATGACCTGCACATCCTTCACACCGGGGTGGGTGTAGATGAATTCTTCGATCTCCTTGGGGTAGATGTTCTCACCGCCGCGGATGATCATGTCTTTCAGGCGGCCGGTGATCCGGTAAGTGCCGTCAGCATCTCGGCAGGCAAGGTCGCCGGAGTGGAGCCAGCCCTCGGCATCCACGGTGGCACGGGTGGCTTCCGGCATTTTGTAGTAGCCCTTCATGGTGTTGTATCCACGGGAGCAGAATTCGCCGTTGACGCCGTTGGGCACTTCCTCACCGGTTTCGGGGTCGATGATCTTGCACTCCACATGGGGGAAATCGTAGCCCACGGTATTGGTACGCAGATCCAGAGAATCCGTCCATGCGGACATGGTAGAACCGGGGGCGGATTCGGTCTGTCCGTAGACGCTGACGATGCCCCGCATATTCATTTCATCGGGCTGAGCGGCTCTGCGCATCAGCTCCGGCGGACAGCCCGCGCCGGCCATGATGCCGGTCCGCATATGGGAAAAGTCCGTCTTGCGGTAATCCGGATGGTTGAACATGGCGATGAACATGGTGGGAACGCCGTTCATGGCGGTAATCCGCTCCTGATTGATACATGCCAAACTGGACTTCGCGGAGAAATAAGGCAGGGGACACAGCGTTGCGCCGTGGGTCATGGAAGAGGTCATAGAAAGAACCATGCCGAAGCAGTGGAACATAGGAACTTGGATCAGGAACCGGTCAGCGGTACTCAGACCCAACCGGTCACCGATGCACTTGCCGTTGTTGACAACATTGTAGTGGGTTAACATAACGCCCTTGGGGAAACCCGTCGTACCGGAAGTATACTGCATATTGCACACATCATCGGGATGGATCTGGGCAGCAAGGCGGTAGACCTCTTCCACGGGAACCAGATCGGCTCTTGCCATGGCTTCGTCGAAGGTCAGACAGCCCGGCTGCTTAAAATCCACGGTGATCACATTGCGCAGGAAGGGCAGCTTTTTGCAGTGCAGGGGCGCGCCTGCCTTGTTGGACGCGATCTCGGGGCAGATCTCGTTGATGATGTTTTTGTAATTGGAGTCCAGAGCGGACTCAATCATCACGAGGGTATGGGTATCGGACTGGCGCAGCAGATATTCCGCCTCATGGATCTTGTAGGCAGTGTTCACGGTGACGAGAACCGCGCCGATCTTGGTGGTTGCCCAGAAGGTGATGTACCACGCCGGCACATTGGTTGCCCAGATGGCCACCTTCATGCCGGGTTTAACGCCCATAGAAATCAGCGCCCGGGCGAAATTGTCCACATCGTTGCGGAATTCTTCGTAGGTGCGGGTGTAATCCAAAGTGGTGTACTTGAAAGCATACTGATCGGGGAATTCCTCCACCATCCGGTCGAGAACCTGCGGGAAAGTCAGGTCGATGAGATCGTCCTTTTTCCACACATACTGACCAGAACCGTCGTGATTGTAGTACAGGGACTTTTTCCGTGTGCGGGTGCTGCCGAAGCGGCTCATGTAGTTAACAAAGTGGGGGAAGATGATCTCCCGGTCCTGCAGCTCCTCCATCCACTCCGGCTTCCATTCCAGAGAAACGAAGCCGTCGTAATTAATGGAAGACAGGGCGCGGATCATATCGGCTACCGGCAGGTTGCCTTCGCCGATGAGATTGTAAGTATCCTTGTCATCGGAGTCCCGCAGGTGGACATGCTTGACATAGGTGCCCAGGTTTTTGATGGTGGTATCGGCGCTTTCATCAAAATCCCGATAGGGGTGGTGCATATCCCACAGGGCACCGGTATAGTCGCTGGCGAAGCTTTCCAGCATTTTTCGCAGACGGGCGGTGTCGGCATAGATACCGCTGGTCTTGATCAAAAGGGTAACGCCGGCTTCCTCTGCGGTTTCCAACAGAACGGCCAGATTTTCCTGCACCTGAGCCTCGTTATCCTGCAGCGCGCAGGCGGCGACATAGGGAACTCTGGCATCTGCCGCCACAGCCATGATGTTTTTTAATGTATCCACACAACTTGTTCCCTCGGAAAGATCCAGCGAAGTGTCAAAGCAGGGAATGCTGAGCTTTTGATCCCGGAGCCCCCGGACGGTGGCGGCGATGCTATGGGCATGGAAAGGACCGCCCCGGTCGGTGAAGGCTGGGAACTTGAAAAGGTTATAGACTTCGATGCCGGTGAATTTCATATCCAGCGCAGCATCGATCATTTCTTCCCAGCTTAAGTCGCCCCAGCCACGAGTGGAAAAGGAGAGATTCATACAGTTTCCTCCTCATAGACGATTTTGTTCAGTGCGTTGATGTAGGCCCGGATGCTGGCGCCCACGATATCGGTGGAGATGCCCCGTCCGGAATAGACCTTGCCGGAGGAACGGAGCTTCACCACGGTCTGACCCATGGCCTCCCGACCTTCGGTGACGGACTGGATCTGGAAATCGTCCAGTTCGTAGTGGAGTCCCGTGATCTGCTCGATGGCAACAAAAGCGGCATCAATGGGACCGTCGCCGATGGTCACGCCCTCCAGCACCTTGTCAGCTTTGGTCAGCTTCAGGTGGGCGGTGGCGGAAATGGTGTTGCCGGAGGTGATCACATAGCTTTCCAGCTTATAGGTGGGGGGTACCTGCATGGCGGCGGAGGCGATGATGGCATCCAGTTCCTTGGCACCCACTTTTTCTTTCTTGGCGGCGATGTGACGGAAGGCGTCATAGACCTTGGCACCGTCCTCTTCGGAAAGATCATAACCCAGACGCTCAGCGACCTTGATCACGGCGCTCACATCGTCGTGGGCGGTGAGGAAAATGCCATCGGTCTCGTCCTGAATGCCGCCCATGGAGGAAGCTTTGCTCCGTCCGGGCTGGCACAGCCGCGCGATCTGACCGGCAATGCGCTTCATTTCCGTGGTACGCAGGTCGCAGGTGGCGTTGTAGAATTCACCCTTGGCGGAAAGCACCTTTGCCACATTGGGCACGGATACCGTGTTCAAGGGATATGCAGCGGCCTTGATCTCGCCGGCACCGTAGCGAACGGCGGCAATGGCGCAGGAATCGGCCATGGAAAGATCGTCAGCACAGGAAACGCCCAGCGTCACATCTTTAAGGCCGGGAATATTTGCATACAGCTCCCGGATAAAGGCGGTGAATTCGTTGGGAAGCATCTCACCGGCGGTGTCGCAGACGGTAACGGTTGCCGCACCGGCTTCGATGGCGGTCTTGACCGCATCAAAAAGGAAAGCAGGATCACTGCGGGTGGCATCATCGGCAACGAATTCCACATCGGCGCAGACCTTGCGGCAATTTTCGATGGTTTCTTTAATGGAAGCCAGCATAGCCTCGGGCTTTTTGTGGAACAGATACTCCATCCGCAGGTCGCTGACGGGAGCACAGACCTGCAGTCTGGGGTTTTTTGCTTCTTTCAGCGCGTTCCAGGTCAGCTGTACGCTGTCTGCATTCAGTGCCACGGGAACGGCGATAATGCTGTCCGTGACAGCCATAGCAATGGACTTGACCCGCAGGCTGTCGATCTTGGCCTGCTGGATGGGTTCCAGCTCGATCACGGACACACCCAGCTTATCCAAAAGCTTACCCAGCTCGATCTTTTCCTTAAAGGATAGATTAAAGCCCTCGGCTGCCTGCTTCATGGTAATGTCACTGATTTTAATGCGGTTCATAAAATCCACTCCTTTTGATATAGCAAAAAACCCTGAGGTCATACGACCCCAGGGACGAATTTCCATTCGCGGTACCACCCTGATTATTTCCCCGCGGGGAAATCACTCACAGACTTCCAGCAAAGTCCTGCTCTGTAACGGGAGCGCCCGGATCCCATTACTGGCAAAACGCATTCACAGGACCGACTCAGGAACCAGATCGCCCAACCCTCTTGCACCGGCTCACACCAACCGCCGGCTCTCTGGAGCAGTCCGGAGAGGACAAGATTTCCTTCAATGTCTTTTACAAATTATATGACACATTAAATCATATATTTACCCGGCTGTCAACTGTAAGATTGAACAATTTTCGAAAACAAAGCCCTGTTTGTTTTGGAGAGAAAAACATTTGACTTTTCTGTGCGTACATGCTATAGTGTCTTTAATATCGAAAAAAGGCTTTGACGAAGACGGTCAGACAGAAAAATGCCCAGAGAGCCGGTGGTTGGTGCGAACCGGAGATTTTGAGTCTAAGGACCCATCCCTTCCGAGCCGGAGGACCGAAAAGCGCTATGAGTAGGCTTCTCCCGTTTGCCCGCGTTAAGGGATAGGACTTGCTGGAGTCTGAAGTGGCGGCGAAAGCCGCAATTTGAGTGGTACCGCGGGTAAAATTACTCGTCTCAAGAATTTTCTTGAGGCGTTTTTTGTTTTTTAGAAAGGAAGGATAAGCTATGAGTAACCAGAACACAGTCAGCAATCAGTTAATGGATGTGGCGGCGCGAATTCGCGAAATGCGGCAGATCGTAGGCTACAGCATACAGGAAATGGCTGAGAAGACTGAAATTTCTCAGGAGCTTTATATAGAATACGAAGCAGGAACGGCAGATCTGCCCTTTTCCTTTATGCACAAATGTGCAAAGATTTTCGGTCTGGAGCTGACAGAGCTTCTGGAGGGTCACAGCGCAAAGCTTTCCAGTTATGCCGTTACCAGACGGGGCAAGGGCATGGTCACTGCCAGTGAGGACGGCATTACCATTCAGGACATGGCGGCTCTTTTCCGCCAGAAGCTGGCGACGCCTTACTGGGTCACTTACGAATATTCTGAGCAGTTGCAGAACAAGCCCATCCACACTGCCACCCACGACGGTCAGGAATTTGACCTTGTGATCCGGGGTGCTATGCGGATCAAGATCGGTGAGCATGAGGAGGTTCTGCAGGAGGGCGACAGCATTTTCTACAAATCCTCCACCCCCCACGGCATGATCGCCATTGACGGCGAGGATTGCGTGTTCCTTTCCATGATCATGGCAGGCGACAAGACCGATACCGCGCTGAATCATCCTTCCCAGCGAACCAAGCGTGTAGCCGACGAAAAGCTTTTGTGCAACGAATTCGTCTGGGGCAGTGAGGATGATCACGGCGTCATGACCGGCATCAATTATGCGGGTACGGATCAGTTTAACTTCGCTTTCGATACCGTGGATGCCATCGCACGGAAAGATCCCGATAAGCTGGCCATGATCCACATTGCAAATGATATGACTGAGCGCCGCTTTACATTTAAAGATATGAAGGACGCTTCTTCTCAGAGCGCAAACTACTTCAAATCTCTTGGCATCAAACGGGGCGACCGGGTCATGCTGGTGCTGAAGCGCCATTACCAGTTCTGGTTCGCCATTCTGGGTCTGCACAAGCTAGGCGCCATCGCTATCCCCGCCACCAATCAGCTGGTGGAGCATGACTTTACCTACCGGTTTGAGGCCGGCGGTGTTTCCGCCATCCTTTGTACTGCCGACGGCGATACCGCCCATCAGGTGGAGCTGGCGGAGCAGGTCTCCGGAATGCAGCTGACCAAGGTGCTGGTAGGCGGCAAGCGGGAAGGCTGGCATGATTATGATGAGGAATACGGCCTCTTCAGCCGCAGGTATCTGCGGGAAGAAAATGCTCCCTGCGGCGATGATCCCATGCTGATGTTCTTCACCTCCGGAACCACCGGCTATCCCAAGATCGCAATGCACAGCTACAAGTATGCCTTGGGTCACTATGTCACCGCAAAGTACTGGCATCAGGTGGAGCGGGAAGGCGTGCACTTTACCATCTCCGAAACCGGCTGGGGTAAGGCTCTTTGGGGCAAGCTTTACGGCCAGTGGCTCTGCGAGGGCGCGGTGTTTACCTATGATTTTGACCGCTTTGACGCGGAAAAGATCCTCCCCATGTTCGCAAAGTACAATATTACCACCTTCTGCGCCCCGCCCACTATGTACCGGATGCTGATCAAGCAGGATCTGTCGAGATTCGACCTTTCCTCCATCCATCACGCCACCACCGCAGGCGAAGCTCTGAATCCCGAGGTGTTCTACCAGTTCGAAAAGGCTACCGGCCTGCGGATCCACGAAGGCTTTGGCCAGACGGAAATGACACTGGGCATCGCCAATCTCTTCGGCAGTGAGATCAAGCCCGGCGCTATGGGTAAGCCCATCCCCGGCTACGGCATTGACATTGTAGATGCTGACGGCAACCCGGTGGAAGACGGCATCAACGGCGAGATCGTAATCCGTACCGATCCCGCGCCTACCTGCGGCGTGTTCCTTGGCTACTACGGCAACGAGGAAAAGACCAAAGAGGTCTGGCATGACGGCATGTACCATACCGGCGATGTGGCATGGCGGGATGAGGACGGCTACTACTGGTATGTAGGCCGTGCCGACGATGTGATCAAATCCTCCGGCTACCGCATCGGACCTTTTGAGATCGAGTCTACCATCATGGAGCTTCCTTATGTTCTGGAGTGCGGTGTTTCCGCCGCTCCCGACGAGGTCAGAGGTCAGGTGGTCAAGGCATCCATCGTGCTGGTGCCGGGTACCGAGGGTACGGAAGAGCTGAAGAAGGAAATCCAGAACTATGTCAAAGCGCATACCGCGCCCTATAAGTATCCCCGAATTGTGGTATTCCGTGACGAACTGCCCAAGACCATCAGCGGCAAGATCATGAGAAATAAGCTTTAATTTGTTGACAATTGCACATTTGAGTGATATGATTCCTTAATAAAGGCTTTGACGGAGAGGATCTCCTGCAAGTCCCATCAGAAGAGAAATGGCGGTTGGTGCAAGCCATGATGGGCGCTAGATGGTCAGTCGCTCCCCAGCCGGAGAGAAGAACGCGCAAGTCAGTAGAACTCTCCCGCGTCAGCTGCGTCAGTGCTTAGGGCTTATCGGAGCCCAAAGAGGGGTATCTGCTGTAAGGCAGATGCAATTTGAGTGGTACCGCGGGTTGTATGCACAGCTCGTCTCAAGGAATCTATCTTTGAGACGGGCTGTTTTGTTTTGCTGCAGCCCCAAAGGAGAAGCTATGGAACAGGATATTACATATAAGATAAAAGAGATGGCGGGGCGTATCCGGGAACTGCGGGAAATTTCCGGTCTTTCTCAGGAAGAAGTAGCCAGCCGCACCGGTGTATCCGTGGAAGAATACCGACTCTGTGAGGAAGGCTTAAGAGACTTAAATATCGCCTTTTTGTACCGCTGTGTGCTGGTATTCGGCGTGGATATGTCCGACCTGCTGGAAGGTCACAGCCCCAAGCTGCGTACTTATGCTCTGACCCGTAAGGGCGAGGGCCAGAAGATCGAAGAAGCCCACCATATGATCGGCTACAACCTTGCCGCCGGCTTCCGTAACCGTATCGCGCTGCCCCTTTACATGGAGCTGAAGTACCGTGATGGTGCCGAGCAGGAAGCTATCGAGCTGACCAGCCATGAGGGTCAGGAATGTGACATCGTCATCCGCGGTCACATGAAGATCCAAATCGGCGGCAAGTCTGAGGTGTTGAACCCCGGCGACTGTATTTACTACGATTCCTCCATCCCCCACGGCATGATCGCAGTCAGCGGTGAGGACTGCGCGTTCTATGCCATCGTGCTGAGCAACTCCGCCGCCCGTGAGGGTGAGCAGGCTGCTGCTGTGGCTACACCCGATGTCAAGCGCCGTGATCCGGACAAGAAGAAGCGCATCTACCGCAAATTCATCGACCGCAAGGTCGAGGATGGCCTGCTCAAGGAGATCTCCTTCAAGGGCGAGGAACAGTTCAACTTTGCCTTTGATATTATCGATGAACTGGGCACTACCCAGCCGGACAAGCTGGCTATGCTCCATATTTCGGAAGATGATACCGAGCGCCGGTTCACCTTCCAGGACATGAAAAAGGAATCTGCCCGTACCGCCAATTACTTTAAGGCGATGGGTATCAAGCGGGGCGACCGGGTCATGCTGGTGCTGAAGCGCCATTATCAATACTGGTTCTCCGTGCTGGCACTGCACAAGCTGGGCGCTGTGGCGATTCCCGCCACCAATCAGCTTTTGGAAAAGGATTTTACTTACCGCTTCCAGGCAGGCAAGGTCAAGGCCATTCTCTGCACCGCCGACGGCGATGTGTCCGATGCGGTGGACGCAGCGGCAGTTAACTGCCCCGGCATGGAGCATAAGATCTTGGTCGGCGGCAAAAAGAACGGCTGGCACGATTTTAATGAAGAATATCCCATGTACTCCAGTCACTTTGACCGGACGGAAGATGCCCCCTGCGGCTCTGATCCCATGCTGATGTTCTTCACCTCCGGCACCTCCGGCTATCCCAAGCTGGCGGCCCACAATTATAAGTACCCGCTGGGTCACTTCATTACCGCCAAGTATTGGCACCGGGTCAATCCCGACGGATTGCATCTGACCATTTCCGATACCGGTTGGGCAAAATCCTCCTGGGGTAAGATCTACGGCCAGTGGCTCTGTGAAGCACCCATTTTTGTCTACGACTTTGACCGCTTCGATGCGGAGAAGATCTTGCCTATGTTTGCTAAGTATCAGATTACTACCTTCTGCGCACCGCCTACCATGTACCGGATGCTGGCTAAGCAGGATCTGTCGCGGTTTGATCTAAGCAGCATCGAGCATGCCTCTACCGCAGGCGAAGCGCTGAACCCCGAGGTCTACCGCCAGTTCCAAAATGCTACCGGTCTTTCCATTATGGAAGGCTTCGGTCAGTCCGAGTCTACGCTGATTATCGGCAATCTGAACGGCAGCAGCCATAAGCTGGGTTCTATGGGCAAACCCGTACCTCTTTATGATGTGCATCTGCTCACCGCCGACGGTGAAGAGGCAGCACCCGGCGAGACCGGCGAGATCTGCATCAATATCGCAAATGGCCTGCCCTGCGGCCTGGCCTATGCCTACGAGGGCAACGAGGAAGTCACCGCCGAAACATGGCGGGATGGCTTCTACCACACCGGCGACTTGGCGTGGGTGGATGAAGACGGCTTCTACTGGTATGTTGGCCGTGCTGACGATGTGATCAAGTCCTCCGGCTACCGCATCGGACCCTTTGAGATTGAAAATGTCATTATGGAACTGCCCTACATTCTGGAATGCGGCGTTTCCGCTGCTCCCGATCCGGTTCGCGGTCAGGTTGTTAAGGCATCCATCGTTCTGGTGAAGGATTTTGTGGGCACGGACGAGCTGAAAAAGCAGATCCAGGACTATGTCAAGTCCCGCACCGCGCCTTATAAGTATCCCAGAATCGTGGAATTCAAAGAAAGCCTCCCCAAGACCGTCAGCGGCAAGATTATAAGAAAGAAATTGTAAGCACTAAATCAGCCTCCTTCTGATGAGGGAGGTGTCAGCGAAGCTGACGGAGGGAGAGAACTACCCCCCGGTCAGCCTGCTCGGCTGACAGATCCCCTGACAAGGGGAGCCGCGCGAGGAATTTTTATGGAACACAAACGATTGACTCTGTTTGCCGGACATTACGGCAGCGGAAAAACCAATATCGCCGTTAATTACGCTCTGCACTTGGCAGCGGAGGGGAAGGAAGTCTGCATTGCGGACTTAGATATCGTCAATCCTTACTTCCGCACCAAGGATAGCGCCAAGGTGCTGGAAAGTGCCGGCGTGGAGCTGATCTCCCCCCAGTTTGCCAATACCAATGTGGACTTGCCGGCACTGCCGGCGGAAGCCTACCGGCTGGTGCAGGATAAAAGTGTCTACGGCATCATGGATATCGGCGGCGATGACCGGGGCGCTTATGCCCTCGGCCGCTATACTCCTTTTATTAAGGAAGAAAACGACTACCGCATGGCCTTCGTTGCCAATCCCTACCGGCCTTTGACTCGCACTCCCGAGGAAGCGCTGGAAGTGATGCGGGAGATCGAAACCGCCTGCTCGCTAAACTTCACCTGCATCATTAACAATGCAAACCTCGGAACGGAAACCACCCCTGAGGACGTGCTGGAGACCAAGGAATATATGGAAAAGCTCAGCGCTCTTTCCGGTCTTCCTCTGTGGATAACGGCGGCGGAGGAAAAAGTGGCGGCGCAGCTTGTGGGAAAGGTAGAAAATCTGCTTCCCATGCGGCTGCAGGAAAAATATTTTGATTTACCGGAACAAAGGGCCCGCCCTTTGTTCGGATAATAGACATCTCATTAAGGAGGAACTCTCTATGGCAAAAGTAACGTTCCTGACGGATCTGTGTAAGGGCTGCGGCCTGTGTGTCAATGCCTGCCCCAAAGGGTGTCTGGCTATCGACACCGAGCAGATCAACAAGAAAGGCTATTCCCCCGCTGTGATGAAGGATCAGGATAAGTGCATCGCCTGCGCATTCTGCGCCACCATGTGCCCTGACTGCATCATCACTGTGGAAAAGTAAGGAGGATCGAAATGGCAGAGAAAGTACTTATGAAGGGCAACGAAGCCATTGCCGAAGCCGCCATCCGTGCCGGCTGCCGTCACTACTTCGGTTACCCCATCACCCCCCAGACCGAGATCGCTGCCTATATGGCAAAAAAGATGCCCAAGATCGGCGGCGTTTTCCTGCAGGCTGAAAGCGAGATCGCTTCTATCAACATGGTCTATGGCGCAGCCGCTGCCGGTATGCGTGTTATGACCTCTTCCAGTAGCCCCGGAATTTCCCTGAAGGCTGAAGGGCTGAGCTATATCGCCGGTTCCGATGTGCCTGCGCTGGTTGTCAATGTCCAGCGTGGAGGCCCCGGCCTCGGTGGTATCCAGCCGAGCCAGTCCGACTATTTCCAGGCCACCAAGGGCGGCGGTCACGGCGACTACCGGATGATCGTCCTTGCTCCTGCTTCCGTGCAGGAAATGGCCTCCTTGACCATCAAGGGCTTCAATTTGGCTGACAAGTATCTCATGACCTCCATGATCCTCGCTGACGGCACCATCGGTCAGATGATGGAGCCCATCTCCTTCGAGGATGCCGAAGTCGAAACCTACGAAAAGCCCTGGGCGCTGACCGGCACCGAGGGTAAGCGCAAGCACAATGTGGTCAATTCTCTGTACCTGCAGCCCGATAAGCTGGAGCAGAAGAACTTCGAGCGCTACGAGCGCTACAGAACCGTGGAAGAGAACGAGCCCATGTGGGAAGAGTACATGATGGAAGATGCTGAGTACTGCGTTGTTGCTTTCGGTATCGCTTCCCGTGTTGCCAAGAATGCTGTTGTGGCTGCCAGAGCCGAGGGCATCAAGGTAGGTCTGATCCGTCCCATCACATTGTGGCCCTTCCCCACCAAGGCCCTGCGTGCCGCTGCAGACAAGGTCAAGAGCTTCATCTCCGTGGAGCTGAACATGGGCCAGATGATCGAGGATATCCGTCTGGCTACCGAGTGTAAGCGCCCCGTGTCCCTGTGTAACCGCGCCGGCGGCATGATCCCCAGCCCCGATCAGGTGCTGGAGGCCATCCGCAATGCCCAGAAAGGAGAGTAAGATATGGCTGTCGTATTTGAAAAACCCAAAGCTTTGACAGATGCCGTGCTGCATTACTGCCCCGGCTGTCCCCACGGCATTATCCACCGCCTGGTTGCCGAAGCCATTGACGA
>JAFQUA010000010.1 GCA_017408725.1 Oscillospiraceae bacterium
CAAAGCTCCTGCCCCAATCCCGAGGATTGGCTGACAACCTTTGGCGATGCAGAGGATATTTTCTGCGTTGCCATCACCAGCGGTCTGTCCGGCAGCTATAACGCTGCCTGTATTGCAAAGGAAATGTACGAAGCGGAGCATCCCGGAAGACGGGTCTTTGTGATCGATTCTCTTTCCGCCGGTCCTGAACTGACACTGATCGTTGAAAAGCTGGAGGAATTGATCGTTGCGGGCAAATCTTTTGAAGAGATCTGCGCCTACATGCCAGAGTATCAAAAGAAGACCGGTCTGCTTTTCATGCTGGAATCCCTCAACAATTTTGCGGCCAATGGCAGAGTCTCTCCGGCTGTTGCAAAGATTGCCGGTGTTCTGGGTATTCGTATCGTGGGCAAAGCCAGCGATGTGGGCACTTTGGAGCCTACAGATAAGTGCAGAGGCGAAGCCAAATCTCTGAATGCTATTTTGAAGCACTTAAAGGAAAACGGCTTAAAAACCGGCAAGGTGCAGTTAGCACATTGTCTGAACGAGGCTGCCGCCAATACGCTGAAAAGCATGATCGAAGCAGAACTTCCGGAAGTGACCGTGAACATTGGTATCAATCTGGGACTGTGCAGCTTCTATGCAGAAAAGGGCGGCCTGCTGGTTGGATTCGAGAAAATGTAAAGGAAGATCACGATGAAAATACTGATCACAACGGATTTGTACACCACCAGCACCAACGGTGTAGTCACCTCGGTGCGGAATCTCATGGAGGAGCTTACGAAAAAGGGGCATGAGATTAGGGTACTGACCGTTTCGGAAAAGCTGAAAAGCCATACCGATGGCAACATCTACTATATAAAGTCTTTGCCTCTGGGTGCTATCTACCCGGATGTGCGGATGCCTGTTTCCTCCCATCATCATCGTTTTATCCAAGAGCTGATCGATTGGAAGCCGGATCTGATCCACAGCCAGTGCGAGTTTTTCAGCTATCAATATGCCGGTTACATTTCCCGCAAGACCGGTGCACCTATCGTACATACCTACCATACCCTCTATGAGCAGTATGTGACGTATATTTTTCCAAGTCAGCGGATTGGCGCGTTCTTTGTGGGTAAGCTTTCCAAGTACCGTCTGCGCAAGGCAGATGCGGTAGTTGCGCCCACTGCAAAGGTAGAAACTGTACTGAAAAACTATGGTCTGCGCAATCCCGTCCATGTGGTACCCAGCGGCATTGCACTGGAGCAGCATAAGCAGCGCATTACGGAAAAAGAACGCAAGCGCCGAAGACGCGAGCTGGGTATCCCGGAGGATGCGTTGGTACTGCTTAATCTCGGACGGTTGGGTACGGAAAAGAATCTGACAGAGGTGGTAGAATTCTTTGCCATGGCCCGGTCACAGAACAGCAAGTTGATTCTTTTGATCGTAGGCGACGGTCCTGCCAGAAAGGAACTGGAAGAAACCGCCCATCGACTTGCAGTCAAAGACTTCGTGATTTTTACCGGAATGGTAGCGCCGGAGGAAGTACACGCCTTCTACCAACTGGGTGATGTATTTGTCAGCGCGTCCACCAGCGAAACCCAGGGCCTGACCTATGTGGAAGCAGCTGCCAACGGCCTGCCTTTACTTTGCAGACGGGATCCTTGCCTGGACGATGTGCTGGTAGAAGGCCGTAACGGCTATGAGTACGAGGCAGAGGACGAGTTCTGTCAGCTGTTGGATACAATCCTGCAAAATCCGGATTGGTGTCGGACAGCAGGTACACAAAGTGCCCAGATCGCGGCTACTTTTGACAAAAGCCACTTTGCCGAGAAAATTGAAGATGTATATGAAGCTGTCCTTCAGTGACGAATCAGCCTGTGCAGAAATAAACTGCACAGGCTGATTTTTTATCAAAATTAATATTTCTCAAACATTTCGGAAATTATTTGCAAAACTTGACGCTTTAGAATATGGCCATAAATCAAAAACAAAGGAGATAAATGTTATGTCTAAGTTCGTAGAAGCAAATGAGAAGATCGCCGAGAAGGTAGTCGAGGGCTACAAGAAGATCGAGGACGGTGTGGTTACCGGCTACAAGAAAATCGAGACCGGCGTTGTGGAAGGCTTCGGCAAGGTTACAGATGCCTGCGTCAAGACCCTGTTTGCCAAGGAAGGCGAATCTGTCGAGGATGCCAAGGCAAGACTTTCCGGCAAGGATAAGGAGTAAATAATATCTTGATGAATAACGAAAACACGTTCTCCTACACCTACAGCGCGCCGGAAAATCAGGAGGTAATGAATATTCGCAAGAAATACCTCCCTCAGGAAGAATCAAAGCTGGATGAGCTGAAGCGGCTTGACAACCTGGTGCAGACCTCCGGTATGGTAGAGTCCTTATGTGCAGGAATTGGCGGTGCGCTGATCTTCGGATTGGGTATGTGTCTGGCAATGGAGGTCATCGGTCATATGATTTGGCTGGGTGTGGTGCTGGGACTGATTGGCATGGCAGGAATGATCTTCGCCTATCCGGTCTACCGAAAGTTTTTTGCCAGAGCGAAAGAACAGTATGCTCCCCGGATCCTGCAGCTGACAGAGGAACTGTCCGGCAATCTTTAATAAAACACAAACAATTCGTAAAAGAATCAGAAATTATAGTGCGATACAATGCACACATCAAATCTATGAAAGAGGTAATCGAAATGAGTAATAACGATCAGGAATTTTTGGTGCAGAAGATTCGCACCCAGTATACTGAAAAGCAGCACACCGAGCTGGATGCGCTGAAGGAGCTGGATGCTAAGGTCAAGCGGCCTGCCAATGTGTTTGCCTATACCTACGGCTCTGTCAGTGCCATCGTTATGGGTGCTGGCATGAGTCTGGTTATGACCGACATCGGCGCAACTATCGGTCTGGCAAGCGCTATGGTTCCCGGCATCGCCATTGGCGTTGTGGGCATGGGTATGGCTCTGACTACCTACCCCATCTACAAGAAGATTCTGAACAGCCGCAAGAAGAAGTATGCTCCTGAAATCTTGAAGCTCAGCGAAAAGGTTATGAAAGGTTAAGGTATAGAAAATGGGAATCAAGGAATTTTTCAAGAAGGCATTTGGCGATATGAAAGCCAGCGCAAAGGCTCAACACGAAGTTGACAAGGCAGAATTTGCCCAGAAGAAAGCAGAAGCCAGGGCAAGCTTTGAGGAGAACAAGTTCCACAATACTTACGCAAAGGCCAAGCGTGACGCCAAGAAGAGCTGGGATGATGCTCATATGACTCCCGCTCAGAGAGCCGCCAAGGAGCAGGAGGCCCGGGATGCCCGGATCGCGAGAGCTAAGGAAGCAACTGACGCTGCAAACGCCCGTTACGAGGCTGCAAAGAAATAAAAACCAATCCAAGCGAGGTGTCTATTGCACCTCGCTATGGTTGGTTAAAAGGAGAAGATGCTATGAACGCAATTGAAATTCGGAATCTTTCCAAAAGCTTCCGCAATCTTTACGCAGTAGATGGGCTGAATATGACCGTTCCGATGGGCGCTATCTACGGTTTTATCGGTGAAAATGGCTC
>JAFQUA010000072.1 GCA_017408725.1 Oscillospiraceae bacterium
AAGAGCATTCCAAGACCGTTGAGAACGTCATTTTCAGTAGCGAGGATATAGGGCTCGCGAGCACCGTTGTGGTCGAATGTGGAGTTGAGAAGAGCCTCGGGGAAGTCGCAGTTGGGATAGAAGTCGGTCCACTGACGCTGACCCTGGAAGCCGCCGGCGATGGCGTTGTGACCAACCATCTCTTCCTCGCAACCTGCGGGCAGGTTGGGGTTGCCGTTGAACATGTCCTTGATGATGCAGTACATCTTAGCCAGGAAGTCCCACTGCTCAGCCTTCTTCTCGTCGGAAGTCTTAACGAAGTCGGGGTTCTTGTCCCAGCCTTCCTTGCAGTTTTCAGCGATCCAAGCCTTAGCTCTTGCAACTTCTTCTGCGTCATAGACGCCTTCGGATATTCGACGGATGATCTCGACCTCGTCGACAGACTCAACGCGCATGCCCAGGTAAGACTCGATGAAAGCGGGATCGATGATGGAACCGCCGATACCCATGCAGATGGAGCCGATCTGCAGGTAGGACTTGCCGCGCATGGTAGCAACAGCGACAGCAGCGCGAGCAAAGCGCAGCAACTTCTCCTGCACGTCAGCAGGGATGTTGGTCACTTCGTCCAGATTCTGAACATCGTGGCCGTAGATGCCGAATGCGGGCAGACCCTTCTGGGCATGGCTTGCCAGAACGGAAGCCAGGTAAACCGCGCCGGGACGCTCGGTGCCGTTGAAGCCCCATACGCCCTTGATGGTCTGGGGATCCATGTCCATGGTCTCGGAGCCGTAGCACCAGCAGGGAGTAACGGTCAGAGTGATGTCAACGCCGTTTCTCTTAAACTTTTCAGCGCAGGCAGCAGCCTCGGCAACACGGCCGATGGTAGTGTCAGCAATGACGACCTTGACGGGCTCGCCGTTGGAATACTGGATATTTTCCTCAAACAGCTTCTTGGCAGCCTGTGCCATAGCCATGGTCTGGTCTTCCAGAGACTCACGAACCTTCAGCGGGCCGCGGCGACCGTCGATGGTGGGGCGGATACCGATAACCGGATACTCGCCGATGTATCTGTTCTTTGCCATAATCATTCCTCCTGATTTCTTTGCCGCGGTTTTCCGCAGCGAATATACATTATTAAATATTAAAACGCCAAAAGCATTCTAAACATACTTATTTCGGCTCGATATTGCACTTGAGCCGGGTGATCCTGGGATCTCCGGTATAACCCGAAAGACGCTCGATCAAATACCCCGCAGCCAAATGACCGATCTCTGATTCCGGTTGGTACACCACCGGCAGCGGCGGTTTCATCATGGTGCATACATTCACGCAGTCAAAGCCGAAGATATCAATATCATCCGGAATCCGCAAGCCCTGATCGCGAACCGCTGTAAACAAGCCGATGGTAATATCATAGTTGGTCGTTACAATGGCCGTGGGACGATCCTCTAACTGCAGCAGTGCTTCACAACCTCTGTAGCCCGTTCCAAACACATTCTGGTCACTGATCACCAGCAAGTCATCGTAAAGGATCCCATGATCCGACAACGCCCGTAGATAGCCAACCTGCCGTTCTTTTGCGGTAAACACAGATTTGGGTCCGGAAATAATGCCGATCCGCCGGTGCCCTTTGGCAATCAGTGCCGATACCGCACTGTAAACCGCGTCAGCATTGTCCACCAGCACCGCATCACTGGTCACACCCTGGATCATTCTGTCAATCTGTACCATGGGGATGCTGTGATTGGCCGTCAACTCGTAAAACTCCTCGGCAGAAAGATCTTCGGATGCATAGATCAATCCGTCAATTCCGTTGGAGATCAGAAATTGCAGGTTGTCCCGCTCCAGACCGTGGTTTGCACCGTAGCAGGATACCAAAGTATGATATCCATGCTCCCGGAATATCTTGTCCATAGAGGTAATCACATTGCCGTAAAACGGAGCTGTCATATCCGGAATGAGGATGCCGATGGAGCGGCTTCGCTGGGATTTTAAGTTTCGCGCAAAAGGATTGACCCGATAATCCAATTCTTCGACGGCTGCGCGAATCGCTTCAGCATTGTCCTGGTGCACTTTCCCACCGTTTAAGTATTTGGAAACCGTGGACATCGCCACTCCCGCCCTGCGGGCCACATCTTTAATGGTCGCCATCTCATCTCTCCCGGTCCATCATCGCGAATCGTTTCGCGTTTAGCGGTGCAGAAACCGCCTGCTAACGCTTATATAATATAAAAACATTTTTGTGCTGTCAATACAATTTCTAAAAAAACATCTTGATTTTTTTGTGGATTTATTATAATATATAGCCGTGCAGGGGTACAAAAGCTCCCCGATTGGCGATATGAACAAAAAATTCTTTTCTTTGCGTCCTCTTTTCCCTGCTTTATAAACAAGGTGCACAAGCGAAACGTTTCGCCGTTTTTCGCGCATTTCGGAGGACAAAAAAGCACAGTGCTTAATCCTGCAAATCGAAAGTCAATTTTTGCCGGTATTTTTTGTTCCGGTTTGGAACTGAAGCGTTTTTTGCGGGCAGCATACAGCATATGAAGTAACAGGAAAGGTGATATTGGGAATGGGTGAAACAATTCTGAAGATGCAAGGCATCCAGAAATATTTCTCCGGTGTGCATGCACTGAAGGGTGTCGACTTCGAACTGAAAGCCGGCGAGGTTCATGCACTGATGGGCGAAAATGGTGCTGGTAAATCCACTTTGATCAAAGTTCTTTGCGGCATCCACAAAAGAGACGGCGGTACCGTAGAGTACTTTGGTAAGGAAGCCAACTTCCATAACATTGCCGAATCTCAGGCTGCCGGCATCAGTGTTGTCCATCAGGAGCTGAACATGATGAACCACTTGACGGTGGCTCAGAACATCTTCATCGGCCGGGAGCCCAAGAAGGGCATTATGATCGACGACAAAAAGATGATTGCCGAAGCTAAGGCTTTGTTTGATAAAATCAGTGTGAAGATCGACCCCACTGTTAAACTGGGCGAGCTGACCGTAGGCAAGCAGCAGATGGTAGAGATCGCCAAAGCCATCTCCCGGGACTGCAAACTCCTGGTGCTGGACGAACCCACCGCCGCACTGACCCAGCCGGAGGTGGAAGAGCTGTTTAAAATCATGCGTGAGCTGCAGGAAAAGGGTATTGGTATGATCTACATCTCTCACCGTATGGATGAGATCAACCGCATTTCCGACAGAGTTACCGTTATGCGAGACGGTGAATACGTGGGTACTGTGAATACCGCTGACGTCACCAAGGACGACATCGTGAAGATGATGGTTGGCCGCGTGATTATGGGAGACAAGAAGGAAGCCTCCACTGTTCCTGCCGATGCCCCTGTGGTATTGGAAGTCAAACACCTGAATGCTGGCAAGGAAGTGAAGGATGTAAGCTTCCAGCTTCACAGAGGCGAGATCCTGGGCTTTGCAGGTCTGATGGGTGCCGGCCGTACAGAAGTAGCCCGCGCGCTTTATGGTGCTGACCCCAAGCAGACCGGTGAGATTTATATAAACGGCAAGAAAGTTAACATTAAGACTCCTGAGCAGGCTGTCAAGTACGGCATCTGTTATCTGTCCGAGGACCGTAAGCGCTACGGACTGATGCTGGCCAAGTCTGTAGCTGAAAACTCCGCCATTGCCTCCGTTGATAAATTTGTCCACAAAGGCTGGATCAACGATAAGGAAATTGCCAAGGTCTCCGCAGAGACCAACTCCCTGCTGCGCACCAAGACTCCTTCCATGGAGCAGCTGCTGAAGAACCTCTCCGGCGGTAACCAGCAGAAGGTCATTATCGCCCGTTGGCTGATTAAAGACTGTGATATCTTTATTTTTGACGAGCCTACCCGCGGCATCGATGTCGGTGCAAAGAGTGAAATGTACACTCTAATGGAGGATCTGGCCTCCAAGGGCAAGTCTGTTATCATGATCTCTTCCGAACTGGCAGAGATCCAGCGTTTGAGTGACCGCGTCATCGTTATGTGTGAGGGCCGGATCACCGGCGAGTTGGACATCGCCGACGCCACCCAGGAAGAAATTATGAAATACGCCACCATGCGTGAGTGATCGTAAGGAAAGGGATTGAATACAATGAAACTTAATGACAAAAAGCCTTTTAAACTTCAGCAGAATATCATCATGCTCTTTGCTACGGTGGTTCTGCTGGGTCTGTTCAGCTTGGTAAACCCCAACCTGATCAGAGATAAGTATATGATTCTGAGTATGGTCCAGCAGTTCGCGCCCTATGCGGTTATGGGTCTGGGCGTCACCTTCGTTATCGCCACCGGCGGTATCGATCTGTCTCTGGGTACTGTGTGTATCGCTTCCGCCGTTTTGGCCGGTAAGCTGTACACCATGGGCATCATTCCCCTGTGGGCAACCATCCCTGTGATGATGATCATCGGTACTCTGTGCGGCCTGCTGAACGGCCTGATGGTGGCAAAGCTGAAGATTCCTGCATTTATCGCAACTCTGGGTACTATGATGGTATCCCGCGGCCTGTCTGCATTGCTTGCCGAAGTTCCTAACATCTTCTTCCCCACCGGCACCTGGTACAACAAAATCTTCTCCAGCCTCACCATTGGCGATGTAAGTGCCATTCCTATGGGTCTGTTCTGGGTCATCGGTTTGATGCTGATTTGTATGTACCTGATGTACAAGAACAAGATCGGCCGTTATATTCTTGCCATCGGCTCCAATGAAGAAGCTACCCGCCTGTCCGGTATTAACACCGACAACTACAAGATCTTTGCTTACACCTTCGCCGGTCTGTTCTGCGGTATTGCCGCAATCTTCTACTCCGCAGCCTTCCCCACCATCGCCTGCGCTACCGGTAACGGCATGGAACTGGATGCCATCGCCGGTGTCTACATTGGCGGTACTTCTTCCGCCGGCGGCGTTGCTTCTGTTTCCGGCTCCGTCATCGGCGCGATCCTGCTGGTTGTCATCCGCAGCGGTCTGAATATGGTGCTGGCAAAGCTGGGCATCAGCCTGAACTCTACCTATGTCACCTATGTGCTGACCGGTATCATTGTTGTAGTCGCCATTCTGATGGACATCATCAAGACCAACAACCAGAATAAGGTAAAGATCGAAAAGGTTGAAGAAACCAAGAAAGAAGCTCCCAAGGCTTAATTCCCTTTGTATAAGTGTGAGCCAAAGGCCCACTTAGAATAGAAAGAGAAACAAAAATCATTTTAGGAGGAAACAATCATGAAAAAACTCATCGCATTGGTACTGGTCATGGTCTTGGCTCTGAGCCTGGTGGCCTGTGCTCAGCCCGCTGAGGAGAAGACCATCGCTGTGATCGCTAAGGGCGAGTCCCACGCTTTCTGGCAGGCTGTTAAGGCCGGTGCTGAGAAGGCTGCCAAAGAGAAGGGCTACAAGCTGACCTTCCAGGGCCCTGCTAACGAGAACCCCGAATCCGTACCCAGCCAGATCACCATGGTTCAGACCGCTCTGTCCAACAATGTTAGCGGCATCGTTCTGGCTACCATCGGCTCCGGCTTCGGCGAACTGCTGACCCAGGCTTACGACAAGAACATCCCCGTTGTTACCTTTGACTCCGGTCTGAAGGCTCCCGAGGACATCACCGCTGGCAAGAACCCCATTGTTGCTCACGTTGCTACCGACAACAAGGCTGCTGCTAATATCAACGGCGAGAAGCTGTTCGAGGCTATCAAGGCTGACATCGCTGCTTGCACCGCTGACAGCAAGTACGTAATCGGTGTTATCCAGCACGACGAGACCGCTACCGGCTATGACCGCGCTGACGGCTTCATTGAGAAGTTCAAGGCTCTGGCTGACGCTGACGAGACCACCAAGGGCAAGTACGAGATCGTTAAGGAAGTAAAGCCCGGCGATGCTAACCAGGCTTATGTTGCTGCTCTGGAAGCTCTGTACGAAAAGAACATCAGCGCTCTGTTCATGACCAACGAAGGTGTTGTTAAGCAGGTTTACGACGCAACCAAGGCTGCTGAAGGCAAGTACGACGACATCGTATTCTCCGGCTTTGACGCTGGCACCAAGCAGCTGACTTGGATGAAGGAGAACGGTACTCCCAAGCTGGTTGGCTCCGTTGCTCAGGACTCCATCGAGATGGGTTATCAGGCTGTTCTGCAGTGCATCGCTGCTATCGAGGGCGGCAAGGCTGAGAACAAGGACATCGTTGGTACCTGGTATGACTTCTCCAACATGAATGAAATGGTTGAGAAGGACCTGGCCTACACCGATAGCGACGCTGACAAGGCTGCTATCCTGGGCAAGTAATCCCTAACAAATCGCATATCAGCGGCTTGAACCGACCGGCACCACTTCGGTGGTGCCGGTTTTCTCAAGAAGCACACTTACCAACTCACAGCTGAATCCTGCAAATATTTTTATGATATTTTCAGCATTGAACTGTGAGACAGGAGGTTGTATAATGAAAAAAGCAAGAAATCTGCTGGCATTCGACTTAGGCGCCAGCAACGGCCGTGCCATTCTCGGCCGTTTTGACGGTGAAAAGATCACCATGACTGAGCTTCACCGGTTTGAAAACAACTACATTGAAATGAACGGTATCTACTACTGGGATACCCCCTACCTTTACAATCAGTTGAAGCAGGGTCTGCTGAAATTCGTCCAGGGCGACTACGGCGAACTGGATTCCTTCGGCATCGACACCTGGGGTGTGGACTTCGGCCTTCTGGATAAGAACGGCCAGCTCGCCGGTGTGCCCCGTTCCTACCGTCTGGGTACTCAGGAAGATATCGACGCAGTTAAAGCTGTGATCCCCGCTCAAACCCTTTACGAGCGCTCCGGTATCGACACCACACTGACCTTCAATACCCTCTATCAGCTCTACCGCCGCAAGCGGGAAAATGACCCCGCTCTGGAAATTGCGGATACCATGCTGCTGACTCCTGACCTGCTGGGCTATTTCCTCACCGGTGCCAAGGGTACGGAATATACCATCGCCACCACCACCCAGCTCTATAATCCCACCACCCAGGACTGGGATTGGGAGACAATCGACACTCTGGGTCTGCCCCGCCACATCTTCACCAAGATTGACAAGACCGGTACCATCCGCGGCCAGCTGCGTCCAGAGGTCTGCGAAGAGATCGGCATTAATCCCGCCGCTTTCGTAGCCGTTGGCAGCCACGACACCGCTTCCGCTGTTGCCGCTATTCCCGGCAAGGGCAGCTTTGCCTTCTGTTCCAGCGGCACATGGAGCCTCTTTGGCGCAGAAATGGACAAGCCCGATCTTTCCCCTGAGGCCGCAGCCGCCGGTTTCTCTAATGAAGGTACCATTCAGGGCGGTTTCCGTCCCCTGAACACCATCATCGGCATGTGGATCATTCAGGAATGCCGCCGCGATTGGCTGAAAAACGGCATCGACATCAGCTGGGACGGTGTTGTGCAGGAAGCCCGCAAGGCCGAGCCCCTGCGCTCCATTATTAATCCCGACTCCCCCGAATTCTACGCTGGCGGCAATATGGAAAAGAAGATTCAGGACTTCTGCCGCAAGACCGGTCAGCCCGTTCCCGAAACCATCGGTCAGGTGGCCCGCTGTGTCTATGAGTCTCTGGCACTGAAATACCGCCACGCACTGGAAAGCCTGCAGAAGATGAAGGGTCAGCGAATTGATTCGCTGAATATTGTGGGCGGCCCCATCAACAACCGGTTTCTGGATCAGCTCATCGCCGATTCTTTGGACCGCGAAGTGGTCACCGGCCCCGTGGAAGGCGCTGCCATCGGCAATCTGCTGACCCAAGCCATGGCTCTGGGCGACATCAAAGATCTTGACGAGCTGCGTCAGGTCGTCCGTAATTCCGAAGCCGTTGAGGTTTGGAAGCCCCACCACACCGCCGAATGGGAAAACGCATATCAAAAGTTACTTACTTTCTTAAAATAAGGAGATGTTTATCATGAGCGTAGATATGACCAAATGGATGCAGATCGCCAAAGAAAACATTCACAACCGCCCCGCAGGTACCGGCCGTCTGGCAGGCAAGATCACCATCGTTACCGGTGCTGCTCAGGGCTTCGGCAAGGGCATTGCTGAGGAGCTGTACGCAGAGGGTGCCACCATCATCATCGCTGACATGAACCAGCCTCTGGCGGAATCCGTCGCTGCCGAGATGGGCGATCGGGCTTATGCCATCGCTGTCAATGTTTCTGACGAAGAGAGCGTTGCCAATCTGGTAGCACAAACCGTAGAAAAGTTCGGCGGTCTGGATATCATGGTCGCCAACGCCGGTGTTGTCCGCTCCGGCCCCATTGCCGACTTCGAGAAGAAGGATTTCGAGTTCGTTACCGCTATCAACTACACCGGTCTGTTCCTCACCGCCAAGTATTCCGCCATGATCATGCAGGCACAGCACGAGGCTGACCCAGAGGCTTCCTTCGACATCATCGCCATGTCCTCCAAGTCCGGTCTGGAAGGCTCCAACAAGAACTTTGCCTACGCAGGCTCCAAGTTCGGTGCCATCGGTCTGGTTCAGAGCTGGGCACTGGAGCTGTGCGCCTACAACATCAAGGTCAACGCCATCTGCCCCGGCAACTACCTGGATGGTCCCCTGTGGTCCGACCCCGTCCGCGGTCTGTTCGTTCAGTACCTGCAGGCCGGCAAGGTTCCCGGTGCCAAGACCGTTGAGGATGTCCGCCGCTTCTACGAGGCTAAGGTTCCCATGAACCGTGGCTGCCTGCCCATCGATGTTGCCCGGGCTGTTATGTACTGCGTGGAGCAGAAGTATGAGACCGGTCAGGCTATCCCCGTCACCGGCGGTCAGGTCATGCTGAACTAATCAGGTGCTGCCATGATCGATATTGCCATTTTGAACAAGCTGAATGCCCCTACCCGGGAAGAACGCCTTGCAAACCTTAAAGAGGTTTTGAAGGATACCGTATTCCCGCCCATGGTGCCTCAGTACATCAATAACCACATTCACACTACCTACTCTTTCTCTCCCTACTCCCCCACCGCAGCGGTTTACGCCGCCCGTATGGAGGGTCTGTGCACTGCCGGCATCATCGACCATGATTCCATTTCAGGTGCGCAGGAGTTTATTGAAGCCGCCAAGCTGGTGGATATTCCCGTTACCATCGGTATGGAAGCCCGTGTCAGCATGGACGGAACCCGTCTGGAAGGCCGCCGCACCAACAATCCCGATCAGGTGGGCGTTTCCTACATGACCATACAGTCCGTTCCCCACGACAAGATCGCTGTCCTGACCGAGTTCTTCAAGCCTTATCAGGCTGCCCGTCACGAACGCAACCGGAAAATGATCGCCAAGATCAATGACTTGGTGGGTGTTTCTCTGGATTATGACCGGGATGTACTCCCCCTCTCCGAAGCTGCTGACAACGGCGGCGTTACCGAGCGGCATTTGATGTACGCTCTGGCCATTGAACTGGTCAAGCAGGTTGGCAAGGGTCAAAGCATGATCGACAAGCTGACTTCTGTGGGCATGACCCTTTCCGAAAAGCAGAAGACCATGCTTCTGGACACCGAATACCCGTTCTACGAGTACGATGTGCTGGGTATGCTGAAGGGTACCTTCGTTCCCAAGATCTTCATTGATGCCACAGATGAATGCCCCAAGCTGAAGGATATGGTCAAGCTTTGCAGCGATGTGGATGCTTACCTTTGCTATGCATACCTCGGCGATGTGGGTGACAGCGTCACCGGCGACAAGAAGGCCCAGAAGTTTGAGGACGATTACCTCGACGATGTATTTGAGTGCCTGAAGGAAGAAGGCGTCAAAGCCGTCACCTATATGCCCACCCGAAACACCCCGGCACAGCTTACCCGCCTCAGAAAACTTTGCGACGATTACGGTATGTTCCAGATCTCCGGTGAGGATATCAATTCTCCCCGGCAGAGCTTTGTCATCAAGGCCATGGAGAATCCCTTGTTCCAGAACCTAATCGACGCCACCTGGAAGCTCATTGAGCATGAAAGTAAATAACTTCGAAATAGGAGGATAATTATATGAACACCAAAGCAGTACGTATTCACGGCAAAATGGATCTGCGTCTGGATGACGTGACCCTGCCCGAAGTTGGCCCCGACGATGTCCGCATCCGCGTAGTTTCCGACAGTCTCTGCATGTCCAGTTACAAAGCCGCTATCGAAGGCGGCGAGCACAAGCGCGTTCCCGACCGCTGCGACCTGACTCCTACCATTGTGGGTCACGAATTCTGCGGTGACATCGTAGAAGTCGGCGAAAACTGGAAGCACAAGTACAATGTAGGTGATAAGTTCGTCATTCAGCCCGCTCACTTCCACAAGGGCAGCCAGATGGCTCCCGGCTATTCCTACCAGTTCTGTGGCGGCGATGCCCAGTACGGCAATGTGCCCATCGAGACTCTGCTGGAAAACTGCCTGCTGCCCTACAATTCCGACACTTACTACTATGGCTCTCTGGCTGAGCCTCTGAGCTGCGTCATTGGCACTTTCCATGCCATGTACCATACCAAGGCCGGTTCTTATGTCCATGAAATGGGCATTAAGGAAGGCGGCAAAATGGCTCTGCTGGCTTCCGTCGGCCCTATGGGTCTGGCTGCCATTGACTACGCCATCCACTGCGACCGCCGTCCCAGCCTGCTGGTCGTCACCGATATCGACGAAGCAAGACTGGAGCGCGCTGCTTCCATCTACACCGTGGAAGAAGCTGCCAAGTACGGCATTGAGCTGCACTATGTCAACACCCGCATGGAGAATGCCACCGAGTACCTCCGGGAGCTGACCGGCGGCACCGGCTACGACGATGTGGTCTGCTTCGCCCCTGTTAAGCCCGTTATCGAACAGGCTGATGACATTCTGGGCTTCGACGGCTGCCTGAATTTCTTCGCAGGTCCCACCGACTCCAAGTTCAAGGCTCCCTTCAACTGGTACAATGTCCACTACCTGTACACTCACGTGGTTGGCACCTCCGGCGGCAACACCAACGATATGCAGGAAGCCATCGAGATGATGAATGAAGGCCGACTGAATCCTTCCGCTCTGGTCACTCACATCGGCGGTCTGAACGCCGTTATCGACACCACTCTGAACCTGCCCAAGATCCCCGGCGGTAAGAAGCTGATCTATACTCAGATTGACCTGCCTCTGGCTGCAATCTCCGACTTTGAGGAGCTGGGCAAGACCGATCCTCTGTTCGCTGAGCTGGACAGACTCTGCAAGGCAAACAACGGCCTGTGGAACCCCGAAGCAGAAAAGTATCTGCTGGCCAACGCCAAGGCTATCTAAATTCAAAAGCCTCCCGCAAGGGAGGCTTTTCCTAAAGGAGAACGCATATGGATCTTCAAAAAGCCGTATTGGGCATTGAACTGGGCTCTACCCGAATCAAAGCTGTTTTGATCGATGAAAACCATCTTCCCATTGCCACCGGAAGCTATTCCTGGAAAAACGATCTGGTGGATGGTGTCTGGACATACCCTCTGGAAAAGGCGGTGGCCGGTGTCCGCACCTGCTACAGTGAACTGCACAAGGATGTGCAGACCAAGTTCGGTCAGACCTTGACCCGTGTTGCCGCCATTGGCATTTCCGGCATGATGCACGGATACCTTGTCTTTGACAGAGATGGTAACCAGCTTGCCCCCTTCCGCACCTGGCGCAATACCATCACCGGTCCTGCCGCTGCGGAGCTGATGGAGCTGTTCCAATTCAACATTCCCCAGCGTTGGAGCATCGCCCATCTGTACCAGGCAATCTTGAATAAAGAATCCCATGTAAAGAATATTGCCCGGCTAACTACCCTCAGCGGCTATATCCACAGCCTGTTGACTGGAGAAAATGTCATGGGCGTGGGTGAAGTTTCCGGCATGTTCCCCTACGATGATGAAACCGGCGATTTTGACGCAGTCCGTATAGAGCAGTTCGACGCGCTGGTAGCCCCCTACGGCTTCTCCTGGAAGCTGCGGGACATTCTTCCCACCGTCAAGCGTGCCGGCGAGCCCGCAGGCTTCCTTACAAAAGCCGGTGCCGCCCTGCTGGACGAAACCGGTGCACTGGAAGCCGGTATCCCCTTCTGTCCCCCCGAAGGCGACGCAGGCACCGGCATGGTGGCTACGGGCGCCGTTCTGCCCCGTACCGGCAGCATTTCCGCAGGCACCTCTGCTTTCTCTTTGCAGGTTCTGGAACGTCCGCTGATGAAATATTATCCGGAGATCGACGTTGTGGCCACTCCCTCCGGAAAAACTGTTGCCATGGCCCACACCAACACCTGCACTTCCGAGATTGACGCATGGGTGAATCTGATTGCCGATGCGATGCGTACCATGGGCTGGAATGTGGATATGAATGAGCTGTACCCCACCTTGTTCCGCAAGGCACTGGAGGGTGACACCGACTGCAGCGGCATCATTGCTTTCAATTATTTCGCAGGCGAACCTCTGACCGCCACAGAAACCGGACGTCCCATGCTGGTACGTCTGCCGGACAGCAAGATGACCATCGCCAATTTCATGCGCTCCCAGCTGTACGGTGCCATCGCAACACTGAAGATCGGCATGGATATGCTGGCTAGGGAGGAACAGGTGGAATCAGACAAGCTGCTGGGTCACGGCGGCTTCTTCAAGACCCCCGGTGTGGGTCAGCAGATCATGGCAGACGCGCTGAATGTGCCCATTACAACCATGGAAACCGCCGGCGAGGGCGGTCCCTGGGGTATGGCGCTGCTGGCAGCTTATATGCTGCGTAAAGCAGAGGGCGAAACCATGGAGAATTATCTGGCAAACCGTGTGTTCAGCACTGCCAAGAGCAGCCGCCTGCAGCCCGATCCTGCCGGTGTCGCAGGATTCCAAGCGTATCTTGACCGCTATATGGCCTGCCTGCCGGTACAGAACGCCGCAGCTGCACTAAAATGATGTAAAGCACCCGGTTCAAACCGGGTGCTTTTTGCTTATTATGCGAATCTCTAAATAATCCGGATGACCGGTATTGCGCTGAGGGATTCCATTTATGATTGCAGCAGTTCGTCCAGAATTCCCAGATCCCAGGCAAGTCTGGACAGTACATATTTATCCCGAATATCCTTGGTGGCCCGGAAGATCACATCCAACATTTCGTCTGCCGTTCCGATCTCGCCCAAAGTTTTTGGCATTTCCATTCTATCAAGCAGCCCTTCCAGCTGTGCAAATGCCGGTAGCTCCTCATCCATGATCTTTAAAAGCGCATCCCAGTTCTGCAGAATGAGCTCCAGCCGTTTTTTGTGGGCTTCCGGATCATACTTCCCCTCTTTGGCCTCCAGTGCGATCATGCTTTCCGCGCCCTTGCCCAAAAGATGCCGAAGCTCTGCGCTCCAACGATCATAATCAAACTTCCGAACGGATACCAATGCTTTTTCCCGATCCGGCATGACCGCTTTCAGCTTCTCATACAGTCCCACCGCAATTCGTGTGCCTACCGCACACTGGATGCCATGAAGCTCCACGGTTGTACCAAATTCCGCCCCTCGCATGTCCAGTACATGGGATATGTAATGCTCCACACCGGAAGCAGGCCGGGAAAGGCCGGCATAATTCATGGCAACGCCGCCGATGACTAAGCCTTCAAATACCGCTTGCACCGCGGCTTCCTCCCGCCGGAGCAAGCCTTCCGCATTGTCCACACACCGCTCCACTGCGCCGCGGATCAAATCGGCAATTTCCTCGCAGTAATACTCCCCGGCAATGATCTTGGCGATTCGCCACTCGCAGATGCTGACATATTTCGCAAGCATATCCCCAAGTCCCGCTTTCATCATCTTCAGCGGCGCATTCCGTAAAATATCCGTATCGCCGATGATCACATCCGCCCCACGGCTGGGCAGGGATATCTTCAAACTGTCCCGAGTCATGGAAGAGGTGGCAGAAGCATATCCATCCATAGAAGGCGCTGTTCCTACGATGATGTAGGGCTTTTGGGACACCGCGCTTAGAATTTTGCCAATGTCATTGATCACGCCGGAACCTACCGCGATGACAAGATCGCAGCTTGCGTCGTAATGCATCACCGCAGAGCCTACACTTCTTTCGTCCGGTTCCAGAGCTTTCTCCGGAAAGCTGTAGGTTACATAGGAAATGCCGCTGTCTGCCAAAATACCGCAAACCCGCTCTCCAGCCGCAGCAAATGTATTTTTATCTGACAAAACGAACACTTTTTTCCCGCCGAATTCCGCTACGAATTCCGGGATCTTCTTGATCACGCCGCTGCCCGTAACGATCTTTGCGTCAAAGCTGTGGATCTTTCCGCAACTACAGAGCCTGCCGTTCATGGCATTCAGCTGTTCCATACTCATATTCCTCACACTCCTAAGGGAATTATACAACGCATCTTTCCACGGCGCAATCCTTTTGTTGACATTTCGGCCCTTCCCTTTTATGATAAAGGAAACGCTGAAAGGAGACCCTATATGAATTTTACCGAGATCGCCTTAAACCGCCAATCCTGCCGCAGCTATGACGAAGAAAGAGCAGTAGAACCGGAAAAGCTGGCAGCAATTCTGGAAGCCGTCCGCCTTTCCCCCTCTGCCTGCAACGGTCAGCCCTACCATTTGACTGTGTGCAAAGGGCAGGCCGCCAAGGAAGTTGCCAAAGCCACCATGGGCATGGGCATGAACAAGTTTGCCGCACAAGCCCCCGTTCTCATCGTCATTTCCGAAGCGGCCTATGTCAAATCTGCCGCACTGGGCGCGAAGCTGAAAAACAACGACTACCGTTCTATCGATATTGGCATCGCCGCAGCCTATCTCACCGCAGAAGCCACCGCCCAGGGACTTTCCACCTGCATTCTTGGCTGGCTGGACGACGAGAAAATCCGCAAGCTCTGTGATCTTAACGCTCCCGTTCGGTTGGTCATCACCCTCGGCTACGCCAAGGAAGGCGATCCTCTACGCGCCAAAAAGCGCAAAGAGCTTTCCCAACTGGTAACAGAAAAAGGATAAATCATCTCTGCTTTTGTAACAGCAAAAACTCCCGGCTGCAGCCGCAATGTCATTAAGTTAAGAAAAACTGGATCTCACAGAAATGTGGGATCCAGTTTTTTCGTAATAAATTTAGAAAAACACTTGACAAAAAGCGTTAAATGTGCGGCCTTTTTGCTAATTACGATTAGCAAAAAGGCCCGTGT
>JAFQUA010000011.1 GCA_017408725.1 Oscillospiraceae bacterium
CCCTTGTCAGGGGAGCTGTCACGCGAACAGCGTGACTGAGGGGTAGTTTCTCTCCCTCCGTCTCAGCCTAACGGCTGAGCCACCTCCCTCGTCAGAGGGAGGCTTGGCTGCATTCCGTTCGTAACATAAACGATCATTTACCTTTCTTCAGTTGGATCATCAAAATATAGAGCATACTGCTGATCCGGTTCAACGCCTGCAAGATGTCCACGCGGGTGGGATTTCCCTCTGCATCCTGAAATGCCCGCACTGCCGCCAGCTCTGTCTGCCGCGCAAGACAGCGGCAGCGGTTTAAGCGCAAAATTACCTCACCGTCGGTGTATTCCGGCATAAAATGAGGCTGTCCGTAATGATCCTGCGGAAAATGGCTCCGCTGACGGATCTCCTTTTGCGTGAGTCCGCACAGCCGTTCCTCAGCCACCGGCTCATTCAAAACATCGCAGCGGATCAGTTTCCGAGTCAAGGCAAGGATCTCCCCCAGCTGACGGCGCACCGGCTCTTCCACAATTAGTTGACATAACATTATTTCCGCTTCCAAAAGATCGATTTTTCCCCGGAACGAGATCCTCGGATGGGTCTTACTCACCAGAACATCCCCATGCAGATGGGTCATATGCTCCGGCTTTTCCTTGATATAACCGCCATTCAAAAGCCGGTAAGTTTCGATCTTGGCTTCCTCCGCGCTACGCACCTCGATCCGTTCCCGGCTTAAAAATTCCCGTGCACCGGGGGTCAGCGTGTCACCTTTTCCTAAGAAAAAGACCCGCTTCCCCTCACGGTTACGGATATTGGCCCGGACGGACTGCTCCGTATAGAGCATCAGGCCTTAGGCGCAGGGCCGGATCTGCGATCCTTGGGCAAGATAGCATCTACCTCGGTGTGAGGACGGGCAATCACATGAACGGAGATCAGTTCGCCGACTTTTTCCGCTGCAGCAGCGCCGGCATCGGTGGC
Source organism: Oscillospiraceae bacterium (assembly GCA_017408725.1). The sequence goes on from JAFQUA010000011.1 coordinate 955, forward strand.
AGCTTTTACAGCACCAACATCGCCCCGAACCATTACGGTCACAAGACCGCCGCCAACCTGCTCCTTGCCTACCAGCTGCACATTGGCAGACTTGACCATGGCATCCGCCGCTTCAATTGCGCCGATGAGGCCCTTTGTTTCGATCATACCCAGAGAATTCGTATCCATATTACTTACATCCTTTCAAAAATGTTATTTCAGTCGTTCCAGAATTTTTGCTGCCAGCAGTTCCACCAGATCGTTGTCCACTTTCACCTTCGGCTTTTCGGTCTTTTCATCCAATCCCCATGCCACACGGCGGATGTTAATGAGATCCAAAGGGGAAATATTGTTGGAGGTAGAGCTTCCGCCTACCGCACCGCAGCCAAGAGTCAGCGCCGGGAACAGCTTGGTGGTAGCGCCGATGCCTCCCAATGCCGCCGGTGTGTTAACGAGGAATCGGGAAACCGGAATCTTGAGGGAAAACTTTCGGACCACTTTTTCATCCTTTGCGTGAATGGCAAAGGTGTGTCCGCTGCCCTCATGCCGCAGCACCTCAATGGCCTTCTGCAAAACCGCATCCTCGCTGTCCATCACAAAGAAAGCCAGAACAGGACACAACTTTTCCATAGAATAAGGCCGTGTAGGACCTGCCTCCTGCTCCCGTGCCACCAGAATTTTCGTACCGCGAGGCACGGAAAATCCAGCCATCTCCGCCAGTTTTTCCGCTTTTTTGCCTACAATCTCCGGATTCAGCGCACCGTTGGGCTTAAAGAGAAGCTTTGCAAGGCAACCAGCCTCCTGGGTATCCATAAAGTAGAACCCCTGCCGCTTGGCTTCACTGCGAACCGCTTCCTCCATGCTTTTTTCCACGATGATACTCTGCTCGGAGGCACAGATCGTACCGTAGTCAAAGCTCTTGGATTTTGCAATACAGGCGATCGCATGAGAAATATCCGCACTGTTGTGAATATAGGCAGGACCATTACCCGCACCCACACCGATGGCAGGTTTTCCGGAAGAATAAGCCGCCCGTACCATACCCGGACCGCCGGTGGCCAAAATTAGCTTCACCTGCTCCACCGCCATCAGCTCCTGACAGCCTGCCATGGAGGAAAGGCTCAGGCAACTGACACTTCCCGCCGGAGCACCGGCTTTTTCCGCCGCAGCCGCCACGATTCGGGCTGCTTTCAAGGTGCATTCCAGCGCCTTGGGGTGGGGAGAAAATACGATGGCATTGCCCGCTTTCAGCGCAATGATTGCCTTATAGCAGACCGTAGATGTGGGATTGGTACTGGGCACAATGGCAGCGATGACACCAACGGGCACACCCACCTCCCATAGCTTTTCCCCCGCATCTTCTTTTAATACGCCTACGGTTTTCATATCCCGTACGGCCGCGGCCACAGTTTCCGATGCAAACCGGTTCTTTTCGATCTTATCTTCCACATTGCCGAAGCCGGTTTCCCGAACAGCCAGCTCTGCCAGTTCCAACGCCGATGCGCTGAAAGCTTTGGCCACGGCCTCCACGATGGCATCCAACTGCTGCTGGGTCATATCTGCCAGAATGTGCTGTGCCTTTTCCGCCTGCCGGCACAGAAGCCGCGCTTCCTGTCGCGCCGCTAAATCCTTATCAAACTCCATTGCTTCACTCCTTTGTGATTACTGTGAATAATCGTTTATGTTACGAATAGTGTGCACCCAAGCCTCCCTCTGACGAGGGAGGTGGCAGTCCGAAGGACTGACAGAGGGAGAGAAATATTGTAAAGACTGCATTTTCTCTCCCCCAGTCATGCCGTTCGGCATGACAGCCCCCTCATCAGAGGGGGCCTTGAGAGTTGCTCCCATTAGTACGCTAAACGATCATTTTATCTTTCTATTGGTCTTTGTGCCACTTCCGTCACCGCCCGGGCAAAAGCGGCGCAAGCCGCTTCACAGGCAGATTGGGTACCGCTTAACAATCCGCCGCCGAAATTGGTCTCGCTGGGCGGGTTGTATAGTTTACATAACTTCACATCTGCTGCTTTCAGCGCCGCATCCATGGCATACATGCTTTCCAGCGGCGGCGCAATGAGATAGGCAACGGCAGATCCAACGGTTACACCCGCCTCGGCAGCCAGAAAGCTGCCAACACTGGCCACCGTATGGGCAAGATACGGCACGCCGTTTACTTCTTCAAACCCTACACGGCCCAGGGTGCTGACCGCCGCCTCCATGCCGCTTCGCACCGCCCCCGGTGTCGGGCCGGCAAGAATGCCGATTACCTCTCCCGCATTGGGCGTACTGGCATTTCCCGCACCGGCGTAGAAGCTTCGGGCATAGCACACCTTCACATCTGCCGCCTTGGTGGCAGCATCCAGTGAAATATAGGTGGGATCATCACTGTCTGTGGTCAGCATAGCCAAGCTGGGGTATCCCTCCGGCGCGCCCAAGGCCTTTGCCAGCGCCGGAGTGCCGTTTGCCAGATACCGCACCGCCAGAATCTTGACGGGTATCATTTACTCCCCTCCAGATGCAGCCCCACACCGGAAACCTTTTTCTTGAGGATCGTATCGATCAATTCTGCAACATAAGCACCGGCTTCTACCGCAGGGGTGCCCTGAGAATGGATGTTGGATACCACCGTTCGGGAGGATTCCAGTACGCCCGTATGGGGTTTGTAGGTGATATAGGCAGACATACTCTTATCCGTCACCAAGCCGGGGCGCTCGCCTACCAGCACGCACACCAGTTCGCAGCCGGTAATATCCCCCACCGCATCACCGGCACCTACACGGCAATAACGAACGAAGATGGTCTTCCCGATCTCAATTCCCCGGACTTTCAGGCCGTCCTTGATTGCTTCCAGACAGTCCATAGCGTTTGCCCGAATGGCAGCAGAGGAAAGTCCGTCGCCGATGACGATCTGCACTCTGGGTGGCTTGTCGATGACACCCTTGATGGTCTTTGCGTTATGCTCATCAAAGCACCGGCCCAGATCGGGACGGGTCAGGTACTCATCCTTGCTGTCACAGCGGGTCTTTACCGGCAGCAGATCATGCTCCTTGGCATAATCCGCGTCCATCTCCGTAAATACCGCGTCCTGAGCCGCCGCATGGTCGGCACGAAACCGCAGCATAGTCAATGTTTTATACCGGGGGCCCGCTCTGCCGCTTCCTAGCCGTGCCGGGGTTTTCAGCTTCATCTTCCGGTAGACTTCTTCATTTTGCGCGTTTTCCACCAGATAAAGCTTGCGCAGATCCAGCGCCGTTACGTCCGGCACAAAATCCCCGTCGCTGTAGCCCCGGTCTTTTTTCTCCGGACCGGGATTCGTCGGCTTATATTCGCTGCCCTTGACCATGGGTTCTACCCCAATTTGGCCAAGGATCTCAGCAACCATAGCGGTCAATTCCTGCTTATTCATGGCCACACCTCCTTAAAACAGCAGACTGGAACCGTCGCCGGCCTTGGCTGTCAGTTTTCCGTTTTCCACAAAGCCCATCTTCTCCAGCCAGCACTGGAATTCCGGAATAGCCGTCTTTCCGGTCAGCTCCCGCAGTGTCGCCGTTTCCCGGAAGCCGGTGGTCTGGTAGTTCAGCATGATGTCATCGCCATGGGGAATGCCCATGAAGTAATTGCATCCAGCCATGGTCAGCAGTGCCGCCAGATTCTCAATATCATTCTGGTCTGCCTTCATGTGATTAGTATAGCAGCAGTCGCAGCCCATGGAAATTCCCGTAAGCTTACCCATAAAATGATCCTCAAGACCCGCTCTTGTCACCTGCCGGGCATCATAAAGATACTCCGGTCCGATAAATCCAACCACCGTATTGACCAGGAATGGCTGGAATCGCTTGGCAAAGCCGTAGCACCGGGCCTCCATGGTCACCTGATCCGCACCATGGTGGGCATTGGAACTCAGCTCACTGCCCTGTCCCGTTTCAAAGTACATCACATTGGGACCCTCCGCAGTGCCCTCGTGTAGTAGCAGATCTCTTGCATCGCTAATGGTCTGGGCATTGAAGCCAAAGGCGGCGTTGCCCGCTTCCGAACCTGCGATAGATTGGAAGATCAGATCGCAGGGCGCACCGTTGCGAACGGCCTTCATCTGGGCGGTCACATGGGCCAACACGCAGATCTGGGTAGGAATTTCCCAATGTTCTTTGATCTCTTGGAATCGGCGCAGGACCTTACCCACCTGCTCGGGGCTGTCCGTTACCGGATTCAGACCGATCACCGCATCGCCTGCACCGAAAGAAAGGCCCTCCAATGTGGATGCCGTGATGCCCTCCGGATCATCGGTGGTGTGGTTCGGCTGCAGCCGGCAGGAAAGAGTTCCCGGCAGGCCGATGGTGGTATTGCAGTGGGCGGTAACCGTGATCTTGTTGGCTGCGTAAATAAGATCCAGATTGCTCATCAGTTTCGCCACCGCCGCCACCATTTCCGAAGTCAAGCCCCGGCTAAGTTTGCGAATATCGATGCCTGTTGTGTTTTCTGACAAGATCCACTCCCGCAGTTCACTGACCGTCCAGTTGCGGATCCTCTCATACTGTTTTTCATTTACATCGTCCTGAATGATCCGGGTGACCTCATCTTCTTCATAAGGCACTGCCGGATTTTCCCGCAAATCCCCGAGGGTCAGCGCCGACAGCACCACCTTGGCAGCAATCCGCTCCTGTGCCGTTTCCGCCGCGATCCCCGCCAGCTTATCGCCGGTCTTTTCCTCGTTTGCCTTGGAAAGAACATCCTTTACATCCCGAAAGGCATATGTTTTTCCTGAAATAACCGTTTTCAGTATCATTTGAATCCCCCTAACGCTTATTTTTCAAAAATCAGAGTTTTGATTACCACCGGAATGGCTGGCCCTACCGGCGCACCCACATCCAAATAATCTCCCTCTGCCAGTTTTAGTCCGTCAATGCACAGGCACTGCGCGCCATCGTGAAGCTGCAGTGCCAAGGCCTGTCCCAGTGCCTTTGCCATATCCTGCTCCGCTGCCACCCAAAGGGGCTGACCTTCCATTCCTGCTGCAATTGACCGAGCCAGTTCCTTAATACCGCTGTATGGTAAGTTATGCCTTCCGGGAAGAAACAAAATCCCTTGGGTATCCTGCTGCCGCCGCTTCTGCCGAATGCATTCGATCAGTTCCGGCTGCGGCATCTGCAAGGCTTCGGCAGGAAGGTACATCACGGGAAGATTTTTCATTGGAAAATCCACATTTCGGTAAAACACCGTGCTTCCGGAAAGCTGTGCGCTGTGACATCCGGCTCCGATCACCGTCGCCCGAATGGTCTCTTCTCCCAGCCGGTATTCCCCAGAGCATAGGCGGCTTTCTTTGATCTTTTGCCCCAAAACCGGCCCCATATCTCCAAACATCAGCCACGGTTTTTCCGCATCGATACAATCCGCAACGCCGCCTGAAAATGATACTACAACCTGTTGGTCTGGAACTATCATTACCGTTCCTTCGGTAGTCAGTTGCTCCACAAGTTGCGTTCTTTGCCGCAGCCCTGCCGCCATTTCCAGCGCCTGGGTTAGAATTTCCGCTACTTCCTCCACCTGGGTCAGCTGCGCTATATCTCCCACACGGAGTGGGCAAATATCCTTCAGAACCGGAGATACATAGATCACGTTTCCCTTTTCATCAAATTTCAGCAGCCGTCCGCCCACATTCAAGCAGCCGGTCTCAACAATCTTTCCGTCACGGATCAACGCCAAATTGCTGGTACCGCCGCCAATGTCCATATGCAGCACGGTTTTTCCGGTTTCTTGCGAAAATTCCACCGCACCGGAGCCCTTGGCCGCCAAAACACTTTCCAAATCCGGTCCGGCAGTCGCTACCACAAAATCACCGGCAAAGTCAGACAGCGCTGTCAGCACCGCTTCGGCATTTTCCTTTCGTGAAGTCTCTCCCGTAATGATCACCGCGCCGGTATCCACCTGCTGTCGCTGAATGCCTGCCGATGCGTACTCCTGCTGCACAAGCTGCTTCAGCTTTTCTCCGTCCACATGGCTATCATCCAGCAGCGGTGTAAAATGCACCGGGCTTTTATAAAGGATCTTCCGCTCTGCGATCTTCATTTGCGGCACAGAAAAGCTTCCGGCATGGTTTTCGATCACCAGCTCCGATAGGATCATCTGGGTGGATGTGGTGCCCACATCCAAACCGACGCTCAGCAGCCGCTCAGACACGACCCGTCACCTCTTCCAGAATCTTGCGCACCATGTAATCCTCCACTTTGATCGGATTGGTCTCGCAGCAGGAATCCGCCATAACCGTCCTGACAATCGTATCCATATTATGCCAAATATCTCTGGGATCGATCCCCACCTGGGCAAGGGTTTCCGGAAGCTGCAGCTCCTTTCGCAGGCGGATCAGCGCGTTTTTCAGATTTCTTACAGCCACCGTATCTGCGCTGCCGCCGATCCCCGCTGCTCTGGCAATGGCGGCATATTTTTCTCCCGCCGCATGGGCGTTACACCCGATCACCGATGGCAGCAAAATCGCGTTCAGCCGTCCATGGGGCACATGATACATTCCGCCAAGAGCATGAGCAATGGCATGGCAGATCCCCAATCCTGCCTGCGTGAACGCCATGCCTGCCATGGTTGCCGCCATATGCACCTTTAATCGCACATCTTTTCTGCCCCCAAAGGATGCCGGCAGTGCTGCAAACGCGGTGCAAAAAGCCTCCTTTGCCAAGGCATCCGTCACGGGTCCGGCTTTTTTCCCAACAAAAGCCTCCAATGCATGGCTCAGCACATCAAACCCAGCATCCGCGATCAGACTTTTTGGCAGCTCCTGCAGTAATTCATCATCCAGAATCGCCATATCCGGAGCCATTCTCTTGTCTACCAGCGGATGCTTGACATTTTCATGAGTCAAGATCGCAAAATCCGTCACCTCAGATCCGGAGCCGGAGGTTGTGGGGATCGCCACGAACTTCACGCCCATTCCGCTGAAATACACCATGGCCTTTGCGCAATCCATAGCGCTGCCGCCACCCAAGGCAACGATCACATCCGGACGAAATTCCTTAACTCTGGCAGTTCCCTTTGCTGCCAGCGCAACCGTCGGATCCGGTATTACTTCTGAAAACATTTCCACCACTTCCGCGCCGGATTCTTTTGCAATCCGTTTCGCCGTGCCGTTTTTTTCAAAAAACGGATCAGAAACCACCAGCAGCCGATGCGCGCCCAACTCCTTCAGTGCGGAAACCGCACCGGTACCGCACACCAGCCTTGTTTTACAGTAAAACTCACTCATCAACCCACCGCCTTTTCAAAACCAGTATTCCCCATTATGAGAAATTCATGTAACGGTAAAAAGATTTAAAATTTCACTAGGAAAATAAGAACAAATGTGTTATGATAGATAGAAGAGGTGAACAATTATGGAAGAAGAGCGCATCGAAAACACAGACCGCGAAGTAGAAATCCAACCTGAAAAGCCCTATGTCCCCCGCCCCGCCTATCAGGTCTGGGCTGCCCGGATTGGTCTGGTGATCGTGATCATTGCAGTCATCCTTTACTATTTGAGCATTGCCCGGGGTGGTATGTAATGCGAATTTTGGGAATTGACCCCGGTTACGGTATTACCGGCTTCGGTCTGATCGAAACAATGCGCGGTCAAAGCCGGCTTCTGCAGTGCGGTGCCATTACCACTCCGGCAGGCATGGACTTTTCCGCCAGACTTGAAATCATCTATGAAGATATGCGAAAACTGCTGGAGGTCGCCAAGCCGGATGCCGTTGCCATTGAAGAGCTGTTTTTCGGTCAGAATGTCACCACCGGCATCGGTGTTGCCCAAAGCCGCGGCGTGATTCTGCTTGCCATCCGGCAGGCAGGGTTGGAGGTCACAGCTTATAAACCCTCACAGGTCAAACAGTCGGTGGTGGGCTACGGCAATGCTACAAAGCATCAGGTGCAGGATATGACCAAGCGGCTTCTGGGATTGCAGGCCATGCCTAAGCCTGACGACGCTGCCGATGCTATTGCCATCGCGCTGTGCCACGCAAGAAGCTCCACATCATTGCTGGCGCGATCACAAAAAAACTAGGGAGGAAAACTCCATGCTTTACTATGTTTCCGGTACGGTTACCGTTCTGGAGCCGGGTCTTGCCGTGATCGATTGTGGCGGCGTTGGCTACGGCTGCCGTGTTACCGCCTATACCGCCGGTCAGCTGAAGATGAATCAGCAGGCCCGGCTTTACATCACCGAGTCTATCCGTGAGGATGCTTTTGACCTCTACGGCTTTATTTCCAAAGAGGAGCAGCGCTGCTACGAGCTGCTGACTTCTGTCAACGGCGTGGGGCCCAAAGCCGCTATGGCCATTCTCTCCTCCGGCGGTCCCCAGAATTTCACCCTCGCTGTTATGACCGGTGACGAAAAAATGCTCACTGCCGCTCAAGGCATCGGCAAAAAAATTGCCCAGCGGATCATTCTGGAGCTGAAGGACAAGATCGGCGGCAGCTCTGTGGAGCTGGACTTCTCTACCGGTCCCGTTTCTGCCTCCGCCCAGCCCAGCGGCAATGCCGCCCTTGCCCGGGCCGCTCTGCAGGAGCTTGGCTATTCCCCTGCTGAGATCCAGAACGCCCTGAAGGGTGCCGACCCCAATGCCAGCACCGAAGAATTGGTGCGCTATGCTCTGCGCGCCATGGTCATGAAAGGATAACAAGCCGAAAGATACGAGATACAAGATACGAGATACAAGATAGTAACATCTCATATCTCATATCTCTCATCTCATATCTCTGTATTGGAGGTTTATATGAGTTTAGAGTTCTCACAAGAATTGGATACACCCATCATTTCCCCCACCTTTGCGCCCCAGGATGCCGGTGAGATCGGTCTGCGGCCCAAGCTGCTTTCTGACTATACCGGACAGGAAAAAGCCAAGGGAAACCTTTCCGTTTACATCGAGGCTGCCCGCCGCAGAAACGAGCCCCTGGATCATACCCTGCTCTACGGCCCTCCCGGTCTTGGAAAAACCACTCTCGCCGGAGTCATTGCCAACGAAATGGGTTCCGGCATCCGGATCACCTCCGGTCCTGCCATCGAAAAACCGGGAGATCTTGCCGCCCTTTTGACCAATCTGAACCCCGGTGACATTCTGTTTATTGACGAAATCCATCGTTTGAACCGTGTGGTAGAAGAGATTCTGTACCCCGCCATGGAGGATTTTGCCATCGACATCATCGTGGGCAAAGGCCCCAGCGCCAACTCTATCCGTCTGGATCTGCCCAAATTCACGTTGGTAGGTGCCACCACCAGAGCCGGCCAGTTATCCGCTCCCCTTCGTGACCGCTTCGGTGTCAGTTTGCGTCTTGAGCTGTACACCACGGAAGAACTGGCAAGGATCGTCACCCGCTCCGCCACCATTCTCGGCATGCCCATTGACCCTGCCGGTGCTATGGAGATCGCTTCCCGCAGCCGCGGTACACCCCGAATCGCCAACCGTTTTCTGCGCCGCGTCCGGGACTTCGCCCAGATTATGGGCGACGGCACCATCACCAAAGAAGCTGCCGACCTCGCCCTTTCCCGACTGGAAGTGGATAAGCTGGGTCTGGATACCATCGACCGCCGGATGCTCACTGCCATCATCCGCAACTACGGCGGCGGCCCAGTGGGTCTGGAAACGCTGGCTGCTACCATCGGTGAAGAAGCCGTTACACTGGAAGATGTATACGAGCCCTATCTGATGCAGCTTGGTTTCCTGACCCGTACTCCCCGGGGACGCTGCGTAACGGCACTGGCTTACGACCATCTGCACATCTCCTACGAGGGACAAACCCAGTTTGATGTTTAAGCCATATTTTGTATAGAAAACACTGAATCTACGGAATATTTTGTAAAAAAATCATGAACAAAGGATTGACATTTAAAAATCCTCTGTGTATAATGCAACTTGTGGTGTAACCACCATCATTATTATTTTGACTCCGCGTTACAACCAGAAGATTGGTGGGCTTTCACGGGGCAAACAACCGAAGAGAGGTATTTTCCATGTACGAAGACAAGACTTTAGTTTGCAAAGAGTGCGGCAACGAGTTCGTTTTCACCGCCGGTGAGCAGGAATTCTACGCTGAGCGCGGCTTCCAGAACGAGCCCCAGCGCTGCAAGGCTTGCCGTGACGCTCGCAAGAACGCTACCCGTGGCCCCCGTGAGTTCTTCACCGCTACCTGCGCCCGTTGCGGCGGCGAGGCCAAGGTTCCCTTCGAGCCCAAGTCCGACCGTCCCGTGTTCTGCAGCGAGTGCTTCGCTCAGATGCGCGCCAACGGCTAATTGCAAATGAACAACAGGGCAGGAAATTCCTGCCCTGTATGTTTTTTCTTTCAGTTTACATAACTAATTCGCTTTCCGGTTCTCCATATGCCCGGACTGTACGATGGGCGGCTTCGGATCCGCAATTTCCCATGTGACAGGCTTTTTCTCATCCTCTTTTTTCATTATTTTCCCTCCCTTTTTCGATATTTTTACCGTGTCACGGAAAAATATGTGAGGAATTTTCCATTGTCATGCGTATATATAGTGAAGTCACCGAAAGGAGGACACACCCATGGATAACGGTGAAAGTAGCTACCGCCGTTTTCTCAGCGGGGACGAAACCGCTTTTGACGAAATCCTAAGCCAATATCGCCTGAAACTGATCTTCTTCATTGACCGCATTGTCCATGATCCGGATACCGCGGAGGATATTGCCATTGATGTTTTTGTGGATCTTCTGGTACATCCCCGACGGTACGATTTTCGCATCAGCATGAAAAGCTATCTTTTCATGCGAGGCTGCTGCCTGGCACTGGATTATCTTCGCCGCAGAAAGCACTTTTCTGACGGAGAGATGGGCAGACAACCGGCTGCAGATACAGATCTGGAAGCCCAGCTTCTGCTCAGCGAGCAAAAGAAAGCATTGCATTTGAAATTGCGCACCCTGCCCAATGCCATGCAGCAGGCCCTGCATTTGGTCTACTTTGAAGAGCTGAGCTATGCAGACGCGGCAAAGGTCATGAAGTTGAGTAGCAAACAGGTGTATAATCTGCTCTATCGGGGCAAAGAGCGGCTTCGTACCATACTAAAAACGGAAGGAGTCGAATTATGAAAGACCAAAAGGAATTTAAGGAAGAATTACTGCGCCGTGTTGGTTCAAAAAAAGCCGAAAAACAACGCAGAATGAAAGCGTTCACAGTTTGCACCAGTTTCGTTCTCTGTCTTGTACTTTTGGCAGTGATCCTGCTGCAACCCACCGCCACCGTCAAAGCAATCAACCTAATGGAGGGCATCACACCAAATTCCGCGGAAGGTACTGTCCCGGATGCCCGATTTATCAACGCACAAACCGATTTTACCCTGCGGCTTTTCAAAGCCTGCGCATCGGATGAGAACACTCTGGTATCTCCCCTGTCTGTCATGCTGGCCCTTGCCATGACCGCTAATGGAGCGGACGGTCAGACGAAAGCCGAGATGGAAGCACTACTCGGCATGCCCATTGATGATCTGAACCGCTATTTGTATAGTTATGCAAACCAACTTTCCACATCCGAAAAGGCTAAGGTCGCCATCGCCAATTCCATCTGGTATCGGGATGATCCGACACTAACGGTCAACAAGCCATTCCTCCAGACCAATGCGGACTACTATGGCGCTTCCGCCTACAAAGCGCCCTTTGATGACAGCACCGTCAGCGATATCAACAACTGGACAAAAGAAAAGACCGACGGCATGATCGACAAGATCATCGATCAAATCAGCAGTGATACCATGCTGTATCTGATCAACGCTCTGGTATTCGATGCCAAGTGGGAACGCCCCTACAAGGACACCACGCAGGTTTATGAAGGACACACCTTCACCGCCAATGACGGTACCGAGCAAAAAGTTACCATGATGCACCAGACGGAGCACAAGTATCTCAGTGACAGCCTCGCCACCGGCTTCATGAAGCCCTATGCCGGCGGAAACTACGCCTTTGCGGCGCTGCTGCCCAATGAAGGGGTGTCCATTGAAGAATATGTAGCATCCCTTACGGCAGAAGGCCTGCAAAAAACGCTCAACAGTGCCCAGAACGCCAGTGTATTCGCCTCGATTCCCCAGTTCCGCTACGATTATGATATAGAATTAAAGGATGTGCTTATGGAAATGGGAATGCCCACCGCCTTCGACGGCGCTAGGGCTGATTTCACCCCCATGGGCACCTGTGACCGGGGCAACCTTTATATCGGCAGCGTGCTGCACAAGACCCACATCACTGTCGATACCCAAGGCACCCGTGCCGCCGCTGTCACAAAGGTAGAGATGAAGGCAGAGGGCGCATACTCCCCCAAGTATGAGGTAACCCTTGACCGCCCCTTTGTGTACCTCATTCTGGACATGGAAACCAACCTCCCCCTCTTCATCGGCACGGTTCTTAGCATTGAGCAGTAACCTTTAGATAGCAAAAAGGACGCGTTTTTCAACGCGTCCTTTCTTTATACAGCCCAGATCAGGCGGATCAGCCACCGCCTGCACCAGTGCATTTCATTCAGTCGCGCCTCTGCACGGTCCAGATACCGGTCAAATTCCATCCGTTCTCCAACCGTCAGTGTATGCTGGCTGAATCTTGCCTTTTCCGCAAGTTCATACAGTTCTTCCGGCGGCCGCTCCTTGATCAGCCGGCACATTTTCAGCACCATCCGCCATCTGGCAAGAGCACGCTGATTGGGATGTCCGGTATGCATCCGTTTGCTCCACAGCCGCTGCCGCAGGATAACCTGCCCCACCACCGCAAAGCAGATAGCAAGCAATATCCCCAGCCATTTCAGAACCACCCACAACCAGCTCAGATCGATCTTCATCTGGCTATTGTCTCCACCAAAGTTACCTTCGGGAGTTGTGGGTTCCTGCGACGGCTCCGTAGGCTTCTCTTCAGGCTGCGTAGGTCTTGGGTTCGGTTCTGTGCCCGGATCCGTAGGCTTCGTAGAGGGTTCGGTAGGCGCAGGCGGATCCTCCGGTTCTTCAGTCCAAATTGCAGGGGTAGGATCCAGAACCATCCAGCCCTCTCCCGGAACAAAGTATTCCACCCATGCATGGGCGCGGTTTTCCGTTACCGTAACCGTTTTCCCCGGGCTTGCTTTAACGACATAACCGCTGACGTACCGGGCCGGCACACCTGCTGCACGCAGCAAAACCGCGGCGGCACTGGCAAAATGGATGCAGTAGCCGCTGTCGGCTTCCTGCAGGAACCACATAGCAAAATCATTTTCATCGGAAGGCATTCTGCCCGTATTAAGATCGTATACTGCCGCAGAGGAAACATATCTTGCAACAACCCGTGCAATATCCCCTTCGGACTGTCCTGGAAAATACCCGGCATTTTTTAAATGACTTGCCGCCCGGATCCTGGTGTTGTGAGGCAGCAGCAGACACTGCTCTTCCATTTCCCCGGACAGCACAGCGTTGGTCTGTCCGGTAATTTCCATTTGCTGGAAGGAATACTCTCTCTGGCGGTAAGGATTGCTGACAGCGCCGTCTTTCAGGCTGCCGCCTACAGGCCAATGAGAACCCCCGGGATAGTAGGGGAAATACTTTACCGGCATGCCGCTTCTTGTAACTAGCTTCACGCTGCCCACAGCTTCGCAGTTCTTCGTTGGCCATCCTCCGTCTTTTTCGCTGCTGGCATCGGACGGTTTCCATGATGTTCCGTCGTAAATATCCAACGACTGCCCTCTCAGATACAGTGTGCCACCTTTGTCCGCGGTCACATCCATAACCGCATATTTGAAATTCGTTCTGGGACCCACCATACTCAGATCCACCGAGCCCGTAGAGTTGCCCGATAATCCGATATCAAACAGATTTCCGAAAGAAAAACTACGGAACCAGTCCACAATCGCCTGCTGCATGTCATCTGCTTTTGATTCATAACCGTCCTGGGGTACAATACCGAAAAGCAGACTCATATACAGAACCGCCGGAACCAGCATCATCGCCGTAAGCCGATTTCCGTCGGCAACACATTGGCGGCGCACCGTATTGGTAAGAATCAGCAGGATCATTCCCGTAAGCAGCAGAAGCAGGCACCAGATCGCCGGCACAGTATCCGTCACCACCAGGCAAATGCCCAATATGATACATCCGCACAGCACCGGTAAGACCGCACTTTTTCTCCGGCAAATGGCCCACGTCGTCAGCAATGCCGGAATGGCTGCTAAAACACAAAATCCCACATTGGGAGAGATCCCGGGTGAGAAAGCATCCGTCCATTTTACGATACCGCAGCGGTATGCCAGATTATAAACATAAGTAATCCGGTAAAGCGCCGCTTCCACGGAAGTTTCCAAGATGCCGGTCCGCCACAGATAACCGATGCTCAGCGCCATAGCACCCAGCAGGATCCACCCGCCCCTGCGGTAGGAAAAGGCTATCGCTGCCGCCGCGGAAAACACCGCGCAAAACACCGCAACAGCGGCAATACTGGCAGGCGCCGTATAAAAACCGGAAGATACAGATCCGTCTGAAACACTGAGAGAAAAGCCCGTTATGATTCCAGCCACACTGCCAAAGCTGATGCAAAATGCCAGAACCGCTCCAATAAGCAGGGAATAAAGCTTTTCACGCTTCATCTTCCCCACCTCCGATCCTGCAGCACCACGCGGCGGCAACCGCTTCCATTGTCCTTTCGGCAGAAGCCATTTTCTGTCCCAGCAGATAATCTACCGCCGCCTCCAGATCCTCCGCATTTTCTACACTGGGACTCTGAACACCGTCTCCGGTCAAAACCCGCAGCTCATGCTTCAGCCCCATTTCCAGCAGATGCTGGCTAAGCCATAAAAGTTGGCCGAACTTCTGATCCAGCTGATCCGGTGTTCCACGCAGATCCATTTCGATCAGCACCCGGTTCCGCTCCGGCTCCATGGGTTCCCTCACAATGATCTCACCGGTCTTTGCCGTCAGCTTCCAGTGCACCTGATTCAGCTTGTCTCCCGGTACATACTGGCGCATCTCATGATTTTCAGAAAAACCGCCGCCGGGCTTGGGCCGCCAGGAGGAAGCCGCGAACCGCTCCAGATCGGGAACATACTGCATAGGTACAGGAACGGGACGTACCACCAGCGGCTTCATTGATTTTTTCTGTATGCGAAGCCAAAACAGACCCATATAGTCATATACTCTGGCATTTTCGAGTTTACATAACAATTTTCCGCAATGCTCTGTGGGGAATTGCTTTCCTTCCTTCAGCTTCCATTCCTCCCCGGAGATTACTCTTGTTACCCGCAGCCGGTAGCGGCAAGGAGGTATAGGAAACCGGCATTCCGGCACAAAATGCACCGTCTGCTTCGTCCCCATCGATATAAAAGGAGGATATTTTGCTTTCAGTCTCAGTTTGAGCATCGCAGGCAGACTGGTCAGCAGTGCAACTATGGGCAGACACAGAACGCAGATCAGTGCAAACCAGGCAAACCATTGCCGGTAAGCCAGATAAAACACGATACAGATGCTGACCGCCAGCAAATACAGAATCCAGCGCTTCAGCATGGATTAACGGAGCACTTTGGGTGCCGGTACGCTATCCAGAATGGACTTGAGGACTTGCTCGGCTGTGATGCCGCTGCCTTCTGCCTTGGCAGACATCAGCAACCGGTGTGCCACCGTTCTCTGGAAAACCTCCTGAACATCCTTGGGTACCACATAATCCCTGCCCCGTAGCTGCGCAACTGCCTTAGCCACCGCCGTCACGGAAAGAGTAGCACGGGGGCTTGCTCCGCGGATAATGTGCTCATGCCGGCGGGTCGCATCGATCAGCGCGACAATATAGCGTACCACCGGTTCCGACACATAGGTATTGGCCACAGCATCCTGCATGGCAACCAGATTCTGATTGCTCAGCAGCGGCACCAGGGCATTCATGGGATTTTTTCCCTGCCGGTTCATGACCATGGCAGCCTCATCCGCAACAGAAGGATAGCCGAGGCTCATTCTTATGGTGAAGCGGTCCATCTGGCTGTCGGGAAGCAGCTGCGTACCTGCCGCTCCGGTGGGATTCTGGGTAGCGATTACAATAAAAGGCTGAGGCAGCGGATGACGGATACCGTCTACGGTAACCTGACCTTCTTCCATCGCTTCCAAAAGCGCAGACTGGGTTCTGGAGGTAGCGCGGTTCAGCTCATCTGCCAGAAAAAGGTTGCAAAGCACCGCGCCGGGCTGATAGACCATCTTGCCGGAAGCTTGATCCAGTACAGAATATCCCGTCACATCAGAAGGCAGGACATCGGGCGTAAACTGCACACGGTTGCAGGTTAGACCCAGCACCTTGGAGAAAGCCACTGCCATGGTTGTCTTTCCGACACCGGGAATATCCTCCAGCAGGATATGTCCTCTGGCCAGAATCGTCGCCAGCGTCCACAAAAGGGTTTGATCCTTACCGACCACCACATTACGCACCTGACCCAGTATTTTTTGTGCA
Organism: Oscillospiraceae bacterium; assembly: GCA_017408725.1. Next base: position 17,352 of record JAFQUA010000011.1, read on the forward strand.
TAACCGGTAACGATATTCTCCGCAGTCTGCATATGCCCGTCCTCCGTTGTTAACATAATATAAGTCATTATACAATACATTCCGCTTTGAATCAAGCATCAGTTTAAATATTAATCGATTTTTAAGTATATCCAAACAGCACAGAATAAAAACCCACACCATAGAAAAAAGCGCGTTTTACAACGCGCTTTTTAGCTTCTTATTCAAAATTTACCGTGGCACCGGTAGGAACTACACCAATATAGGTCGCACCCACGCCAAATGTCAGCGGACTGCCGTTTTCCAATGTAAAGGTAAACGGATCATTTACGCTGGCTCTGCTCCACTTGATATTTACCATCTGCCCGTTGGAGGCAAAATGACCTGTTCCGCTGCCGACGGTATTGATGGTCAGCAGTTTGCCGTCACTCTGCACCGAGGTGGATGCATACAGCGCAATAACATTACGGAAAGCAATCGCTTTTTTGGTGTTGCCGTCAATATAGTCGCCGCCATACTGAGCAGCAGAGTAAAGCTTGGTGTTTTCATCATAAGTGAAAGCTGTAGACTTGGTATAGCTGCTGGGTTTTCCGCCCATGTTGAAATAAACCGTGACCTTTTTGGCACTCTTTCCGGCAATGACCTTGGTGTCGTCAAAGGACATGCCATAAGGCTTTTCTGCATCCAGTGATGTCGTTACCCCGCGCTGCTTGGCAAATGCCAGGATCTTTTCACCGCTGCTGAACAGGGTGTGCTCCAGAGAATAGCCGGAATTCAAGCGGTCCTGATCACGGTAGAAGTAGGTAGCGGAAAGACCAGCGTCCAGATCCATATTTTTCAGTGTATTTAAATAGGCATTGGCTTCATTACTGCCGCCGGCGTGAACATAAGCCGCTCCGTATCCCTGTGCGATCTGAACGAAGTATTTACGGGCACTGCGGATGGAACCAACCTTTTCCACACTCTCGAGATCAGTGAAAATACCCACACAGCGGGTAATGCCGCCTTCTGCCAGAACCTCATAGAGAATATCCGCCTGACTCACGCCGTGCTGGGGCATAGCAGCAACGATGTTATTCAGCATAACAGCCACAGGACGCTGCAGCATGGGTTCTGCCAGCGCTTCACCGGTCAGTGGATGCAGATAATTCAGTTCCGGCTGGGTAACTTCCGACTGGGAGGGGTCTGTGGGAGCTGTGGTTGCAGGGGGTTGGGTGGTCGGCAGAGTTGTCGTGGTAGGGGGAACCGTTCCTTGTGTATCCGTAGGTGTTGTCTCTACAGGAGACTTTGCGCAGGCACTGAGCAGCACCATAAGAATCAGTAGAAGCGGCAGTAATCGTTTCATATCAAAAATACTTCCTTTCAGAATCTGCAGCAAACAGACGCTGCATTTTTTTGGTATTATAGCAAAACTCGACAAAAAATGCAAAGGTTAATTTTGTCATAACGCAGATCGTCTGCAATTTAAAATATACTCCCGCTATTCCATCAAAATACGAACTTTCTTTTCAAAAATGTCTTGACAAAACAGCAGCAAACCGATATAATACACTGGTCTGCGAATGCAGATTTATCCTTGCTCACGGCGCGACCGTGGGCCTAAAAGTCCAAAAGGAGGTGCAAACAACATGGCTAAGATCACCGGTAAGTACGAGGTGCTCTATATCATCGACCCTGCTCAGGGCGAAGAGGGCATCGCCGCACTTGTGGAAAAGTTCAAGGCAATGGTGGAGGCGGAGGGTACTCTGACCAACATCGATGAGTGGGGCAAGCGTCGGCTGGCCTACCCCATCAATGATCTGCCCGAGGGCTACTATGTTCTGATGAACTACGAAGCAAAGCCCGAGTTCCCCGCTGAGATGGAGCGCGTTATGAAGATCACCGAAGGTGTCCTGCGCTGCCTGACCACCGTCGTGGAGGAGTAATTTTATGCTCAACCACATCACCATCATGGGTCGTTTGACCCGGGATCCCGAGCTGCGCCGTACCGGCAGCGGCATCGCCGTTGCAAGCTTTACGGTAGCTGTTGACCGTGACTTCGGCAACAGAGAAGGCGGCGAACGGGAAACCGATTTCATTGACTGTGTCGCTTGGCGTCAGACCGGAGAATTCGTCTCCAAGTATTTCACCAAGGGCTCCATGGCAGTGGTATCGGGACGGCTCCAGATCCGTAACTGGACCGACAAGGAAGGCAACAAGCGCCGCACCGCAGAAGTCGTGGCAGACAATGTCTACTTCGGTGAAAGCAAGCGCCAGAGCGAAGGTGGCAGTTATGCCGCTCCCGCAGCTCCCGCTTTCGGCGGTTACAGTGCTCCGTCTGCTCCCGCATCCGATTTCGCGATGCTGGATGATGACGACGCACAGCTGCCCTTCTAAAAACTGAACTTTTTCACAAATCTTACAAGGAGGAATAACCCATGGCTAACGAACAGCGTGTTCGCCCCCGCAAGCGCAAGAAGGTTTGCGCATTCTGCGTGGATAAGGTGACCAGCATCGATTACAAGGATATCGCTAAGCTCCGCCGTTACCTGTCCGAGCGTGGCAAGATCCTGCCCCGCCGTACCACCGGCACCTGCGCAGCTCACCAGCGTGACCTGACCACCGCTATCAAGCGTGCCCGTCAGATTGCCCTGTTGCCCTACGTTGCTGACTAATCATAAGCACCACACCCCCGAGGGATTCTTCCTCGGGGGTGTTTTTTATTTCGCCATGGCAATTCTCCGTAGAATTATTACAAAAAGGTCCCAAAATGTTAGCTTTATAACGCTTTCTTCTGCTACCATAGGAATTTGTGCCAGCACCTGTTCCCCCACCTTTACCGTCAGAGTCCCAAGGCGCTGTCCCTTGCTGACCGGTGCGGTAACTTCCTCCTCCAAAACCGTCTGGATCTGCACCTGATTGCTTTGTGCCTTGTCAACCAGCAATTGCACCGGCTCTGCGGGCACAGCCTTCACACTGTCGGTTTTTCCCAGCCTCACCGGTACGGTTTCCTCTGTCACCTCCGGTGACACCAGTGCGTAGTTGGCAAACCCGTAATCCAGCATGGATTTGCAGGCGCTGAACCTCTCTTGAGAGGTCGCCGCTCCCATTACCACCGCGATTAATCCCAGTCCGTCCCGCTGTGCCGTTGCGGACAGACAGTAGCCTGCCGCGGAAGTAAATCCGGTCTTTAACCCCGTAGCACCGGGGTAAAAGCGAACCAATTTGTTTGTATTGGCAAGGCCGAAGGCACCGCCTCGAACGGTGTCCATCCAGATCGTCGTAAATTTTTGAATGTCCGGATGATTCTTCATCAACTCCCGGGACATCACCGCAATGTCATGGGCGCTGGTCAAGTGGTTTTTCGCGTTCTCATCATCGTCAAGGCCGGTGCAGTTGACAAAGTTGGTATCATTCATGCCCAGTTCCTTGGCTCTTTGGTTCATCTGGGCCACGAATGCCGCTTCCGATCCGGCAAGGTGCTCTGCCATGGCGCAGGCACAGTCATTGGCTGAAGATACGGCAATGGACTTGACCATATCCGACACCGTCATGCTTTCCCCCACCTTGAGGTAGATCTGGCTGCCGCCCTTGGCCGCCGCGGCTTCCGAAGTGATCACCATGTCATCCCACTTGACCTTTCCGGAATCAATTGCCTCCATGATCAGCAGCATGGTCATCACCTTGGTCACAGAAGCCGGTGCCAATTTTTCATGTGCATTCTTTTCATACAGCACCGTTCCCGTAGCCATATCCATCAGAATTGCGCTTTTCCCCGGAACATCCAGTTCCACCGCGCCGGCGCGTACCGGCAGCATGGTGATCAGCAAGCAAATAACAATGATCAGTCCCACCCGTTTCATATCTGTCCCCTCCGCATATTTGGTGGTACAAACCTATGCCTCTTGTCCCTTGGATAGAACGAAAAAGGAGCCGCATGCGGCTCCTTACTTCATGAACTTATCGATGGCCTGACACAGCTCATCAATGGCATCGGCATCTCCCGCTGCCACCGCGTCCACCATGCAGTGGCGCATATGATCCTGCAGGATCACCTTACCGGTATTGTCGATAGCAGACCGCACAGCAGCCAGCTGAACCAGAACCTCGGAACAGTCATAGCCCTCTTCCACCATTCGCTTGACCTTTTCCAAGTGTCCAATGGCCCGGGCAAGACGATTAACGACCGCCTTTTGATTCTCATGGACATGCCCGTGGCTGTGGGCAATGCCGTGGGCATGCATATAGGCATGGTCATGCTCATGTTCGTGGTGATGGTCTGACATGGCAAAGCCCTCCTTTTCCTCATTTTGTTGCATTATACCTTAGATTTCTCGGCCTTGCAAGCCCTACGGGGGGATATTTTAGAAATGTTTTGACGAAAGGCCCGGTTTCTGCTATAATGATAAATTGAAAGATTATGGGGCTTTGCTCCATTGGAGGAATATAGCTATGAGAATGCGTAGAATGAAGAATTTGGATCCCCGTATGGCCGCCTGCGCCGATTACCGGATCGCGGAGCCCACTTCCCTGAAAGGAAACTGGCGTTCCTTGAAGCCGGATTGCGCCGGTCTTTGGGTAGAAGTTGGCTGCGGCAAGGGTAAATTTACCGTTGAAACCGCGGAAAGCCGTCCCGATATGCTGATGATTGCCGTGGAGCGCTGCCGGGAGGCTATGGTAGTAGCTATGGAAAAAGCAAAAGCCATGAACCTTAAAAATGTCTTTTTTATCGATATGGATGTTGCCAATATCGAAGATATTTTCGAAAGGCAGGAGATCGACCGGCTGTTCATCAACTTCCCCGATCCCTGGCCCCGCAAAAAGAACGCCAAACGCAGATTGACCCACAGAGGTTTTCTGGACAAGTACTGCCGCGTAGTCCGCACAGGCGGCGAGTTCCACTTTAAGACCGACAACGCTCCCCTTTTTGAGTACTCCGTTGAAGAGTTTGCTGCCTGTTGTCTGGAAGTGAAGAACCTGACCCGGAATCTCCACGAAAACGGAATTGTGGGCATTATGACCGGCTATGAAGAGAAATTCCACGCCCTCGGCACACCCATCAACCGCTGCGAAGTGGTCTGCAAGCCCTTTGTTCTGCCGCCGGAAGAAAAAAGGCAGACTGCGGAGGAAGAAGCATGATATACTACAAAGCAGGTGATTGCGATGTTGCCGTGATCGGTGCCGGTCATGCTGGCATTGAAGCTGCCCTTGCCTGCGCCCGTCTGGGGCTGCATACCATCCTTTTTACCATCAACTTGGATGCCGTGGGCAATATGCCCTGCAATCCCGCCATTGGCGGTACGGGCAAGGGACATCTGGTACGGGAACTGGATGCGCTGGGCGGCGAAATGGGCATTGCCGCGGATAAAGCCTGCATCCAGTACCGGATGCTGAATAAGGGCAAAGGCCCTGCCGTTCACTCTCTCCGGGCACAGGCCGACCGCCGAAAATACCAGCAGGTGATGAAGCACACCCTCGAAATGCAGGATGGTCTGGAATTAAAGCAGGCCATGGTCACTGAAGTCCTCACAGACGAAAATGGTGTCACCGGCATTCGCACCCAGCTGGGAGCGGAGTATGATGCAAAAGCCGTCATCATCGCCACCGGCACTTACCTTGACAGTACTGTTATCACCGGAGAATCCGTGGTATCCTCCGGCCCCGACGGTATGCACCCCAGCATCGGTCTTTCCGACAATCTGCGCACCCTCGGTCTTCCTCTGCGCCGATTCAAAACCGGCACACCTCCCAGAATCAACCGCAGATCCATCGACTTTTCCAAAATGGAGCTGCAGCCCGGCGACGAAACCATTGAACCCTTCTCCTTCCGCACGGAGCACACGCCTTACAATGCAGCCGTCTGCTATCTGACCTATACCAACGAGGAAACCCACCGGATCATTCAGGAGAATCTGCACCGCAGTCCCATGTACGACGGTACCATCTCCGGTGTCGGTCCCCGGTACTGCCCCAGTATTGAAACCAAGATCGTCCGCTTTGCCGACAAAAAGCGCCACCAACTGTTCATCGAACCTTGCGGACTGGATACGGAGGAAATGTACATTCAAGGCTTTTCCTCTTCTTTGCCCGAAGATGTGCAGCTTCGGATGATGCGCACCATTCCCGGTTTTGAGAACGCGGAAATGATGCGGCCCGCCTATGCCATCGAGTATGAGTGCATTGATCCCACCGCCTTGCTGCCTACTTTGGAGGCCAAGGCAGTGCAGCGGCTGTACGGTGCTGGTCAGTTCAACGGCTCCTCCGGCTACGAGGAAGCCGCTGTGCAGGGCTTGATCGCCGGTATCAATGCCGCGCTGAAGCTGCAGGACAAAGAGCCGCTGATTCTGACACGGGAAACCAGTTACATCGGCACATTGATCGATGACCTTGTGACCAAGGGAACAGAAGAACCCTACCGGATCATGACCAGCCGCTCAGAATACCGGCTGCTACACCGGCAGGACAATGCCGACCAGCGCCTCTGTGCCATCGGCGCGAAAATCGGCCTTGTACCGCCGGAACGGCTGCAGCAGGTGGAAGAAAAGTACAAAGCCGTCCACAAAGAGATGCGCCGTCTGGAAGCCACCGGTGTTGCCGCGAACGATGCACTGAACGCCATGCTGGTGCAGCGGGAATCCGCTCCGGTTGCCAATTCCGCCCGTCTTGCAGATCTTTTACGCAGACCTCAGGTCACTTATGCCGATATCGCACCTTTTGATCCAGACCGTCCCCCTCTTTCCGAAAGTATTACCCAAGAGGTAGAGATCCAGATCAAATATGCCGGCTATCTTGCCCGGCAGGAAAAGCAGGTGGAGGAATTCCGTAAGGAAGAAGCCCGATTGCTGCCGGCAAATATTGATTATGCAGCCATCGCGGGGCTGCGGCTGGAAGCACAGGAAAAGCTTTCCGCCATCCGTCCCATGTCCATCGGGCAGGCAGGCCGTATCTCCGGTGTCAGCCCTGCGGATATCGCCGTGCTGCTGATCTATCTCGAGCAATATAAATGATCGTTTAGCTTAGCACCAAGGCTCCCCTTGTCAGGGGAGCTGTCACGTGAACAGCGTGACTGAGGGGTAGTTTCTCTCCCTCCGTCTCAGCCTAACGGCTGAACCACCTCCCTCGTCAGAGGGAGGCTTGGCTGCATTCCGTTCGTAACATAAACGATCATTTATCGTTCTTGACATTTCTTCATTTTGCGCTATAATAACCCCAGATCGCAAAGCACATACGTCTTCGGGGAGCCGGATACATCCGGCTGAGAGTGGATTTTGTAGTCCAGACCCGTGAACCTGATACGGCCAGTACCGTCGGAGGGAAAGATGCACATATGGGATACCTTTTCGTATCGCATTGCACCCAGACGGATGCAATGCGATACTCTGTTTTTGAAAGGAAATTCTCACATGTCAACCAAAACCAAGCGATTAACTGAAAGCGCCATGCTGCTGGCAATTGCCATTCTTCTGGAATTGCTCAGCAAAACATTCATCCCCGAAATGACCTTCGGCGGTCAGCTGACCATCGTCAGTATGCTGCCCATCGTGCTGATTTCTTACCGCCACGGCGTAAAATGGGGCTTTGTTGCCGCCTTTGCCTATGCCCTCATCGAAATGGTCATCGGTGCCAAGACCGTCTCTGCCGCATTCCTGCCCGGTTATTTCGGAGACGACACCATGATCGGCAGCGCCATCATCATGTGTCTGTTTGATTACATTCTAGCCTACACCGCGTTGGGTCTGGGCGGCATCTTCCGCAACAAGATCAAAAACGCCAGCCTATCCTTGATGTGCGGCAGCCTTGTGGCGCTGGGCGCCAGATATCTGTGCCATATTGTTTCCGGTTATGTGCTGTTTGCCGGTTGGGCAGAGTGGTTTTTCACCCAGGACGGTTTCCCCGCATGGGGCGCCCAGCTGGTGGCGACCCTCGACTCTACCACTCTCGGCATCTTGTACAGCATAGTCTACAACGGCATGTACATGATCCCGGAAATGATCTTTACCGCAATCGCTGCAGTATTGATCGCAAGACCTCAAATCGCACAAAAAATCAACTGAACAAAGGGCGCGCCATTGGCGCGCCCTTTCCTTTTTATTGATACATGGCAAGACTGGGGATTTCCTTTGCCATCTGGCTGACACGGTACAAAATTTCTGCCGCCTGCCCTCTGGTCATCACCTGGGTTGCGGTAACGGCAATGCCGTTTTCGTTCATGGCAGTCACCGCTGCCATTGCCCACTCCGGCTCTTCGGTATTCATCTCGTCCATGGAAGATGTGCTCACCGCCAGATCCATGGCGTTGTTCAGCATCACAGCCACCTCCCCGCCGGTGATGGTCTCATGGGCACCAAAGATGCCGGTCTCGGATACCGGAAGACCTGCCGTCAGACCCGCTCGCATGGCAGCTGCCAGATAGGGCTTCAGCCAAAGAGGCACTTCATCGGTGTAACCGGTATAGGACAGCGCTTCATCCACGGGAACACCCAGAGATTTCACCATCATGGTTAAAAATTCGCCTCGGCTGACCGTCTTATTTTCATTGAAGCACAGCGCGCCGCCGATCTTCTCACCCACGAAAAGGCCGGTATTCTTCATCCACTCCGCTGCAAAACGGCAAGAGGAGCCCGCAGTATCCGTATACTGGGTGGCATCAGAAGGTTTCATGATCTGAATGGTTACGGTGGCTTCCCGGGAAACATTGCCGCTGGGGTCCGTTGCCGTGTAGGTAAACGAATCCACGCCTACCTTATTTTTCTTGGGCGTATACTCAAAGCTTCCGTCCTCGTTCAGTGTCACACTGCCCCGTTTGGGCTGGCGGGCAACCGTAAAGACCATCTTCTCCCCTTCCGGCTCCGTGACCTTTAGATTGCCCTTGTTAGGCAGATTCTTATAGGTTTCAATGGCGGAATCCTCCGCAACGGGCGCCCGGTTTTCCTTGCCCCGGATGGATATGGTCATGGTAGCAGAGGGAGCCACACGGTTTTCATAGATGGGAAGATAGGTCACCTGAGCGGTCATATCCTCCTTGCTCTGCAGCGGCGCAAAGGTCATCTGTGCCAGCTGGTCGGCTGTCAGGATATCGCCTGGACGAAGCACCCGGCTGCCCAGCATAACGGTACCGGCCTTCGCTTCCGGCAGCTCCATAATGCAGATGCCGGCAAGCTTTTCTTCTCCGGCAAAGTCCTCTTGGGTAAAACAATAAATACTGTCTGATTCCACTTCCGCCGCAGACGCGCCCATGCAAAGTCCCGCAACGCAGAAAAGGGCAGTCAGCAAGCAGATCATACGCTTTCGCAACATAAATAAACCTCCTAAAATTGGTTTCCGCAGGTATTGTTTGCCACCAATGGGAAAATTATTCAAGCCCAAAAGAAAATAAAATGCCTACACCTTAGTGTAAAATAATTATTGGCAAGAAAGCAAAAAGGAAGGGCGAACCCTTCCTCTTGCAATCATGTGTTAATATGTGAGTTGCGAGACAAACATAGAAAGCACGTGATTAAAATGACTATAACATTAACTGTAGAA
>JAFQUA010000012.1 GCA_017408725.1 Oscillospiraceae bacterium
AGCAAATTTACTCAAGAATTTTCGTTGGCTGTTATTCGATATACATCGCTTAAACAATCCATTATAATTGTCCAAGGTGTTTATAGTTCGTCTCACATTATTCAATTTACAAGGTACAGGCGCTCACTCGCGGTGAGCCTGCTTATTCTAGCACAGCTTCAATCCTATGTCAAGAACTTTTTTCAGTTTTTAAAGGATTTTCTGTTGCTTGAATTCCGCTTTTGCGGACAGCTTCGATATAATAGCAGAAGTATCACTCGTTGTCAAGACTAATTTTCTATTTTTTACGATCTTTTTTTCAGCCCTACAATTTGTGGTTTTGTACTGTTGCAAAACCTAAATATTGGTCTCTTCTCACCCCTTCTAAACCCAATATCGTCATATCGCACAACGAATCATTTCTGATTCCTGCGGTCCACGGGTTTTAGATGCTCTGGCCTCTGTTTCCGGCATTTCATTCTGCTGCGCAACAACCCGGGTTCGAAGAATCTAAGATAAGGAACTCCTAAACTTCTGAGCATCAGTAAATGAATCAAAAGAATTCCCAACCCAATTAATATGCCAATTAAGCCAGTTATTGATCCTGCGACTCCAAGGACAAATCTCCACACCCGCACAGCAGATGCCAGATCTCTGTTCGGCAAAACGAATCCGCAGACTCCGGCAATGCTGACAGCGATCAGCGCAATTGGGGAAACAAGTCCTGCCTCCACGCCGGCTGTGCCCACAACAATTCCACCAATAATAGAAACAGACTGTCCAATGCTCTGTGGCAGGTGTACACCGGATTCCTGAAGCAGTTCGAATGCCACAAGAAGTCCCAGCACTTCCCAAACGGTTGAAAAGGGAGCGGATTCCTTACTTTTCAAAATCACACTTAAGAGCGGTTCCGGTATCAGATTCTGATGATAGACGGTCATTGCGATAAAGATTCCCGGCAGCAACAAACTTAGCAGCAGCGCAACATACCGCAGCACCCGCACACAGGAAGCGGAAACATAATCCCTTCCCACATCCTCCGCTGACGACATCAAATATCCAATATCCACCGGCGCAAGATACCCCACCGGTATCCCATCCACAAACAAACCTACTCTTCCGGTAAGCAATCCACGGCAAAACCGGTCTGTCCGCTCAGTATACTGCAGAAGTGGAAACGCTGTAGCCCGGGAACCGGTTACATACTCCTCTACTGCTGAAGGGACGATCAAACCGTCGATATCGATCTCATCCAACCGCCTTTTCATTCTTTTCACATATTCCGGATTGGTGATTCCTTCTATCCAGACCACCGTCACATTTGTCAGGCTTCGTCTGCCCACCTTCGTTTCGTACAGTCGCAGGTCCGGAGTGCGCAAGTGGCGGCGGACCAAGCTGGTATTGGAGCGCACGGTTTCTACAAATGCATCTTTCGGCCCTTTTACGGTATTTTCCAGATCAGGCGGTGCAATGCTGCGTTTTTCCCCTGTTTTCACTTCAAATGCAATCGCACCAACACCGGGAAAGAGAATGACGCAAAAACCGTTGACCAGCATAAGCGCCACATCATCTAATGATTTGCAGGGCTTGGCAACGGAATTGACAACAACACCGTTCAGAGCTTTGTCATACAATTTCTGCATACTGTCCCCGGTCAAATTCTCAACCGCAGGCTGAAAAACATACTCAGATATATCCGCGCCGGAGGTTAGACCATCAATGGCATAGGCATATAGGCTATATTCTCCGCAGTTCAATGTACGGGCATTAAAATCCCCTGCCCCATCGAAGATCCCACGGATATTGTCATCGTTCATTTCTCCCGGATACATAGGCTCAGGGCGCTGCGTTGGTTTCTCCATTTTAACCACCTCACAGGCAGTTTCTCCCAAAACTTGCGGATTATGTGCATAGGAATTGCAATTGTCCAAAAAGGGTGGTATAATCTTACATTATAATAATATAAGGAGATATTTACTCCATGTCTCATGTAATCGCGGCCGTTTCTACCTCCCATGCGGTAAGCGCCATCGGTATCATTCGTTTAACCGGTGACGGATGCGCACAAGTGGCAGAAAAGGTTTTTACTTCAAGCACAGTAACACTTTCAAACGCCCCAGACAGAAAGCTGATTCTGGGCACTCTGCAGGATCGATCCGGCAGAGTGATCGATCAGTGCATGGCTGTCTATTCCCGAGGTCCTCACAGCTATACCGGTGAGGATACGGTAGAATTTCACTGTCACGGCTCTCCCGCCGTTCTGACCGCAGGTTTGGAAGCGCTGTACGCGGCAGGTGCCTTGCCAGCCAAACGGGGAGAATTCACAAAGCGCGCTTTTTTGTACGGAAAACTGGATTTAACGCAAGCAGAAGCAGTGATTGATTTGATCGAAGCCGAAACTGCCGACGCAGCAGCCAATGCAGCAGGTCAAGTCGGCGGTGTTCTGCAGAAAAAACTCTCCCCTGTCTACAGAGATCTGACGGATCTTTGCAGCCATTTCCATGCGGTTCTTGACTATCCCGACGAGGACATCGAGGACTTTGGACTCAGTAATTACGAAAGCATGCTGAAAGCCGATGCGAAGAAGTTGGATGCGTTGCTTAATACCTACGGACAAGGCCGGATTCTGCGTCAAGGCGTTTCCGCCGCTATTGTCGGTAAACCCAATGTCGGAAAATCCAGCCTGTTAAACGCTCTGGCCGGCTACGAGCGGGTCATCGTTACGGAAATTGCAGGCACTACCCGGGATACTGTGGAAGAAACCGTTATGATCGGCACTACCCGTGTGCGGCTCATCGATACCGCAGGCATTCGGGATACCGACGACCGGATCGAAGCGATGGGTGTTGAGCGGAGCAAACAGGCTGTGGAAAATGCTGATCTTGTCATTTTTGTCTGTGACGGTTCTCAGCCATTGACTCCGGAGGATCACGCCATCATTGAATTCTGCGCGGATCGGGAAAACGCCATCGCGCTGATCAACAAAACCGATCTTGGCAGCGCCGTTGTACCAAGCGATCTGCCTTTTATGAATATCATTAAGGTCTGTGCCAATACCGGCGAAGGGCTGGATCAGCTTGGAGATGTGGTGGATTATCTTTTCACAGGCGAAACACCCTGCGACGGTTCGATCCTCACCAACGCAAGGCAGTTTGATGCCATCCGCCGGGCTTATGAGGCAATGCTTCGTGCTATGAATGCTCTGAGACTGGGCTTGACCCCTGATGCAGCGCTAACAGATGTGGAAGAAGCCATGGAAGCCATGGGCGAGGTCACCGGCGCAACCGTGCGGGAGGACATTACCGCAAGAATTTTTGAACGATTTTGTGTAGGAAAGTAACTATGATTTATTTGGACAATTCTGCCACCACCAAGCCTTGCAACGAGGCTGTGGAGGCAATGACAGCAGCTTTAACCGAAGGCTGGGCAAATCCCAGCGCCCTTTACGCCTTCGGCTTTGATGCCGCAAAACAGCTTCGCTCTGCGAGGCACTCTGTCGCCAGTGCCATGGGCGCTGAGCCTGACCGGATTTTTTTCACTTCCGGCGGTACGGAAGCAGACAACTGGGCCATTTTCGGCACTGTCAAGCGTATGGGCAAGCGAGGCAAGCATATCATTACCACTGCCATTGAGCACCACGCAGTCTTAAACTGCATGAAGGATCTGGAAGCCCAAGGCTTTGAAGTAACCTACCTGCAGCCAGACAACCTCGGCAACATTTCTACAGACAGTTTGAAAGCCGCACTGCGCAAGGATACCATCCTTGTTTCCATTATGATGGTCAATAACGAGGTCGGTTCCGTGATGCCCATCCAGCAAATGGCCAAGCTGACCCACAAGCTTTGCCCCGATGCAATCTTTCACACCGATGCGGTGCAGGGATTCTTGAAGATCCCCTTCTCCGCAAAAACACTGGGTGCGGATCTGATCACCGTTTCTTCCCATAAGATCCACGGTCCGAAAGGCGCGGGAGCACTGTATATCTCCCCCAGGCTCAAGTCCTTCCCCGCCCTGCTTTTAGGCGGTGGGCAAGAAGGCGGATATCGTAGCGGAACTGAGGCCATCCCCGCCATTTTGGGCTTTGCAGCAGCCGTCGTGGCCGGTGTTGCCAGCTTCCGGGAAGATATTCAGAAGGAAAAAGCTTTATTAAACAGTCTTGTGGAGAAATCATCTACCATAAAGGGTATCGTCATTAACGGCGCACATGACGCACCGCATATTCTGTCCCTTTCCATACCTGGTGTGCCCACACAGAATACCATCAACATTTTGCAGGATCACGGCATCTGCATTTCCGCAGGTTCTGCCTGCGCCAAAGGGCACCGCAGCCATACGCTGACCGCCATGAACCTCTCTCCTGAAGTCATGGACGGCTCTTTCCGGATCTCCCTTTGCCGTGACAATACGCCAGAAGAACTGGACGAATTTGTTGACATTATTAAAACAGAAATTGTTCCCCGAGCCAGATAAGAACAGCCCTCGCCGTAGCCGGCGAGGGCTTTCATCTTGGGTCAATCGATCACTTTTTCTTTGCTGCAATCTTACGGACCAGTTTGACAGTTCCCCAAACAATCAACGAGAAGCAGGTAAAAATGGCAACATAGCACAAAACAAACAGCGGATAACTGAATTCCTGAACCGCACCCAGCAGTGTGAACTGGGTAGGATAATTTTCATTTAGTATGCCACGCCCCAGTAAATCATCTTATCTGCAGGCTTTCCGCAGCAGGCGCAGGTCTCGCCCAGCTTCTCCTGCGCGAAGGGGATACAACGGGAAGACATACCGGCCTTTTCCTTCATGGCAAGCTCACATTCCAGATCGCCGCACCACATGGTCTTGATGTAGCCGCCGTGCTCGTCCTGCAGAGCCTTGGCTTCCTCGATAGAGTGCGCCTCATAAATATGCTCCTGCAGATTCTTCTTGGCGCGGTCATACATACCCCGATGGACCAACTCCAGCTGCTCCGCAACGGCAGTCTCTAGATCGGTCAGCTTGCAAACAATCTTTTCCCGGTCGGTACGGCGAACCAGTACACATTCACCACTTTCCAGATCCCGGGGGCCGCACTCGACACGCAGAGGCACGCCCTTCATCTCATATTCGGCGCACTTCCAGCCCATGGAATTGTCACTGTCGTCCAGCTTGACACGCAGGCCGGCATTTACAAGGCGAGCCTTCAGCTCATTGGCAGCTTCCAGAACACCGGGCTTATGCTGCGCCACGGGCAGAATGACAACCTGAACAGGAGCGACCTTGGGAGGCAGCACCAGACCGTTATTGTCGCCGTGGGTCATGATGATTCCGCCGATCAGGCGGGTGGAAACGCCCCAAGAGGTCTCATGAGGATTGGTCTTCTGATTATTCTTATCTGTAAATTCAATCTCAAAAGCCTTTGCAAAACCGTCACCAAAGTAGTGGGAAGTACCCGCCTGCAGAGCCTTACGATCATGCATCATGCATTCGATGGTGTAGGTAGCTTCGGCACCGTTGAACTTTTCCTTTTCGGTCTTTTGACCGCGGGTCACGGGCATTGCAAGCACATTCTCGCAGAAGTCAGCATAGACATTCAGCATGGTCTCAGTGAATTCCTTGGCTTCCTCTGCGGTTGCATGGATGGTGTGACCCTCCTGCCACAAAAATTCTCTGTGACGCAGGAAGGGGCGGCTGGTCTTTTCCCAACGCAGAACACTGCACCACTGGTTATACTTCATAGGAAGATCCCGGTGAGACTGCAGAACATTTGCAAAATGCTCACAGAACAAAGTTTCGGAGGTAGGACGGATAGCATAGCGCTCTTCTAATCTTTCGCCACCGCCCATGGTGACCCAAGCGCACTCAGGAGCAAAGCCTTCCACATGATCCTTTTCCTTCTGCAGCAGGCTTTCGGGGATCAGCAGAGGCATGTACACATTTTCGACACCCTGCTTTTTAAACTCAGCATCCATGATGCGCTGAATATTCTCCCAGATGGCGTAGCCATAGGGGCGGTAAATAAACACGCCCTTGACGGAAGAATAGTCGATCAACTGGGCTTTTTTGCATACATCAGTAAACCACTGGGCAAAGTCTACCTCCATATCGGTGATCTGTTCTACTTTTTTATCCTTAGCCATTGTTTTCATCCTCTCAGGTTTTTCCGTTTTCATTTCCTTACATTTTATCACACATGTCAAGTGGTTGCATAGGATGAATTACAGTTTTGATCAAAGGAGCCCGTATATGAAGCAGGTTACTCTAACTCTGGAACCGTCTCTGGTTCTCTTTTATACCCGCATTGCCATATGCTCCGGAAAAACATTGGAACAAGTCCTTGCTGATGCTCTTTTTAAACTGGCGGGAGAACTGTCTCTGGAGGCGCTACAGTGCAGAGAATAATTCACAATAAGCATTGTATTTCCTTGTAAGATTTGATATACTTTTGTCAAAGCAAAAGTATCGGAGGTTATTGCATGAAATCCATCCGGGATATTTATAAAATTGGAAAAGGACCGTCTTCCTCTCACACTATGGGCCCTGAGCGGGCTGCAAAGCTGTTTCGGGAGCGTTACCCGGAGGCAGACTCTTTTAAGGTGATCCTTTACGGCAGCTTAAGCAAGACAGGCGTGGGCCACGGTACTGACCGGGTCATTCGGCAGGTTCTCTTCCCCCTGCCCACAGAAATCGTTTTCTCCCAGGAGGAGCTTGTCGGCAGCCATCCCAACACACTGGACTTCATCGCACGGAAAGGCGATGAAGAAATTGGCTTTTTGCGTGTTGAATCCATCGGCGGCGGCGATATTCGTTACCCAGGGCAGTCTGACGAGAAGAGTGACGAGGTTTATATTGAGCATTCCTTTGCGGAAATCGCAGATTTCTGCAAGTGGCGCTACATCCATACACTTAGTGAATATGTGGAGCTGAACGAAGGCCCGGAGATCTGGGATTTCCTGATGGAGGTCTGGCAGGTAATGAAACAAGCCATCACCGTTGGTTTACAGGCTGAAGGTGTCCTCCCAGGAGGACTGAATGTCCAGCGGAAGGCAAAGTATTTATATGAGCAGAAGCCGGAAGTTAACGAGCCAGGGCTTCTGGAATTCCAGCGGATCGCCGCCTATGCCTACGCAGTTGCGGAGCAAAATGCGGATAATGGTACCATCGTGACGGCCCCCACCTGTGGTGCCTGCGGTGTATTGCCTGCCGTACTTAAATACGCACAGGATACCAAGGGATATACGGACGAGCAGATCTGCCGCGGCCTTGCCACCGCCGGCATCATCGGCAATCTGACCAAGCGCAACGCATCGATTTCCGGTGCGGAAGCTGGCTGTCAAGCTGAAATTGGCACTGCCTGCTCCATGGCAGCGGCTGCTCTTGCAGAGCTTTACCAGCAGAATCTGGATCAGGTAGAATACGCCGCGGAAGTTGCCATGGAACATCATCTGGGTCTGACCTGCGATCCTATCTGCGGGTTGGTGCAGATTCCCTGCATTGAGCGCAACGCCGTTGCCGCCATGCGTGCCATGAACGCCTGCAATTTGAGTTATTTCCTCACCGGCTCCCGAAATATCAGCTATGATATGGTCTGCCGGGCCATGCACGAGACCGGCATCAACTTAAATAACCGTTTCCGGGAAACCAGCGAAGGCGGTCTTGCCAAGCTCTATTCCAGAAACAAACGGTAACCCATAACAAACAATACCTGCCTGCGCATTTCGCGCAGGCAGGTGCTGTTTTTATGCCATTTTTACACTTCGGTATTCGGAATTCCCCGCTGGGTCACAAAGATGTTACCTTCTTCATTGACCGTAATGTCAAAAATCAGAGTTTCTGTAGTTCCATTGGTGTAATCGATCTTAATTGTAATTGTATCCCGGATGGACTCCAGAGGGATCGTGGGATCCTTGTGAAGTTCAAAGGCAAGTTCACTGGAAATCGACCAACGAAAATCAGCTTTACGAACATTAGGCCAGTATATCGTGCCTTTTTCCGGGTTTGGCCCAAACAAGCGCGCTCCCTTGCTTACGGAGCCCACTCCCGTAGTTTCAATATCAACGTTCTTGACCGTGGAGCAATCACTAAAATCCAGCGTTATTCCACCGTTGCTTATAATGGTTGTAATAGCACCAGGGTATCCCCATCTGATCACCGAACCTTTGCCTCCCAAACTGAACTCATCGGCAATTGCCATTTCTTCAGCATATACTTTCTCATGTTCCTCTTTGGTAAGTGCTCTGGTGTCACGAATCCGGATCATGCCATTTAGAGGAATAGACACATCCGGAGACACATTTTTCTGGGTTGTTTGACCTTCAATGTTGGTCAAACATGTGATCTTCACTTTTGCCTGCTGCGTCGGCTGGGGCGTATCGGTAGCGTCCGCCGAGAGTCCGGGCTGCTCACCGGGTAGAGTCGTCACAACTGTCGGAGACTGCTCAATTCCCATACCCAGCACCGTCACCAGCAGCGCGAAGCAGAGACCCGACGCAGCGATGAATACGCCGTTTCTGCGTCTGCGTTCTTTCTTCACAATTTCTGCGCCTGCTTTTTCAAGCACGCTTTCTGTCATTTCACGATAAGTTTTCATAATCAAATCCCTCCATTATCAGTATTGTTTTCAACGCCTGCCGTGCACGGTAAGCAATCGTTTCAATATTGTGGGTAGTCTTATGCAGGATATGGGCGATTTCCTTATAAGAAAAGCCCTCAAAGTACGCAAGCCACAGTACCTGCTGATACTCCTGCTTCAGCTTCTTCATGCAGCGATGCACCATGATCTTATTTTCCTGCTGTATGTACCGCTGTTCTAAGTCTTCTTCGTCATTGCAGATCTGCAGGCAGTCATCCAATGGCAGTTCCGCTTTCCTGCTTCGCCGCAGATGGTCGATAGCCGTGTTTCTGCCGATGGTATACAGCCACGTCTTGAAAGCAGACTGATGGTATACAGCCACGTCTTGAAAGCAGACTGCTGAGAAAAACGGGGGCGCTTGACCACCAGCTTTACGAATGTATTCTCCGTCAGCTCTTCAGCAAGCTGTAGATCATTGACGACACCGTGCAAATACAGGATTAAGCCGTCTTTGTACACGCAGATGATCTCTTCCAATCCGCTGTTATCCCCACTTAAGAAGCGGCGGTAGCTGTCCATCCCGCTGTCCATTGAATTCCTCCTTTATTTCTCTTTTCACCTATTAGACGATCTCAGGCAATAAAACCTCACAGCAAAAACCATCAAGGAAAAATATTGAAACGATATTGAATAATTAATTATTTTGTGCTAAACTTATATGGTTAGAGTTTCAAAGCTTACCACCCTGCTATATATAAAGAATAACAGAAAACGAAGGAGTTTTACAATATATGAAATTAGGTATCGGCGCTGAAGCTACCGATTCCATATTTCAATGTATCTCTACAAATGCCGATATAGCTTGATAAACACTAGGTTTTTCAACATCTTTAAAACACATAAGTCCACGCAACTCTATGCCTTCCAATGCAAAAATGGCGTAAAATTGGCGTAAAATGGCGTAGAGAAAATCAGCCGACAGCCTGGGAAAAAGTACATACTGCTACCAAAACAACACCCCGTCTTCGTACTTAACCGTACAAAAGCGGGGTGATAATTTTATCCAAATTTCAAGAACTGCTCCGCATAATTCCTGGCGCTTGTATTGCGTGTATAGACCACGTGGAATGGGTGTGGTTCTGTGATCCCATCCACAGCAAAGGTTCCGATTCCATTTTCTTTAGAGATTACAGATTGGTACATAAAGCTGATACCGATTCCACTGCCAACTAAAGCCTTGATTGAAACGAAGCTGCTTATGGAAATCTCTCTGTTAAAATCACTCAGTTCATACCCCGCCGCAATCAGACGCTCCTCAAAAATGCGGCGCGTTCCGGAGCCCTCTTCCCGGACGATAATCGTCTCCTTCAGCAAATCCTCAATTGCAACTTGTTTTCCGCATAAAGGACTGCTCTTTGCACAGATCCCCACAAAGGGTTCCATCCGCAGCAAATAGGAATCGTATTTGGTTTTACTGAATGTGCCTTCAATTACGGCAAAGTCCAGTTGATTCTCGTCAAGCATTTGCAGAAGATGCTTAGTGTTATCCACCACAAGGGAAATCTCGTGACTGGGATCACGGAGATATTCTTTGATGGAATCGATCAGCACATAGTCGCCGATGGTCTTGGTTGCACCGATCCGTAACTTCAGGCGCTTCTTATCTGAAATTGCCAGTTGA